>CAZHNW010000006.1:0-33675 GCA_964534225.1 uncultured Leptospirales bacterium | reverse complement strand
TATTTCATTCATAGATCGAATTGACGCAAAACATTCAATACCCTCAGCAAGCATTTCTATTCTAAATTGAACATCTCCAATTTTTTGACAAAATATCCAGATATCAATTAAATCAACCTTTGAATCGATTAATTTATTTAATCTGTCTAAATTTTTATCACGCTCTCCTGTATTAATTACTGCATTACCATTTGTTATTTTGAAAGATAAAATTCCAAAGTTAAAACTATTTGAAAAAATTAATGATAAATTATCTGATAAAACAGAATTTAAAATATAGTGCTTACTCAAAAATCGAAAATGACATGCTAAATCTCTATAATTTAAAATTTTTTTAGTACAAAAATTAAGCTTAGATACAGAATATTTTGCTGTAGAAAAATTTTCAGTTGTTACTCTATTATCAAATTTTATATAATGACCGGAAGGAAAATCCTGTACTAGACGAAAACTTTTATTTGGGTAGATAAAAATATAATGATCAGACGGCTTAATTGATGGGTCTTCTATTTTTTCAAGACTATCCATCCCACACCTTAACACAGGCCGGGGGAGAACGAACCTCCCCATAACGGGATCGATATAGCATTTCCCCGGAGGGGGAGAGTCAGGTTTAGTCATCTCCTTCAGTACCGGGTCAAGGTTCATACCTTCAGGTGAGGCGACATTCTTTCCATTGACGACAAGGCGCAGGCATTTTCCTTCGTCAAGGGGACCTTCTGTTTTACAGTCTACCAGGTGCCTGATAGAATCTCCCCAGGTGATACCATTACTGTCGATAAGAGAACTTCCGTCAGGCATTCTTAAGACAGATCCCCTGCCGCTGTCACTTCTGCCGAAAAGCCCCTCTCCCAGGGGACAGTATATATTGTCCTCGGCGACAGCAACCGCCCCGGTGGAAAACTGAAACCTCCTGAAACCAGTCATGACATTACCTGCAAGGTCTTTTATGCTTTCGACCCTGATAGTATACTGCCTGTTTTTTTCCAGTTCTTCTTTCAACGCAAGGGTGACACTCATCTTTTCAATGTCATAACTGAAAGTACCTTCGAGGGGGTCTTCTTCGCCGGCAAAAAGCTGAATACTTTCGCTGTTGATACTGGCTGGGTCCACCTGTTCACTGAAGGTTATGATAACTTCCTTCTGTGAAACATCAACAATGTCACCATCATGGGGCGTTGTGCCTGTCACGCGTGGCGGTTCCGTGTCAAGGGCGGTACCGGTCCTGAAGGTGAGGCGGATTTCTTCTTCAAAGGAGAGGTTTTCAATGTCCCGAATACCCGTACCGATGATAATGGCATAGTCACTTTCTGCAGCAAGAAGTACCGCGGGCCTGATCAAAATTATATGCCCCTCTTCAAGGGTTACCGCCGCTTCGACTTCCCCCCCGCTGCTTTCACTGAGTATTACTGTTGTTTCATTTACACTTTCCGGCAGAAGCTCCTTGGTAAATGAAACCATGAAGGTACCGTCACGGCCAACATCAATATCCCCTACACCGGGACATGAACTTTTTACAGAGGGCCTCTCAGGCACTTCAGGTACAGCAGGAGATGTCCTCTCGGGAATATCATAGTAGAGACCCGTACAGGAAAAAAAGAAAAGATGCAGTAAAAATAAAATATTCAGTCGTCTCATATACTCTCCCCTGATACACTCTATATTCTGAATCGCATGCCTGCCGAAACTTCCATCCATGATACGGCGCCCCCGGCATCGAATATATGGCCGTATGCCGCTCCCATGAAAATCATTATCTGCCGCCAGAGAGATGCAGAGACCTCGAGGCCGCTTCGCAGAAGGGGCTGAAAGCCTTTCATGGTATCACACTCTTCAGAGACAGTTTCACGGTAATAACAGATGCTGTTATATCCCATACCTCCTGCGGCAAACACCCTGACGCGAAACAGAGACAATTCAACCTCGTATCCCAGGGAAAGCTGCAGGGCCGTCATCCATGAATGGTGAAGCGTGTTATCCCTGCCGGGGAAGTAGAGAAAAGAAAAAATGCCACCGGCGAAAATGCCCTGAAAAAAAATGTTCTGGTATCTTCCCCGCAGATCAAAGCCGTACCCGTACCGGCAGAGTTTTTCGAGATGCCCCATGGGAAAGGCATAGAGAAAGGCCGTTGTAAGATTTATTTCACCGGGTTTATATTCTCCCCAGAGACGGGCAAGGCCGCGGGAAATTTTTCCCGCTGCATCGCCGGAACCTTCACGCAGGTCTTCGAGTGCATCAACATCTACAGAAGCAGTATAAATAACTTTATCACCCTCAACATCAAAAACTCGCAATGTTATCCGGTACCCCCCGAGTTTTTCAACAGTGCCTGTGACCATGAACCCCGCCTTGAGAAGGCGGCCGATTTTTCTCAGCCGTTCATTCTCCCCCTGAAGCGTCTCTTTATGCTGTGACGCCAGCTTGTCCACCTGCTGCTGTTCAAGTATTTCAAATTTATCTTCGTTGAAAAGCCGCATCTCAACAGCATTGCGAGATATTCCCGCAATGGCTGCGCGGCAATTAACAGTGGCAAATTTCATAACCGCGAGGCGCCGGGGAACATCCTTTTCTTCTCCCCCGGCTGAGACCGGGAAAAGTATGCAGACAAAAAAAATGGATACAACAAGCACTCTCATCGGGCTTTCCTGTACAATGAAAAAAGTTTTTTTCGTGCCGCTTCAGCCAGTACAGGCAGTTTTCTTTTCAGCTCTTCAATATCTTCACCTTCGTCTTTAAGATAGGCGGCGATCCTGCCCGTTTCAGCATCAACGATACGCAGGGAAAGAGTGACAGTGCCACTGACCCGGTCAACTTCTCCCAGGAGAAGATAACGAAATTTTACATTTCCCTTTTTCCTGTACCTCTCCATGGGAATAAGGGCCTGGTCATTTTTAAGGTGGTGATAAACCATTTTAGTCAGGCTGTTTCGTTCACCAGCGGTTACTGTAGAACCGGTAATGGTGCTCACACCGGCAAACATTCGTTTTACTGCCACGGGTGCACTTTTTTTCAAAGGTTTCTCATTATTCCCCGCGGCACCAGTATTATTCTTTTTTTCTGGGCTTTCTATACGGGGGTGAAGTTCAGGCGCCTGTTTTTCTTCTGCCGTTAATGTTTTTACAGCACTGTAAATTCCGGTGCCGACTGCACCCACGGCAAGAATCCCTGAGAGGGTAAGAATTACCGCTGATTTTGCCAGTGTAAGAGTAATGCCTGCCTTTTTAAAGGTAAAATGAACGTATGCCGCTGCAAAAAAGAGAAGAGACCCCCCTCCTGCCGACCTGATGACACGGTTGAACTCCCTTTCCCGGATACGCCGCAGGCCCTTCTGCACTTCAGGAGGCAGGGGTTCCGTGAATCGATATTTTTCAAGGAGACTGTCAACAATTTCATAAGACTCTTTCACAGGAGGTCCTCCAGGGATGCAATTCCCTTCGAACGAAGGTCATTTTTCAACCAGCGGATTATCTCATCATGGCGATACCGTGCCTGCCGGGTAGAAAGGCCCAGCTGCAGACCTGCCTCCCTGACAGTAAATCGTTTCAGTGAAATGAGATCAAAAAGAAGATAATCTACTTCGCCATGGACCTCGGAAATTCGTGTGATTGAATCTTCCATGATAACACGCGCGTCCCGGGCACCGTTGACAAAAGTGAGAGTGGGATCCTCGAAAAAACTTTCCGGATCAACAACCTCTGGTTTCTTTTTTCTATAATAGGTGAGAACCTCATAGCGAAGAGCAACTATCAGCCACGAACGATAGTTTTCAATGGTATCAATCTTTTCAAGGAAACGGAGAAAAAGATCGTGACAGATATCCTGCGTGTCTTCAATACTGTCCACCCTGTTGAATATAATGGAAAAAGCCCATGCATAGTAATTGTCATAGGCTTCGGCAAACTTTTCTTTCTTTTCTGAAATCATTTCCGTTACCTGAAGCAAAACAGCTAAATAGCGTTAGATGACAGGTTTATGAATCAGAAAATTAATTTCAATGGATTTTTCAGCATACAAAAAATTTTTTTCAAATAACGTCAGTTTGTTGAAATATTTTACATCAAAGACTAAAGGATTGCATTATAATGAAAAAAAGGGATTGTCGGGGGCTATTTCAGGCCGGTGAACCGCTCGCCATAAAAATTTATTCTTTTTAGATAAGGCAGATTTTTCAAAAAATTTTTTTATTGAGATGAGCGGCGAGAGATCTGTTTACGCGAAAATTTTTTGCCAATTTTTCGGCTGAAAATTTAAAAAGGCCTTTTCGATGATGAACTTTTTGTCAATATATTAACAATTCTGAAACATGTACCAGCAACCATGAAGTTTCATTCTGTCGCATGAACTGGAACATATCCATCGTAATTTACTACATATCAAAGTAAAATCCACTTTTCCAGGAACTCACCGATGAACGGCTCCCTTCGGGAGGAATGGTCAGGGCAAGATTTTTTTCTTTTCTGAAGCTGTCAACCGCCTGTGAAACAATGTTGTTGCTCCTGCTTCGGTCAACCGGTATGCCCCCGAGCCATTTCATTATGGGACCAAAGGGAAATTTAAAGAGAGAGGCTTTTCCAATCCAGTAGATATCGACCTCCAGTGCCAGTACCGTGATGAGACCGTAGAAGAAGTCCCAGTTTGATGTATGGGGGGCGGCAATAACGACACAGCTCTAATTTTTCGGAAAACCGCCCGCGGCTTTCCAGCCGGTGAGAAAGAGGAGCAGTTTTGCGGTGTACTTGAAAAATGTTCGTATAACAGGTGTTTTGAATATTGTAAAGTGCATAATATCTGTCCATGCTAGTCAGTTGGGCAACGTAATGCCACACCAGTGAGACCGGTATGCAGTTCGCCTCCTTATATTTACTTCTGGTTACTGCAATAGAGACAAGAAAGGCTTTTCTGGTTGCAAAAAAATGCACCAGCCGCAGATGTTATCAGACATGAAAATTTTTTTGCACCCTGATTTTTGATTTTCATGTCTCACTTTTGCAACAGCATCCCCTGCAGCTGTAAATAACAGGCCGTGTCCGGGCTTTCAGGCATTCTCACAGACCTGTGTTCATGAAAAGATATAAAGAAAATCAAGGAGTAAAAAAATGAGTTCAGTAAAGTTGCTTTTAACCGGTGTTTTTGGTCCTTATGGAGTCAAAAACCGTTATGCGGAATCACTCGGCATGCAAATGGAGCTTCTCAATAACCAGATTACCAGGATGCAGGGGGTTCACTCTCCCCGCCAGTCTTACTGGACCTTCCCCCTTTATCTTCTGGCTGAAAATGTTTCCGTGGATACCACAGTGCTCGATTTTCCCCGCTGGAAGGACTTTAAGAGAGAACTAAAGAAGGGGTACACCCATGTGGGCATAAATTTTATTCTTCCCAACGCCCTGAAGGCGAAGAGAATGGCTGAGTATGTCAGTGAAAAGTATCCAAAGGTTAAAATTATCCTTGGCGGTTACGGGGCCGCAATACCGAAAATACGAAAGCTTATGCCCTTTGACGCCCTCTGCAAAGGGGAGGGAGTAAGCTGGCTGAGAAAATATTTCGGCAACCGGGTCGACGCGCCGATAAAGCACCCGGCCATACTCGGGCCGGCTTATGAGAAGATCTACGGGTTCAGGGGTAAACCCCGGGGCTCAATTCTCATGCCCGGTGTGGGCTGTGAAAACGCATGCAGGTTCTGTGCGACTTCACACAAGTTTGAAAAAAAATATATTTCGCTGCTCACAACGGGAAAAGATGCCTTTGAGGCGTGTCGAAGGTCAGAGGAAGAGCTTGGTTCAACCGGTTTTTCGATCATGGATGAAAACTTTCTCAAACAGCCGGCGAGAGCCCGGCAGCTCCTTGAGGAGATGACTGCGAATAAAAAGCCCTATGTTTTTGATATTTTTTCCTCTGCCGAGGTTGTTAAAATGATGGGAGTCGACTTTCTGGTTCGCCTCGGGGTTCGCATGGTCTGGATCGGTGTTGAGTCAAAGTACAGCAACCACGACAAGACCCGGGGGATAGATGTCAGGGGACTGATAGAAGAACTCCGCTCAAAGGGTATTATTGTCAATGCCTCGACTATCCTTTTCCAGGATCATCACAACGACACAACCATCCGTGAAGAGATTGACTGGGTTATAAATCTCAATTCAGACCTTATCCAGTTCATGAATTATACGCCCCTTCCCGGGACACGGCTTCACGATGAATTGAAAGAAGAGGGAAGGCTCAAGCGCCTTGAATGCAGGCATGTTCACGGGGCGGGAGAGCTTGCCTTCGAACATCCTCATTTTAAAGACCGGAAGGTGCATGCGGAATATCTCAAAAAGGCCTTTAAAAAGAAATACCTCGCCGACGGGCCCGGGGTCGTCAACATGGCTTTGACTGCAGTACAGGGCCTGGCCCGGGCACGTAAAGACTACCGGGAACGCCAGAGGCTTGGCCTCTCCTGGAACCCGGAAACCCTTACCTATGAAAGAAGTGAAACCAGGGACCCCGACGAGTTCATGCTGCTCCGTATTCGAAAGATGGAACGTATTGCCATGAATATCAGGCTGATTCTTCTCCCGGCTTTTGTTTTTGCCCCGAACCTGAAGGCGCGTAGAAAAGTCCGTCAGGTTGCCCGCCTGTATCGCCGCGAGATGGGATCTCCGGGCCTGAAACTGGTTCTCATGTCCTCGGTACTGGTTGTTACCGGTGCCATCGAGCAGCTGCGGCTCCTGTTTAACCGCTTCACTGGAAGGGAGTCTATCGTCTATAATCCTCCGGTAAAGCTGACCCGGTACAGGGGCAACCGGGAACTTGTTTGTGATACCGATGAAATTTCTTCCAGCCGTACTGAAAGGGATGAAGCCCCTGCATCACCGGCATGTACTTCAGAAAAGAGGTGAAGATTGAGGGGGGGGGAAGTTAAGGCATTTTCTTCACCCCCTCTTCAGGCTTCATTCCGAATATCACCCTCTGGAATGTTGCCTTATTTGAAGTCAGTGAAGAGGTGACTGTAGTATTTTTTAGATTCACTGACCATTAGTTCATGGGGGAAGTCGTCAAAGGTGCCATAGTCGTGGACATACTCCATGTGCTTTCTTCCTTCCGCGTCAAAGGGATGAAAGATACTGTCGCTTCTTCCGTCAAACTCAAGGGGGAGTACCTTAAACCGCTGGCATAATTCCCGGTCAAAGGCAGGGGTGGCCTTGACCCACTTCCCCCCTAAATATATTTCATCATAGCCGTGGAATACGAAAAGGTCTGTCTTGAGGAGGCTTTTGAGTTCTTCCACTATGATGATGTCAAGTCGCATTAGCCTGCTCATAGATATTTTTAAGCTTTATCAACTCACTTTGAAAATCAATCACTTTGTTTTTGTGAGCAATTTCATCTTTATATTTAAATTCTTCTCCAGTCAGCAGCATGCTTCTCATAATTATGAATAATCGACGAAGTAAAGCGATCCTGGCTCTTCCTGCTCCCCGTCTTATTTTTAATGAGCTGTATAACTCAAAAAGTTCAGGTGACGCATTCGCAAAGTGCCGAATACTTTGCGTAAAGAGTGTTCTCGATAATTTTCCCAAAAATAGATACCATTGCCAAGCCAGTCATAAGAATTCTCGCTGGGTTTGAGAGTTGTTTTACCAGAAATTATTTTATCGCGTGTTTCAATATCGCACCCGTGAAATCCGAGTACAAAAGTTGGCAGGGTCGAATACATTATTTGTATGACTTACTGAGGGTTCCTTTAGGCGTGTATATACCAGTCTCTTTCAAAAATTTTTCAGATTTTTTCTTGGAGGAAGAGACCTTTTTGGTAAATTGCTTCATCTCTTTTAAGTATGTTTCTTTTTCTTTTTTTGTCATTTTAACATCCTGAAAGCGTCTTTCCGCTCTATCCCTGCCATGGCAGGGCACGCACACCATACGGTGACTATTCGATTGGAAAGACATTGGTACATATAAGGTCGTAAATTCATGTTCGATTGTCAAGTAAATTTGTCTATAGTTTTCTAGATTTATCAGTAGTTCTAATAAGGTTAATTTGTTTAATTTCGTGACTATATTGTTTTTTTATGGCTATGGGGGGGGGGCAGGAAGAGTTTATAGGAGTTTTCCGCTATCAAAAAATGTTTTTCCTGGTATCACTGTTGATACAATTGTTTATACAGCTCAATTCTGAGACATGTACCAGCTCCTGTTTTGGTATTGACTCAGAGCCAAATCAGGTATACCTTGGAAGCTGTATGTTGGGCCATTCCACTATTCAGCATCGTATTCTTCAGATACGTGCTATTTTGTTGGTACGGAAAACAGCAGATGGCTTGCCAAACCGTAAAACGTGGTCGAGGTTAGTCGCCACAGAAGCTGATAAAGCCATGTACTGCACCTGCTTTGGCCTAAAGCAGAAATAGTATAGGGCCATCTGCTGTTTTCTACAACATATAAACTTCCAAGCTATTGACACATCATAGCAACCATAAAGTTTCATTCTGTCGCATGAACTGACAGATATACAACGTACTTTACTACATATCTAATGAAAACATAATCCCTATTCCTCAAGAAGCCATTGAGGAAGATATTTCCTTTGAATTCCTTCATCATTACTTTCGGGCAAACGGTCCATTGTTAAGATATATTTTGGATAGTTATCCTGCACCTGCATCAAAGGCCTTGTTTCCCTGGTCCTGACTTTTTCATCAGTAAGGAGATAGCACACCTGAATGTAGATTTTTTCTCCTGGCTTTGTTGCAATAAAGTCAATTTCATAATCATCAAATTTTCCAACGGACACATTAAACCCGCGGTAAAGCAGTTCATAACAGACTATATTCTCAAGATAGAGATTAATATTACTTTCGTGATATCCGAAAACAGCATGTCTCAATCCAATGTCCGTTACAAAAAGTTTCTCATTGGTTTCAAGGTGTTTTTTCCCTCTTATATTATAACGGGGTACTCTTTTTACAATAAAAGCTGACTCAAGGTGATTCATGTAATTTACAACGGTTTCATGGTTTACTTTTCGGTGTTCTTTTTTGAAAAAGTCTGAAATACTTCTGCCAGACATAGTGTTCCCTGCATTATCAAAAATAAAGGTTATTATTCTTTCGAGTAAATCTATATCTCTGATATTATTTCTCTTTACGATATCTTTTAAAACAACACTGTCCCTGATTGAAGAAAGATACTGGTACACAGTAGACTGGTCAATATCCATGTGATGTATTCCAGGCATACCGCCAAATATCAGAAAGTCATTAAATGCACTTTCAATATTCTGATGAGGAAAAATTTCTAAAAATTCTGAAAACACAAAGGGATACACATGTAATTCTATATATCTTCCTGTTAGAAGTGTTGCCATTTCACCTGAGAGAAGTTTGGAATTTGATCCGGTAATATATATATCAGCATCATTATCTGCCAGGAGTGAATTAATCAGTTTTTCCCAGTTAATTATTTCCTGTACTTCATCTATAAAAAGATACAGCCTTGTATCTGTTTCGTTCTTTTTTTGACGAATATATTTATGCAGTATATTGATATCACAGTATTGAGCATTGTCCAGAGACTCCATATTTAGGTATATTATTCTCTTTTCATTGATTCCTTTTTTAATTAAATAATCAATGATCTGTTTCATTATTGTACTTTTCCCGGTTCTTCTCATACCTGTTATTATTTTAATAACAGGCTTATTGATAAAGGGCTCAATTTTTTTAATATAATTTCGTCTTATATACACAACAGTTCACCGATATTTTTTAATTTTGTCTGATATGTCAGACAAAATACACTATTTCTTAATTTTTGTCCAGTATAAAATATTACAGTTCACAACCCCCTTCGGGCGATGCACTGAGCCATGTCGAAGTGGGTGGCTCTGAGCCTGCGCAGGCAAAACCCGAAGGTAGACTGAGCCGGGGGCCAGAAAATTAAGGTTAAAAGGAAAACCCCTGTCACCAATAAAAAAAGCATATAACATTCTCGAAAAGGTCACGCCCCTTGAAACTGACTGCGGGAAACTCTGCGGCAGGGCCTGTTGCGCCGGGGGCTCTGAGCAGGGGATGTATCTCTTCCCCGGTGAAGAAAAATTATTTGCAGAAAACAGCGAAGACTGGTTCACCATTACAGAAAGCAATGTGGTAACCGGCGGCGGCGAAAAGATTTTTCTTTTTACCTGCAAAGGCACATGCCCCCGGGAAAGACGGCCCCTGGCATGCAGAATCTTCCCCCTTATGCCCTACCTGACCGGTGACGGCATCCTGGAGATGCGCCCCGATCCCAAGGCCGCGGCACTCTGTCCCCTTCTATCTCCTGAAAGTGCGGAACAAATCAGCGAAGAATTCATCGATGCCCTTTATGACGCCTTTGCCCTGCTCATTGATGATGAAAAGATAATCGACTTTATTGAACTTCTTTCTGCAGACTATGACGATACGGCCCGCCTTCTTTTTTCATAAACAGCTGGTTTACCATCCTCTCTACTCTTTTCTACAGAAAAAAGCTTTTTGATACATAAATGCTGGCATGGATGCCAGTATGGATGGCTATAAGTTGTAGGGCGGCGCTCAGGACGCCGTGTACGGATACACCAGTGCCGCGGTGACAGGATGTCAAAGAGCGGCTCAGCACTCTCGCCCGTTGAGCCTCTCTGGCGATTGATGCTGGTCAGGATGATCGAATGCCAGCGCGAACAGGATGTTCTAAACAGCGCTGGCAGAGCGGCCTTTTGGTTGCGTCGAAGTTTTTCGGCACGTCCTGTGCCACTTCGACACTCGTACCTCGTGTACAGCGTTTTGTGCCGTTACAAAAGTAACCCGCCGGAGGCAGAAAAGACCGATGAAGGAATCCTGGCACCGGAAAAGAGGATATAAAAAAAAGGGAGAGCTTTTGAGAGACTTTCACCTTAAGGAGTCAATGATTTTTACCACATTTTTAAAAATGTGGGTACAAGCCTGGGGGGATGGGGGAATAACCACTATGATTTAATGATTTTCATAAAAACCCTGAAAGATCTTATTCTTTCAGCCGTTCACGAATTTTTTTCATCGCCTCGGCACGGGTGAGGTCGCTGTATTCAAGGGCGAGGTCATGATGCTCTCCGCAGAACCATTCAGCATAGGGGGGATGCCCCACGAATTCAGGCTCCGAGGCGCGGCGGTCCCACTCAAGGTCAGAGGGCCCCTTGACAAAATAGACAAGACCGCCTTCACCTCCCTCGAGGTTCCGGCCGCATACAGCACAAATGGGGGGTCTCATATATACTCTCTCCTTTTTCAATCAGCTGAGCAGTACCAGCAGCTTGTTCAGTATTCCTTCGTTGAACTTCAGGGCATCAAGGAGTCCCTGGTAAAGAAAACGCGAACGCTTTGCCACGAGAACATCTTCGGGAAAATCACCCTCCCCTTCACCGAGATCGTATCCTTCATTAATTGTATGTATGGCCCGCTGACTGCTGAAGCTTATGATGTCCTTGATATTTTTTCGCGATTCAATAATACGGTCGGTCTCATCGAGTTTCTGCAGAATATAGTCAACCTTCTGCCCTTTCCCTTCTCCCCTTTCAAAGTGGCCTTCAAGGTTTTCGGCAAAACCGACGGCACGAGAAAGAACGGGTTTAAGCCCGCCCAGTTCCTTCAGCATGGAGGAAACCTTCTGGCGCAGTCTTTCCTTCATCTCATGGGAAGTCGCCCCCGCTGAAAAATTTTCATCATAGAGTCTGTCCCGCAGAGTCCCCGGAGACTCGAAAATATCCTTAAGATCAAGCTCGTCTGCTTTCTTTACAGGAATCCCATCGATAAGGGCGCCCCCGGCGGAAATATTGTAGAGGTCATCCCGTTTCTGCCGGGAAAACCATGTCCTGAAAATCATCATTTTCTGGTTCGTCTCAAGTTGACTTCCCCCAATTCCCTTTACCAGAATGGGGGGAAGGGCCCGTATCTGCCTGCGGTTAAAAACTTCTACCGGGGCCAAACGCGTTGTGCGACAGTGGACCATCTCATCAAGGTGAGACCCCCTGACATGGGCACGCCCCTTGGTAAAGGCAAGATCCTGTCCCACCAGAAAAAGGGGGCTGCATCCAAGACGACAGGCGAAATCACAGGCATTGGTGCTGACAGATCCCCCGTGGGTAATCTCCCCGTGTGAGCCGCATATCTTTTCGATCCACTTCATCATTTCAAAGGCAATGCCGAAGGTAACCACCCTTCCCCTGAAAAGACGAAACACAGAAGGATGCACCATTGGATCAGCCACGAGAACGGTACTGCCCCCGCCCACCCCTTCGAAATAACGTGCATTGACAATCTGTGCATCAACAGAAACACAGAAATGGGGCTCGATACCATGCTTCAAAAGAAGATGATAGGCGGTATCAACAGCAATCAGCAGGGCCTGGTCACGCATCCGTCGAATATCTTCGATACTGTCATCAAGACTCGGCCCCGCGCCGATTATCAGGGCGGGGATATTTTTGAACCGGTCATAATAGATATCCGCACCGGGATACTTCATGTAATAAAGAATATTGCGCATAATATTGGCGCTCCAGAGACGTTCAAACTTTGCCAGGGTGGCGATGTTGACTTCCCTGGTAGAAAGGGCGCTGCGGCATGTTTCACGCATCTGCGTATAATAATCACCCTCCAGCTGGTAAGAACCGCGGTGCGTCACGAAACTAACCTTTGCCGATGACTTTCCCCTCAGGGCCTCAATGATTTCATCTTCGCCGGGATCAGACAAAAGAAGAAAGCGTCCGTCACCAAGAATCCTGCGAAGGTCACGCGCCTCCAGTGCCGCCTTCAAAACTTTTATATTTTTTTCAATGGCCAGAACCATTGTTCCCTCTGAAATTCTCTTCAAGAGCTCTTCAACATGGTAGGCAAAGGCGAACCCGAAAATAATGTAGAGGTCATGTGAAGAAGTATCAATACCATCTATGAAACGCTGCGCCTCCTTTACCGGGGCGATTTTACTATGGAGGGGAAGTTTTTTCCCCTTTCTCTCCACGACTCCCACGGCGTCGCCTGTTTTATTGACCACCACCTCAACAGTAGAATCTCCCGCCTTCATCACCGCGTCGGCAAGAAAGGGAGACTGTATCCGGAGAACAGATATGTTTTCAGCGAAATAATTCATGGCAGCATCTCACAGGCCCGCCCGGCAGGCGCGGGTAGATATAAATAATATTTTAAATGAAAAAGACCTTCTCCTCTCATTATCGAATAAAGGGGGGGGAAGTCATTAGCATAAGATTGTAACAGTAAAACAACCCCGGAGAGTCTCTTCCCGCATGGGGGGAAGTAACCTGACAGGGGGGAGATCCCCGCTTTACTGCCGGCACTGAAGTATCAAAAAATCCCCCGGCTTTACTCTTTTTCCCGGAAGGGGTTTCTGGGAAATCACAACACCGCTGCCGTAAATTTTCACTTTCACACCATATGTCTTCTGCAGAAGGGCAACCCTTGCGGGAAGTGCCTCCACGGAAAGACCCCGAAAATCAGGCATTTCCCTGCCCGCCTTTACTTTAACCGCCCGGGACCTTTTCATGGGCGGCGCCTTTGTCCTCCGGCTCCCAACACCAAGAAGGGGAAGCACCCTGTCAGCCAGGCGGGAAAAAACCGGAGCAGCCACGTCACCCCCGCCCAGGGACCCCTTCGGCTCATCTACAACAACAACCATACATACAGCGGGATCCATAACGGGAACAATGCCGACAAAACTCGAAACCGCGCGTTTCGAGGTATAGCCTTTTCGGCTGATATACTTCTGAGAAGTTCCCGTCTTTCCCGCCACACTGTACCAGCGTGATGAGGCTTTTTTCCCTGTTCCCTCTCTTACCGCAAGGCGCATGAGACGCATGAGCCCCCGCGCGGTAGTGGCACTGATGACACGCCCCCTGCTTTTTGAAAAAAATGACTGTATCATCTTCCCGTCATGGCTTTCAATAGAATCAATAATCTGTGGGCGGAGATAAACCCCCTTATTGGCAATGGCACTGAAAGCGGCGGCAAGCTGAAGGGAATTAACAGAAATTTCATACCCGATGGCCATGGAATATTTCGACAGGCCAGACCATTGAATGGTCTTTCTCAAAATACCCTCGGACTCACCGGGGAGTTCAATACCTGTCTGACGCCCGAAACCAAAATCATCCAGGGTCTTGTAAAAATCAGAACGTTTCATTTTTTTCATAATCTCAATAATACCGCTGTTGCATGAATGCTTGATGATTTCATTGACACTTACCGACCCGTGTTTTCCTGTGCAGGTAATAACGGCATCACCAATTTCTACCTTTCCGTTACAGAAGTAACGTTTTCTCAAAAGTTCAGGGCGCTTTTCCAGGACCGAGGCAACTGCAATGACTTTCATGGTGGAACCCGGTTCAAAAGAACTGGTTATAGAAAAATTATTTCTCTGAAAAGGGGTGTAGCGGTAATAAAAATAAGGATCAAAACCGGGAGACTTTGCAAGGGCCAGTATCCTGCCGGTCTTGACTTCCATGACGACAACCGCTCCCTGGCGCGCCGCATTTACCCTGACCGCGTCGGCAATGGCCTTCTCTGCATAATGCTGAACGGTACGGTCTATGGTGAGAACAATATTCTGGCCGTACACAAGCCCTCCCATGCCGTCACCAGCCACGGCTTCGCCTCTTCCCGCGAGACGGTTGTCATAGAGATATTCCAGCCCCTCTATACCGCGGTTGTCAACATTGACGAATCCGATAATGTTGGCAGCGAGACTTCCATTGGGAAAAACACGCCGAAACTCCTTCTTGAAACCGACACCGGGAAGCTTCATGGCCCTGATCCGCGCCGCAGTCTCACCGTCAAGCTTTCTCCGTATCCAGACAAAACGTTTGTCCCTGTTCAATCTTTTTACGATAAAACCCTCGGATATCCCAAGTGCCTCTGCAAGAAGACTGGCGGTACGGGCAGAATTTTTCACCTTCTCAGGATTTATAAAAAGGGAGTAAGAGACGATAGACATGGCAAGAATATGCCCGTTTCTATCTGCAATAATCCCCCGCCGGACAGGGGCCTTTCTTTTATTGTTAATGATGATGCGGCTGCTGAAATGAAGAGAAAAGAGGCGAGCAATAAAAACGAAGGAAATGACCGTGATCAAAACGGCGGCGAAATAGACGCGGCGTTTGAATACCCTGTTTTCCATAAAAAATACTATATGCAAATCCGCACGGGGCGGCTACCCTGTACCTGCCCCGCGAAAAATATACACGATTTACCTGATAAGGCCGAAACGGGAAAAATTGAAATTCTTGATATCTTCCGTCGCCCAGTAGAGAATAAAGGCGCGGCCCGTTATCCGCGATATTTCAAGGTAGCCAAAAATCCGGCTGTCCAGTGAATTTTCACGATTGTCCCCAAAGACAACGATGTGCCCCTTCGGAACAATACCCTGAACACGACTCCTGCCTTCATCAATGGTGATTCCCTTTACATAGGGCTCATCCTGTTTCTTGCCGTTTACATATACCGCGCCATTTTTTATCTCCAGTTTGTCCCCGGCTACAGCAACACAGCGTTTGATATAGTCCTTCTCCTCATCATGGGGCGGGGTGAAAATAACAATGTCCCCCCGGTGGATATCACGGATACCCAGGCAGCTGAGATGAATCGGTTTATCCATGAACATCATTTTCGGAATGGTGGGGCCATAGGTAATCTTTTCCACGAAAAGGCGGTCATGAATCTGCAGGGTGTCTTCCATGGAACCACTGGGGATGTAGTAGGCCTGCACGACAAACTGAATAATATGGACCGCCAGAACAAGGGCAACAGTAATGGCGTCGACGAACTCCCAGAGTTTTCTATAAAGGCGGGTCCGTTTCGGTGCCATGTCCTGCATCTGACCAAGAAGTTTTTCCCTGTCTTCCTCTTTCATGATGGTCACAGGGAATGACGTCACGTTCTGCTTTTCACGAATCAGGAGGTTCCCTACAACGTTGAGTTCAAAATAGGTAATATCATCGGCGGGAATGGTGAGAGAGAGTCCCTTTCCCTTCACGGTCACGCCTGTTCCCGTGACCTGTATACTTCCCCCCCTGTACTTTATAAACTTTATAATGTGATTAATAAACCGGGCAAGGTAGATTGTTGTGGCAAGACTGCCGATAAAATATATTGGAACTGAAGGTGTCTTAACAAATGGTGTCGCCACCGCAAGAAAGAGAGTTGCATAAATAAACAGAAATAGATATACTGTTCTTTTGAGAAAAAACTTTATGGCGTCACTGCCGGAAAGAAGGGGCAGTTCAAGGCCGGAAACCATGTCCCGGTTAAAACGGAAAAACTGTAGCATTAGGTGCTCCTTATAAGGTAAAACAGCAAATTTTTCTATTCAAAACAGCAATTTTTTTTATATAAAAATGAAAAGAAATACAAAATTTATTGCACAAATAATTGGCACTATATAAAATAGGTTAAACAAGGTGTCTACAACTTTTTCACGATGAAATCTCTATCAGATTCAATGCAACGTCTCGAAAAGGACCAGAAAAAAGAACTGGCCCGTATACTGCACTGCCGCACCAGTGCGGAAAAGACCCTCTCTGCAGCCCTGCAGAATCCCGTGGGCATTCACAATATACTGAAAAGCCTCGAAAATGACGAACTGAAACTCTTCAAAGCAATTTACGAAGAGGGGGGGGAAGTCAAAAACTTCACTACCCTGGAAAAAAAGACCCATATACCGATAGCAAAAATCGACCGGTACGCAACAACCCTTTCTCATAAGGCACTGGTCTATGTCATCAAGAACAGGCAGCTCCTGACGAACAAAATGGACAAGATCTATCCCATAAAGGAGATATTCGAACAGTTGAATTTTCTGGGCACCACTGAACTTCTGGACAATCTTTCGCGCCTCCATGAGGCCTTGAGCCGAAAAAAGCCCGCCAGGTCAGAAAAAAAACCGGCACGGCCTGATGAAAAGGGAGAAACACTCCTGGTAACAATCGCCGAATCCGGGGGCCTCCTTGAACTGGAAAAAATCATTGCAAACAATTCATTCAGGCCCGCCCTTGAAAAATGTATCAAGGATGAAATAATGGCCCTGAGCCATGTCATATCACATCCCGGCATTTCTGTCGTCTATCTCACAGATAAAGCGGCGCCTCTTCTCAAAAACATAAGCCTTAAAAAGAAAAAAAAAGCCGCAACCCCCGTGGTTCACAACCACTACCGTGTCCTCATTAACCTGCTTCTCACCTACGATATCATTTCCACCTACGGGCTGTTTTTGACCAAGCAGGGCCAGATACGCAAAATCGACTTGAAAAGAATAGCTGATAACCTGATACGCACTACATCCCTCTCCGGCGAAGAAGAAGACAGGGATACCCTTTCATCTCTCATCCTTTTCTGGCTCAGTGCCCTGGAGACAGTCAGGATACAGCGCGACGCCGCCACCATCAGTCTGCGCCCCCTCCGTAAAGACCTTGAAAACCCTGTGGCGCTGATGATTAAACTTCTCCATGCCTTTGACAGTGTTAAAAATGTGCAGGAAGTTTTTCTTCCCGAAAGAAGGTATCCGTCTTACCGCACCCTTACGGGTTTTCTAAAAATAATCGCCTCTATCGGCGAAGCGGAAATAGACTACCTCCGCTGGACTATACACGCGGGACGCCTTGCCGCAGGAGGGAAGAAACAGTTCTACTCACTTTTTGCTGAAAAGGAAAGCATAATTAAAGAAATCGACGATGGAATCAGCCTTCTCTGCCTCATGGGACTCGTCTACCACGAACATGGGAAAATCCGAATAACAGACATCGGCGAAGAAGTGGCCCACCGCCTGTTTAAAATGCCCCTGCCCCCCCGCGAAGAAGAAATCATACCGAGCATCTATATCAACGCCGATTTCACCCTGATACTTGCGGAAAGGGAACTGCCCTCCCTGGCACTCTACTATTTACTGGCCCACACTGACCTTGAAAACGACGACGTTATCATTCACGCCACCATTACACGTGAATCAATCATAAAGGCACGTAAGCGTGGTCTCTCCCTGGAGAACTTTCTCACCACCCTTGATGAGCATGCCCGCAACAGGATTCCCCAGAACCTGGTATTTCTACTTTCAGAGTGGGCAAAGCAGACCATCTCCGTTACGATGAAAAGGGTCATTCTTCTTGAAACAGGCCACACAACCTTTCTCGACGAAATTATATATGGCCAGAAAGACGAATCAATGATTCGACGTATCTCTCCGAATCACGCCATCGTGGCAAAAGATTTTCTTGAAACAGTTATCAAAAAGGCACGAAAAAAAGATGCCGCCATAAGCCTTTTCGAGGAAGAAGAAGATATGGACTGAGAAAAACAGGTTTCTCAGTCTTTCATTACGACTATCTTGCGGGGGAAATTCCAATCCATCCACTGCTGAAGGGCCTGGATGGTTTTATCCTGAACAAAATAGAGTTTACTGTTCAGCCTGATAAGGCCTCCCTTGTAGTGAGTATACTTCATCTGGTGATCTATCCATCCTACCAGCTCGACTTTTTTCCAGTTGGTGGTTGTTTTCAGTACCGGCAGTTTTCTGAGGTAGAGTTCCTTTATCTGTCCGTCTTTTACTGCATCTGCAAGTATTCTTTCCCATTCCATAGTCAATTCCCGTTATCCTCTAAAAATCCGTTTTTATGCAGAACTTCCTCTACCGCTTTTCTTGTAATTGATTACGGAGATCTTCATTTTCTTTAAGAAGTTTTTCAATTTCGTCAGCGAGGGTACGGTTCATTTCTCTCAACTTTCTGTTGTCCTCGGCAAGATTAATTTTTTCTTCCCTGCCGAGTTCTGCCACTTTTTCAGAGGCATCGAGAATATCCTTAACCTCCTTAAGACGTTTTGAGGAGTAATCGATGACCGACTCCTGGGCCTGAATTGTCTCCTTGGCCTCAAGCATCTCTTTGCGCCGAAGGTGGCTGAGCATTTCCTCAGCGTCAATACGGTTTCTCATGTCAAAGAGTTCTTCATGGCGCATAATGGTAAAATCACGTATCGCCTTGTTGAGCCTGCTCTGTTCCTGGAGCAGGTTTTTTTCATACTTTAGAATCTGTTCAAAAGTTTCCTTTTCTTTTTCAGAAGAAAAGATATTCTTCCTGTTAATATCCATCATCCCTTCATAGGTTTCGATACGAACTTCAGCCTCCTTCGAGATGAACTTCATTATTTCCCGGTAGCGTTCAACAATTATTGATTTTTCAAGAAGAAGAAGAAACTCATTGGTATTAACAGGCCGGGAAACGAATTCGAGATGAAGAATGTTAAAAGATACATTTGACATCTCCTTTATCTTTTTTCTCCCGGCAATTAAAAACTTAAGGAATGACTGAATACGCTGTTCATTTTCCAGGGTTGCAATGACTTCCTGGGGGGGGATTTTCTCATGGTCAAAGATAAAAATATTTATTTCATCCTGAACAATATTGATCCCGCTCATATCGAGCCCTTCAAGGCAGTAAGATATGAGCCCCATGTTTTCTATTGCTCGAGCGTTCTTTTTACCTGCGTCATTATCGGTAAAATACCAGATTGTAACTTTTTCCATATTCCTATCCGCAAAAGCCGGCTTATTAAGCAGGAAAAGTGTAAACTTCCCCTATTGCCGCGCCTTTTTTTTATTTTTCCGGTTTCTTTCAGTGCCTGTTGCAGAAACTGATGATATTACTTATTTTTAGAGCATCAGGAAAATAATACAACAACTTTTTTATTACAATGCGTAATAGCTTAATGCCCGCAAAAAGTTAAATTTTACTCCTCCGGGGGAGATGATAAAGTTTCAATTGTTAAAGAACCGTCACCCCCCCGGGAGAGACGGGCTGCTCCCCCGGCATCACCGGCGAGTATATCATTTGAGGCACGCAGGGCGGGGAAATCGCTTTCCTGCAGAAATGCAAGAAGAAGTGCCACCTTTTCTTCAGTTTCACTGTCTGAATCATCCGCTACAAGAAGCCGGTCCATAAGTTTTTTATATTCCCTTCGTGCCGCTGTTTCTACACAGTGGCCATGAAGCTCCAGGATTACTGATACTTCCATCCTGCCCCCTTTAAGAATAAGGTACTTTCTGATTCCCAAAATTCCAGAAAGGCCAGAAAATAATTGTATCAAAAACCGTAAACCGGGCCAGACATTTTTCAAAAAAAGAGTAGATTTTCTAATCATTCATGGCATTATGTCGCATAACATATAAAACAACAGCAGAATCACTGAGCAAATTAAAAAAAACACTTTTTATGCTTGCATGAAAAACTATATTCTTTTCTTTTGACCAAATTATTACAAAAACAAATCCTTAATGTATATAAATACTTAAATAACAAAGAGCTAAATAATGCATTTTTCACGCTTCACCAAAATTTCAATTCTTCTGCTGGTCGTTGCAGCCATCACAGGTTTTAACAGGAACCTCTTTTCATGGGGACTTTTTAATTTTTTCACAGATACAACCTATTCTGAAAAAGGAATGCAGGAAGCCCTTACATTCAATCCTGACAGGGATATTCTCTACCTGCCATCCCTGAAAGACAAAAAACTCTTTCAGGCGGTAAAAGATCTCTCCATTACGCGGCGGCGCGAGGTAAGAAAATACATTTACCTCTATCTTACCAGCGGACGCCCCTACCTTATTTCCAGTATTGAAAAATCATATTTTTACAAAGATATAATTGATGAAATAATAAAAGAAGAAAAAAATGTCCCCGAAGACCTGGCGCTCCTTCCCCTCCTGGAAAGCGGTTTTAACCCCTGGGCCGTCTCATCAAGCAGGGCAACGGGACTCTGGCAGTTCATGACCAATACCTCCACCCCCCTGGGCCTGAAGAGTAACCGGTGGGTAGAAGAACGCCGTGACATTGAAAAATCTACCCGCGCCGCCCTGCGCCACCTGCGTAATCTCTATAAAACATTTGGAAACTGGGAACTTACCCTGGCGGCATACAACGGTGGAGGGGGCCATGTACGCCGCGCCATGATATCTTCAGGCAAAAAGGACTTCTGGTCAATGGCTGAAGCAGGGGTACTTCGCCAGGAGACATGTGAATATGTACCGCGCTACCTGGCAATGCTTCTTATTTATAGAAACCAGGGCCTTTTCGACATCAAGGATGAAATAGAAATCCCTGAAACAGATAAAACAACAATGATAGAACTGAAATATCCCGTAAACATGCACCATGTTTCACGGTATTCAGGTATTGACATGGAGACACTGCGGCGCTACAACCCTGAGCTGAACCGCAACATAACGCCACCCTATGAAAGAAATTACGAAATACGCATCCCCCATGATGGGGCCCGCAAGCTGAAAGAGATGGAAAAACATCTCTATCGTGTCAAATTTCGTCATGTCAAGAGATACCGGATCAGAAGGGGAGACTGCCTGACCCGCATTGCGGCACGACACAAAAAAAAACTCGTGACATCATCCGCCTTAACGGCATTAAGAACCCTGACTTCCTGAAACCGGGACGCATTATCTATATTCCCCGTTAAATCCCACGACTTCTGCTTTTATAGCAAGACAAAATACCTGATGCACATCATTGAACCGTATCAAAACAAAGTTTTAGACATTTTTTACAGTCATAGTCTTCAATTGAAAAACAATGTCATCCCTCGCCACCCCCGGTGTGGGTTTAAAAACAGGTCAGGCCCCCTGTTGAGTTAGTAATAGCCTTCCCCCCGCCGGAGGCGGGGGGAACCGCCCCTTATTATTACATATATGCAACAAAAAGTTTTAAAGAATAATTACTGATTTTCATTTGACTCTATAAAAAAAATAAAAGATACTAATGATATACCCATATTTGAAGGAACCCATTGAAAAAAGAGAAGGCACAAACCATCCCTGGAAGAAAATTCCCTTTTCTCCAGCCACTCATTGTACTGGTGCCTGCAATGACCTCTCTTGTTACAATTCTCCTCTTTTTTATACTCTCCCGTTTTTTGACTTCCCTGTCCCCCGGATTGATTATTATTATCAGTGCTGTTTCAGGTACCATCCTGACAATACTTCTCTTGATACCCTCTGCTCGCAAGAAGAAAAAGCAAAGCCTGCAGGCAGAAAAAATCCTGAAACGCCTCACCGGTGACGGTGTTACTTTCAAATCCAGTGATCCCCTTCCCCTGGAAATCATTGACTCTTCCATCACTGAACTGAAAAGGCTGCAGAAAAAAGATATTCGCCTGTCTCACCATGTGGAAATTTTCAGCCTCTCAGTGAGGGGAAATGCAGAAGATGCCTTTACCACTGCCAGAGAGTTTGCCCTGAACATCATTGATACCGGCGCCAGCATCGAAGAAATCGCCAGCGGCATTGACAAGGTACGAAACCAGACCACAGAACAGACAGAGGCCCTTAAAACACTGGTCAACCTTCTGGCGGGACTTACCAGTACAGCTGACGACCTGGGATCAAAAATTGACATGGCCGTTACCACTGCCAGCACCGTTGCAGCCGGGGCCATAGAAAGTCAAAAAAGGCTCAACCAGAAAACAGAACAGATGATGGTGGTCATTAAAGAGGCGGCATCCGTCTATGAGGTCCTCAAGGTCATCAATGACATCTCCGAACAGATAAACCTCTTATCTCTTAATGCGGCCATAGAGGCGGCACGGGCAGGCGAATCAGGCCGCGGCTTTGCCGTGGTCGCAGATGAAATATCAAAGCTGGCTGACAAAACCGCCTCGAGTGTCAAGGACATATCCGCTATGCTCGAAGGCATCAACCACGACCTGGCAGACAATACACATTCAATCAGGGATGCAGTAACAGAAACAGACGAAATAATGACAAAAATACAGGAATTCCACAGTGAAATCAGCCGAGTCGCCCGATCGGTCAAGGACCAGTCAAAGCTAAACAACATCATCTTCAGGGAAGCAGAAAAAATTAACACCCTTTCCGAGGACCTGGAAAATGAAACCATTAACCAGAAACTGGCCATCTATAATGTATTGACAAATGTAAATGACTTTAACAGTTTGTTCAAGAAGACCTTTGAGGCGGTTAAAAAGGTAAAAGAAACCGCAGATAAATCAATTCATGAGTTCGATATTACCGAGATGACTCCAGGAGAAAAAAAATGATCCAGTTACCAGGTGGATGGGAAGTGATTCTTATCGTAGTTATCATTGCCATCCTGATTGGGGGAGATAAAGCTGTCACTGCCATGAAAAAAGCAGGGAAAGAAGCCTGGAAGGTAAAAAAAGAAGTCGATGATATAAAGAAGATTTCCAGAAAATAACAGGGGACAAAAGCGTGGACATCTACAGGATCAAGGGAAAAAAAAAGCTCTCCGGGGAAGTTAAGATTTCAGGGGCCAAAAATGCCGCCCTTCCCGTTATCGTTGCCAGCCTTCTTGCTGAAGGGAAAACAGTACTGAAAAACGTTCCCGACCTGCAGGATATCCGTACCATCATAAAGGTCATTGAAGTTCTCGGCGCCGAAACCGATTTCGACAGAAAAAAAGGCACCCTCACCGTAGAAGTGAGCAAGATACAAAATAACGAGGTCCCTTACGAACTGGTAAAGACCATGCGCGCTTCTGTCTATGTCATGGGTCCCCTTCTGGCGCGCACCGGCGAGGCTGATGTTTCCCTTCCCGGGGGATGTGCCATCGGTGAACGCCCCGTTGACATTCACCTTTCCGGTTTCGAAGCCATGGGAGCGGAAATATCCCTTGAACACGGTTACATCAGGGCAACCACTGACAGGCTTCACGGCGCAGAGTTTACCATGCCAAAGGTCTCAGTGGGTGCCACGGCAAATCTCCTTATGGGGGCAGTTCTTGCCAGAGGCAAAACTGTACTGGAAAACTGTGCCATGGAACCCGATGTCGTGGACCTGGGCGAGTTCCTGATACAGATGGGAGCCAAAATCGAAGGCCTCGGGACAGAACGTATTGAAGTGCAGGGCGTCAAAAAACTCCGCCCCGTCACCTACAGCATCATGCCTGACAGAATCGAGGCGGGAACATTTCTCCTCGCAGGGGCCATCACCCGCGGAGATGTCACCATTACCCACGCTGTCCCGGCCCATATCAATGCCCTTTTAACAACCCTTGAAGAAATGGGATTCAAGCTTGAAGTCGAAAAAGACCGGGTCACTGTTCAGTCAACCCGCAGGCTCACCGGTACTATTATTAAAACACTTCCCCACCCGGGCTTTCCCACGGACCTTCAGGCGCCCATAATGTCCCTTGCCACCACGATCCCCGGGATAAGCACCATCACGGAGACAATTTTTGAAAACCGTTTTACCCATGTACCAGAACTGCGCCGCATGGGAGCCGACATCACCATTGAGGGACAGGTTGCCATAATCCGCGGTGTACGTACCCTCTCATCAGCGCCGGTAATGATGTCTGACCTGCGCGCCGGCGCCGCCCTTGTTCTTGCCGCACTGGGGGCCCAGGGCACCACAGAGATTCGCCGTATCTACCACGCCGACCGCGGCTATGAAAAACTTGAAGAGAAACTGAGCAGCCTGGGAGCCTCTATTGAAAGGATTCCCGGAGGCAAAGGATAGTCTTCAGGTCTCACCCGGGGGGATAGCGGTCAGATGAAGACGCAGCATACCAGCGCCTGAAAATCAGGGAACGAAAAAAAAATACAACGGTAATTCCCGGGCAGATCATCCCCTGTTTTCACAGACAAAGGTACAGAATGAGGCACCGTCAACAATGCGTTTCCCGATACCATCCCGGTGAAAAATAATCCTTTCGGGGCTGTAGACATTAAAAATTGCATTGTCCACTTCACACATGACTTCTGTCAATTCAGGTATCCCCAGTTGCGAAAAGGTTTTAAAAAACATGCAGGTATGCACCCTGAAACGGTAACACCTGCTGTTCTGGTCAATGACTTCCATTTTATTGAGCCTTGTCGGGCCCTCACGGTTTGTTCTCTGCTGGTAAGCGATTAAATTCTCAAATATCCGGTCATCTTCAACATACCGAAAATTTGCCATCTGTACAGAAAGACCCACGGGAATAATCACCGCCTTGGTGACAGAAAGGGCCTTTTCCCTGTCGACCCTTTCGCGCAGCAGTAAATAAATCGAAGTGACCAGGGCTGCCATTGAAGCAAAATCATCTGCCAGGGCGGGATCGAGCTGTTTCCTGACCTTTTTACTTTTCATTACAACCCTGACCATAAAAACAAGGGGATTTCTGATATACCCTGAAAGAATCCCCAGGAGTATCAAGGGCTTTAAAGGCCGGGCAATAACATTGCTATCTGTTTTCAACATTTTCTTCTCCTTTTGTTTAGCTACTAAACAATAATCTAAAAAAAATTATTCCATGACATCAAAAGATTTTTCAATAACAGTAAAAACCTTCAAAAGCTGTTCTATATCCTTTTCATTAATATCTCCCATCTCCCTGAATATGTACTGGTACTGCCTTTTATGAAAATCATTATGTCCCTGGAATGCCACCTTTCCCTTTTCTGACAGTTTCAGCAGAACCTGTTGATGATTATCATCATAGCGGTATCTTTCCACCAGGCCCTTCTTTTCGAGTTTTCTGATAACCTGTGATATGGCTCCCTTGGTGACACCCATTATAGAAGCAAGATCAGTAACATTGACTCCCTCATGCCTGCCGATTGCATCGATGGTATGAATTTCTGACGGATAAAGATTGACATCTGTTCCAAAGGGACGTTTAACCTTATTTTCCTCATTAAATCTGTTATTGACACGTATGAAAAGATTGATGAGTTCCTGAATTTTTTTCTTCATATACATGCTCTCTGATAACATCACTGTTCCTGTTTCCCAAAACCATGTACTGCCGGTTAAACAGACAGCTGCATCCAATAATTAGTTTAGCTACTAAACTACTTGTTTAAATATATATAATTATTTAACTTCCGACAACAAAAAAATTAATTTTATGTCACCTGCCCCCGCCGCCCCTGCCGATACTTTAAATAACCGGAAGGAGGATACCCATGCTCAGAGGAATCTATAACAGCGCCAGCGGCATGATGGCCCAGCAGTCACGTCTTGATACCGTGGCCAACAACCTTGCCAACGTGGATAAAACAGCCTACAAGAAAGACCTGACCGTATTTAAGGCCTTTCCTGATATGATAATCAGGCGCGTTAACGAAAGCGGCCAGGGAATCGTCCCTGCGGGTTCATATGACTCAATGCCCTACGTGGGAAAACTCGGCACCGGCGTAGAAGTCAACGAGGTCTACACACAGTTCAAGCAGGGCTCACTGCAGCGTACCACCAGCAAGTTCGATCTTGCTCTCGAGGGACAGGGCTTTTTTACTGTTAACACTGAAAGGGGCGAGCGCTACACCCGCAACGGTTCATTTACCATCAGCCGCGAGGGCACCCTGGTGACACATAACGGCAACCCCGTTCTCGGAGAGAACGGTCCCATACTCGTTCAGAAAAACAACTTTATTATTAACGAGCGGGGGGAAGTTATAATCAACAGGGAAATCCCCCGTGAAGCCCGCGAAATGGTGGGGCAGGATAATAACAACTGGACTGAACCTGTGGTCATAGACCGCCTCAGGCTGGTGGATTTTGAAAACATCCGCATGATCAAGAAAGAAGGGGACTCCCTTTTTCGTGAAACAGAACACTCAGGGCCGCCCATACCCCCGGAAAAAATCAAGGTGCGCCAGGGCTTTCTCGAAAAGAGCAATGTCAATATCGTTCGTGAAATGGTTGACATGATCGAAGTACAGCGCAGCTACGAGGCAAACCAGAAATCAGTTATCACCCATGACAGCATGCTGGGCAAACTGATAAACGATGTAGGAAGATAATGTCTTTACGCCATCTAAAGGCATTCCATAAAGTATATGCATTGAACAAAGGCGGCACCGGAGGGTGTCGCCTTTGTTCAATGCCGGTCCCTTTTATCAGACTCTTGACAATCATAACCATCTCTTTTTACTCTTTGCCGGCAATGCCTGTTGAAAATGAGTATATTAAAGGCTATCCCGGTGCAGGCGAAATGATTCTCACAGCAACCCTTACCCTCTCAGCAGGGGCCATCGACATCTGGGGGCACTCAAAAAACGTCACCCCATCCGAAGAAACCGGCACCCTTGATTTTCGCATTAACGCCCATTACGGTCCCCCCGACAAAAAGATAGAAACAGCAGGCGACGTTTTCTACTGGTCATCACTGGCCCTGCCCTCTGCATATTACGGTCTTCGCCTGCTTCTCTGTAACGGGCAGGCACGCCCCTTTTATGCCCGTGCCCTCCTTACATGGTGGCAGGGCTTTTGCGCTATATACTTTGCGACCCAGGCGGCAAAGGTGACGGTACGCCGTCCCCGCCCAAACGGAGAGGATTCAGGCAGTTTCTTTTCGGGCCATTCCTCTCTTACGTTTTACAGTGCCTCCTTTTTCAGCGCCTGTATCGGTGACGCCCTTTATTCATCACGGCTGAACAGGACAATTACAGGCATTCTTGCATGGGGTATTGTCCCGGGAATACTGCATGGCACCGCAGCCTTTACAGCATGGTCTCGCATCCGCAACCATTACCATTACTTCTCAGATATTGTGACCGGGGCCATTGCCGGTACCTGTGCCGGCATTATTACCTGGTACTTTTTCTATCCCCGTAACGCAAAGAGGGGAAGAAAAGTATCTCTTCTTCCCCTCTTTTCACCGCAGAGAAAAGGCCTGGCATTTCAGATGGTATTTTAACGTGAATTACTTCTTATACGGTTTAACCAGCTCAATGTTTTCAATTATTTTGTAATGCTTCTCATTAAAGGTGCACAGGGGCATATCCCGATCAACAGCAGTCTGCCCAATGATGGCATCAATAATGCCCACACTATTACTCAGATAGTATCCTTTATAAATCTCATAGGCATTTTTCAATATCACTTCATCAGGCCAGATGAGGGTATATTTTTCGATTTCCCTGGTAATACTGTCTTGTTCCTTCCTGTTCCTGCATCCCTGAACCAGTTCCATAGCGACAAAACCATGTATGGATATCACTTCTGTTGTCTTCTTTAACCATTCAATGGCAGGTTGATGACCACGCAAAATATCCACAAGAATATCTGTATCCAGCAAATACATTTATTACCTTGTTTCAGCCCTTTTTCTCAGGGAACGGGCATATTCAGCTGAATCGTTGATGTCATCTCTTTCTTTCCAGATACCCACAATACTGGATTGTGCAAGTTTATGTGCTGAGGAAATCTCACCCGCATCTTTTTTATCGGAGGTGGAAAGGATAATTATCTCAACCTCTTCTCCCTTATGAAAGGGAATATCCCGCAGAAGAATTTCACCATCTTTTTTCAGCTTTTTGTTGAGTTTCAGGGCTTCCATTTTTTGTCCTTTCGAAAGTTGAGATATTTGAATAAAAATACTCGAAATTGTACATGGTGTCAATATTTAAAAAACAACACACACCGCTACAGAAAGAAAAGGCCTGGCATTTCAGATGGTATTTTAGAGATTAATGGGAATTCCCTGTTTCTTTTCATTGTCCCAGTAGGGAGAAATTTCCAGCAGGCGGTTTACCACCTCGGGCATAATCTCGAGAACATAATCAATCTCTTCTTCAGTGGTGTACCTGCTTAGGCTGAAACGTATTGAACCGTGTGCTGACGTAAAGGGGACCCCCATGGCGCGGAGAACATGTGACGGTTCCAGGGACCCGGAAGAACAGGCAGACCCTGATGAAGCGGCAACATTTTTCTCATCCATATAAAGGAGTATCGCCTCTCCCTCGATATATTCAAAGCCGATATTTGTCGTATTGGGGACCCGCCGGGCACTGTTACCGTTGAGATGCGAATTACTGAAAGAGGAAAGAAGCCCCTGTTCGAGTTTGTCACGAAGGCGTTTCATCTCTCCGCTGTCTTTGAGATGATCCAGGGCCAGTTCCGCTGCTTTCCCGATACCGACAATACCCGGAACATTGAGTGTGCCGGGGCGGCGCCCCTTCTCCTGGTGTCCCCCGTACATGATGGGGCGCATACGTGTACCCCTTCGAACATAAAGGGCGCCGATACCCTTGGGGGCATGAAACTTGTGTCCTGAAATCGTAAGAAGGTCACAGTTTATGGCATTGACGTCAATGGGAATCTTTCCCGCTGCCTGAACGGCATCGACATGAAAGGGTATCTTTTTTTCCCGGAGAAAGGCACCGATCTCTTCCACGGGATTGATGACCCCTGTTTCATTATTGGCATACATGACCGACACGATTGCCGTATCGTCATCAACGGATTCCTTTAAAAACTGCATATCAAGGTTTCCCTCCCCGTCTACCGGCACGTAAGTAACACGGTAGCCCTCACGCTCGAGTTTCTTGGTCAGTGAGAGTATGGCGGGATGTTCCACACGGGTGGTAATAATATGACGCCTGTCACGGTAATATGATATTGTCCCCATGAGTGCATAGTTATCAGCTTCTGTCCCGGTGCCGGTAAAAACAATTTCATAATCATGGTCTGCACCGACTAATGCCGCAACATTCTGCCGTGCCTCATCTATATACCTTCCCACATTGCCGCCGAAACTGTGCATGCTCGAAGGGTTGGCATACTGTTCCGTAAAAAAAGGAAGTATCGCCTCAACCACCTCTGGAGCGACCATGGTGGTGGCATTATTATCAAGATAGACTGTTTTATTCATTCAGTTCTCCTTCTACTTCGTCTCTACCACTTCAATGTCTTCTTCAACAAATTCCCTCAATTTACCTTCAACCAGGTTTTTCAGTGTGACATTGGAGACAACACAGTTGGCACAGCTTCCCCGCAGGGCAACCAGGACCTTTTTCCCGTCAATATCGACCAGTTCTATATCGCCACCGTCTTTCTGAAGTTCCGGACGGATCACATCGGCAATGGTCTCTTCTACGAGCTGCATACGCTTGATATTGGTAAGGGGCTTTCTCTCCGGGGCCTTTTCCTCTTTTTTTTCAAGAGACTCGATTTCATCAAACAGGATGTCCTCGATCCTGTGAATACAGCCACCGCAGGCGCCACCCGCCTTGGTATAATGGGTAACATCTTCTACTGTTTTCAGGTTATTTTCACGAATAACCTTGCGGATTAACGGCTCCGTTACACCAAAACACTGACAGATAACTTCCCCCTCAACATCTTCATCATCGGTGATTTCTTCACCACGGTAGGTCTTTATCGCTTTTTCCAGTGCCTCGTTGCCCATGACGCTGCAGTGCATCTTTTCTTCGGGAAGTCCCCCGAGAAAATCAGCGATGTCCTGGTTGGTTATCTTCTCCGCCTCTTCAACGGTTTTACCCTTTATCATCTCCGTCAATGCCGAAGAAGAGGCAATGGCGCTGCCGCAGCCAAATGTCTCGAAACTCGCATCGGTAATAATACCGTTATCATCTATCTTGAGATAAAGCTTCAGGGCATCACCACAAACGATACTTCCAACTTCAGCGACAGCATCGGCATTTTCAATTCTGCCCACATTTTTGGGATGTGAGTAGAGATCCTTAACTTTATCAGTATAATCCCACATCTGTTTCCTCCTGAGAGCCCGCCGGAAAAATTTTTCCCCCTGAACCGGGCACATCTCCTTATCTGTCAGGCCCGACGAGAGACATCGTGCCGTTAAAACTTCTTTATATAAGCTACTTTAATTTTCACTAAAATACTTACTTACTATATTAAAGTCATTTTAAAGAAGACATTGTTACAGAACACCATTTTTTTTACTTCCCCCCGCCTTTTTTATTCGAAAATTCTCAACCACATGGTAGGCAAGAATACCAAAGGCGACAGAGACATTGAGGGACTGCTTGAGCCCGTACATCGGTATCTCCACGGCATCATCACAGAGGGCAAGCACCTCGGGGGTGACACCTTCCACTTCGTTGCCAATAACAAGACAGAGGGGCCATGAATAGTGAAAAGAGTTATATTCAAGACTGTGCCGGGTATGTTCCAGGGCAACGCAGTGATAGCCCTTTTTTTTGAGATCGACGATAAGACCCGTCGTGTCTTCGTGACGGCTCCAGGGAACAGATGTAACCGCTCCCAGGGCAGTCTTGTCTATCTCTTTGCGGGGGGGATAACCGGTATAGCCGCAAAGATGCAGTTCCTCGATAAGGGCGCCGTCTGCGGTCCTGAATATGGCCCCCACATTATAAAGACTGCGAATATTCTCACAGACAACCCGCACAGGATGGCGGGGCATCGTCTCCAGCTCTTCAAGGTGTGGACGCGCCGCCTTCAGTTCTTCATCGGGCAGTTTTTCGATAACAGTATCTGACATAACAGCTTAACCCAATCCGCCTCTATTGCCTCCCATGTTTTTCACCGAAGGCATTTCAATGTTAATGTAATCCTGTATAACCGCCCCTTTCAGTGTCAATCCATTAATACAGATTCATCTGCTGATGCACCATACAAATGTATCATATCACAAAATACCGGTCAAAGTAAAGTAACCGACAGTATCCCTCCCGGCGTTTAAACCTGCACCAGCACCACACAATGTTCACGGAGGTCAAAAACGATTGCAGCATGCAGACTAAAATCGTCTTTAACCGAAACATTTAATTCATGCGGGGAAGTTCAACCATTTCATGTCATGAGACATAACGCGAAAAATATAACCGTTTTTACCCTTTATTATGATTCAGTAAATTTTTACTTATCACGATAATAGAAAGGGAAAGAGAATCAAGGGCGATACAGGTAACATAAATGATACAATCTTTTATGAAAACAGAGCAGTCGGGAAACCATGAATCCCTGCTGCCCATAACTGTTAAGAACAGCGAAAAGACTTCATCGTCATCTTTCGATCTCCTGCTGCAGCATAGAATGAAAAATACAGGAACTGACACCCCTGCCGCAGAGACACGCATCGAACGTCCCCGGGAACGAAGGGACCCTCTCTACGGGGAGACAACCCGAGGTGACCGGAGAAGCGACACGAAAAAGGCAGAGGATAATCATAAAAATACCAAGGCTGAAAAAACTGCCAGTGACGAGAAACCTGAAACCATGGATCCCCCCGAAGAAAAGGCGGTGGAGAAAGATAAATCATTCACTGCCGATGAAATCAATAAAAAAGACAATGATGCAGGAAGTTTAATCAAAGACAAAAAAAACCTGAAGGTGTTTCCTGAAACCAGGCCCCCCGGGACCATCAAAAAAGAAAAGGGCACCGGCGAGGCAGAACTGCAGCAGGTTGAAGAACTGATTACAAGCCTGCTTCAGAAAGAGGAAATACTTCCCACTGAGCTGAAAAAATTAATCGAAGACGCCGAAAAGCTCATGGCCAGCCTTGACGAAGGGACCACCTCCCGCCGGGGGAAGAGGCTCCTCAACGAGTTGCGGCACCTGATGCTTAAAACTTCCCCGCAAAATAAAAACGAGGGTCTGCCGGCAAAGAAAGTACTTAATGAACTGGCGGCACTGCTGAATGAAAAGATCAAACCCGCCCTCAAGAAAAACCAGAACGCGGAGACACAGCGCGTCGCCATAAACCAGAACCCGGCCGTAGAAAAAAGCGATGCACCGGTCAACACCTTCCAGATGAATAATTTTTCATCTGATCACGGCAGCGACGGGGGAAAGGAAAACCCGGCATCATCATTTCATGACAATGTGCAGAAGACAACGGTTCTCAAAGGGGGCCACCCTGCTTCAACTGCCGCGGCAAAAAAAAGTTTTCAACAGCATTTCAATGAAATCGTTCAACAGGCACGCGTTACGGTCAAGGACAACAGCAATGGCTCATTCAGCCTGCGTCTCTACCCGCGCCACCTCGGATCAGTAACGGTCAACCTGGGCCTCGAACAGGGGATTCTCAACGGCCGATTTCTCGTAGAAAATACAGAGGCCCGCAATCTTCTCATGCAAAACCTTGATGCAGTACGGGAACATCTCGAAGAGGCTGGCATCGATATCGGAGAATTCCAGGTCAATGTACGCGACCAGGAACATGCCCCGGGAGAAGAGAGAAGAGAGGAACTGCATCTTCCTTCCTTCATTGGCGCAAAGGCAGTAAAAGAAGAAGCATCCTATGACATTTCAGCCGTGACACTTCATGACGGCAGCATAAACGTAATTATTTAGAGGTGAGAGAATGAAAGATTTTTCCATGAACACGACACAGCTCTCGATGACGAACCGCCAGGTCGACATGGTCAACAAAAAACTGGGCGTCACCGGTGACAGCAGCAGGGGCAACCTTGGCAAGGATTCATTTTTGAAACTCCTTGTAACACAGCTGCAGCACCAGGACCCCACCAAGCCCATGGAAGACCGTGAATTCATCAGCCAGATGGCACAGTTCACCTCCCTGGAACAGATGACCAACATGAACAAGCATATGCAGAAACTTGTACAAAGTAATGAGACATCCAAGGCACATGAAATTCTTGGAAAACGAATTGATGCCTGGGACCCGGCACAGAAAAAACGGGTCAGCGGTGTTGTAGATTCTGTCATCTTTGCAGGTGACGGGGCAAAACTTCGTGTGGGCAACCAGGAAATTTCCATGAAACATGTTCACGCCATCCACCGTGAAGCAGACGGGGAGAAGAAGTAGCAGGCACGAAACAATAATGGCTAAAGTGAAACCGGATACGAACGATATTAATAGAGACAATTTATTTTCAGGAGTTATGCCACTATGATGCGATCACTCTTTTCAGGTGTTTCAGGACTTAA
>CAZHNW010000005.1:40516-81088 GCA_964534225.1 uncultured Leptospirales bacterium | reverse complement strand
ACGGAGATTTATTCTGGGAATATGCCTATATATCTTCAATCAAGTCTCCGGAGGGGGGGATCGAACATTTTGTAGCGGTCAAGGAGGATATCACAAAGAGAAAGGAGTATGAAGATAAACTCATTCACCAGGCAAATTATGACAGCCTCACTGATCTGCCCAACCGCGTTCTGCTGCAGGACCGTCTTCATCTGACCATTGAAAGAGTAAAAAATCAGGACAGCGTTATTGTTGGGATGCTTGTTGATCTTGATAATTTTAAGAAAATTAATGATACCGTAGGGCACGATATTGGTGACAAGATTCTGAAAGAGACGGCAGCAAGGCTTCTTGCATGTGTAAGTGAATCTGACACCGTAGCCCGTTTTACCGGGGACAAGTTTTTTATAATTCTGCAGGATATTGAAAAAGCTGTTGAAGCAGAATCGGTGGCTGACAAGATACTTTCTTCTATTGCCCGCCCCTTCTGTGTAAATGATGATGAATTTTTAATTACTGCAAGTATCGGGCTTACCGTATGTCCTGAAGATGGAGACAATCCACATGTAATATTCAGAAATGCTGAAGCCGCCATGTATCTGTCAAAGGATGAGGGGCGCAACCGGTTTCATTTTTTCAGTAATGAGTTGAACGAGAAGGCCAATAAAAGATTACAAATTGAGACAAATCTTCGACACGCCCTCGAACAAAATGAGCTTGTGCTGTTTTTTCAGCCACAGATATCTACTGTTGACAAAAAGGTCGTGGGGGCTGAAAGCCTTATTCGCTGGACCAGTGCCAGCCTTGGTTTTGTTCCCCCGGACCAGTTTATCGCCATTGCTGAAGACAATGGCATGATAAATGATATTGGACAGTTCGTGCTTCGCAATGCCTGTATCGAAGCGGCAAAGTGGCAATCAATTGCCGGATTTCCCATACGGGTGGCGGTGAATGTTTCCTCGCAGGAGTTCAAAGACAGCGACTATGTGTCGAAGGTAGAGAAAATTATTAAGGAAACAGGTTTCTCTCCGGAGAACCTTGAAATAGAGATCACTGAACGATACCTGGTACAGGATGTGGATGAGGCGAAAATGATCCTCGACAGGCTGACTGAGATGGGAATAAATATATCAATTGATGATTTCGGTACAGGGTACAGTTCTCTCAGCTACCTGAAACGTTTTCCCATAAAAACACTGAAAATTGATAAGAGTTTTATCCAGAATTTGACAAGTGAATCAGAAGATGAGGCCCTTGTCAGGGCAATTATTGCCATGGGACACAGTCTTTCAATGGATGTTATTGCCGAGGGTGTTGAGGAGGAAGACCAGCTCATCCGTCTTGCTGAACTTGGCTGCGATATTATTCAGGGATATTTCTACAGCAAACCCCTTCCTGTCAATGAATTCCATAAATTTGTTTCAGAGTGGAAATCAGGCTGAGCCATCAGCCACGGCCTTCACAGTTTAATGCCCCCTCTTACCGCTGCGGGTGCAGAGTAAATTTTTCTTACTAAATGAGCTTGACGTTATCCTGTGAGGAGTATATTCTATGGGTCATCGTAAAATTAAGGAGGTAAGGTTGATGAAAAAGACCTGTCTTGTCCTCGCAACTGTGATTTTCGTTTCTGCTGCTGCAACTACGGTAATGGCCAAGTGCTACAGTTTCCGTAACGGTGGTGAATACAAGGTCTGTGTACCGGGAGATTCTTTCTCTGACCGGAAAAAAGCAAGGGAAATCTGCAGAAAGGCAAAAGGCTCTGACTGCGGCAGTGTTTCAAGCTACTCCAGTTCATGTCACAGTAATTCAAATAAATGCTATGACCAGAATGGCAGTGCACACAGGAGCCTTCGCGGATATTAATTTTTACTTCCAGGCGGTGATGCTTTTCGGTCACCGCCTGTTTCGATTTTATCTACTTGCCACTTGATTTTATCCAAAAATACTGGTTGACAACGGGACCTTTCACCTTTTCAATTTGATATAAAGAATACGACTCCTTCAGGTGATTATGGAAATGTCTCTGATTTCTTTTAAAGATCTTTTTGTTTCCTTTAATGGTACCGAACTCTTTTCCGGTTTCAACTGTGAAATTCCCAGGGGAGAAAAAGTATGTTTTGCTTCGTCCTCAGACAGGGGTAAAACCGCTCTTTTCAGGCTTCTTCTTGGTTTTTTGCGGCCGGATTCCGGTGAGATTATTATCGATGGAGTGCCGATTTCCGCTTCAACGGTGGCGGAAGTAAGAAAAAAGGCCACTTATCTCAGTCATGATGTTGATTTCCAGGAAGGGAGTGTGGAGGATGTTATTGGTGAGATCCTTAACTTCCATTATAACAGGGAGATGCGTATCAGCCTTGAAAAGGTTAAACTGGAAGCAGAACGCCTTCAATTACAGGACGATATCTGGTCACGGCAGATAACGGGACTTTCAGGCGGGGAGAGACAGCGTCTGGGCCTTTCTCTCTGCCTTGCACTGCGAAGGGAAATTCTTCTCCTTGATGAACCAACCCTCTCACTGGAATGGGACATGAAAAAATATGTCTGTGAGACAATACTTGAATCGGATAAGACAGTGCTTATCCTGTCACACGATGACATCTGGCAAAGTGAAAATATCCGAACCGTGACATGGTGAGAGATGTGATTTAGTCGTTTCTGTCTTCCCTGAGTTTTTGCGCAAGAATCGCAAGGGCCTCTTCTACTTTTTGCAGTTCATCATCATTCAGGCGTGACCGGAGGTTCTCCTCACATGACAGGCTGTGGTCCATGAGGATCGTTCTTCGTGTGGAGCCCTTTTCTGAAAGGGACACCTCAACGGATCTGCGGTCTTTTCGGGAATGATGACGCTTGCAGTACCCTTTATTGCAGAGTTTATCAATGATTCTTGTCATCCGCGAGGGGCTGAGATTATTACGATGGGCAAGGTCTGTGCTGCCGAGGATTTCGCCAGGATTGATTGACGTAATTATTTCTGCTTCCCGTGGAGAAAGGTCGTGAAGCACCTCTTTCTTTTCTTTTTCAGAAATGCAGCGGTTCCCCAGTCTGAGTATGCTTTCAATCAGGTTTATATCATTTTTTGTATTCATGGCAGATTTTGTTAGCAGGGGATCACTGTGATCGTATCATTTTTTCAATAATCAGAAAAGATACTGCTATAAATATAATAAAACATTTGCTATTGACAACATTTTTTGCGGGCAAAAAAAAAGCGCGCCTCGCGGCGCGCCTGTGTGTGAGGAGTGATCAGGGCCCTGTTTTACAACATGCCCTGTGGATCAACATTATTAACCGTTCAGTAACATAGGGTAAAAAATCCCGCCCCCCAGGGGGCCTCATCACAGGTCTTGTCACGTTTCTGATACGGCAGAGGTGATAATTTTAGTTTATTTGCTCCCGAGGAGTGAAAATAATAAACTTCTTGCAATAATCACCTCTTTGTGCGATTAGACAGACAAGTCTGTCTAATGTCAATAAAATAAAATAAAAATGTTCAAAAAGGTTAAAAATGCATAAAAAGCCCGGAGTGAGGGAACGAATTTTAAAAACGGCAAACCGTCTTTTTTATATTCAGGGGGTTCTGAGTACCGGTATAAACCAGATAATTGCTGAATCTGAAGTGGCAAAGGCAACTTTTTACCAGCATTTTCCTTCTAAGAATGATCTCATCAGGGAATGCATTCTCAGATATAATGAATATATTATTTCGACCATGGAGAAGATCGCGGGAGAGACAGGAGGTTTTGAAGAGTTCACCAGGGAATGGGTTAATCAGCTCAAAAGGGATATGCAGTTCAGTTACCGTGGGTGCCCCATTGCAGAAGCGGCCTTTCATGTTGACTATGCTGCCTGCGACATGGGAAAAACTATCCAGGAGATAATAGACCGCTGGTACAGTATTCTGGATAAAATATTCAACGTCATGAAAGAAGAAGGCACATTGAGAAAGGATTTTGACAACAGGCTTCTTGCCCAGAGAATGATTCATCTTCACGAAGGGGCCCTCACCATGTGGCGCCTTACCAGTGATCTGCGGTATATCGAAGATCTTGAATCCTTTATGGCGGCAGTGATGAACATGTTCAGAAGTCAACCCGCTGAATCTGAAGAATGTCTTGAAGTGGTTGACAAAATACAGAGCGGTGAATAGAAATGTTTTAACATAGCGGGGATTTGCCGTCATAAGCGTAAGTTAAATCCACGCAGTATGGCGCAGCAGCACGCCTTGCAATAAAGGACTTAAGAGGGTAGAGAGAGATGGATAAACCAAGTAAATCAGCAGAAAAACTTCATGAGTTAATCAAAAAAGCCATTGATGATGGACAGGTGACTCAAATGGAACGCGAGAGAATTTTTATGCTCGCCGATGAAGATGGTGTCATCGATCAGCAGGAGAAAAAACTCCTCGCTGAACTTCAGCACATGATTGATAACGGTTCTGTTAAAGTTGTCGCAGGATAATTGATACCTCATGCTTGATTTTTATTGTAAGGGCCGGTAATTATTGCCGGCCCTCGTTGTTTCTGCCTGCGGGGCGGGGAACATTCTTTTTTATTTATACTATTTTTATTACTTGCATTCATATTCAGTGCGTGTATTGTGTTAGTAGTTTACCTGTTGCGAACCTGGAGATAATGGCATACGCCACGCCTGCGGTGGTGCATATACATCATTATCTGCCAGTTATACAGCAGGTCTAATTTTATGTCTATTCATCTGTCAGGAGGAGATCATGAAGAGAATAATTATTGCCGCACTCATAACATCCATGGCGGTAGTCTATACCGGCTGTCAGAAAAAACAGAAAGAAATTGCACGCCAGGGCCTGGTTAATTTTCTAAACGGTGAAGTTTATCTCGTTGTTGATGGGAAAAAATCTACCGCTAAAGTCGGTGATGTAGTAAAACAGGGAATGAAAATAATGACGGGTAAAAAGTCATTTGTCGATATCTATTTTGGTGAAAACGCGGTCAAGATTCTGGAAAACACAACCATTGAAGTAAAAAAACTGATAATGAATCCTCAGCTCAATGCAGAAGAATCGGAACTTCATCTCGAAAAGGGAAATGCCTTTTCACAAATTTCAAAGAAACTTTCCAAGAACGATTCTTACAAGGTTACCACGCCGACAACGGTTGCTGCTATCCGCGGTACCGATTTCATGGTATCAGAAGAAAACGGAAAGGGTAAGGTTTCCTGTATCGATGGTAAAGTGGCTGTAAAAGATGCCACGGTGGAGAAATCTAAATTCGTTGAAGTCAAGGCGGGAGAAGAAGTTGAAGTTCAGCCAGGCAAACCCCTTAGTGTCAGGGAACTCTCTGAGCTGAACCGTAAAAATCTCCAGCAGATAAAGCAGGAAATCAGGAAGATGCAGGAAGATATCCGCAAGCGTTTCGAAGAAGAACGTGAAAAGATTCGCCAGGTGGTGAAAGACCAGAAGGCGCGAAACCGTGAAATGATGGATAAAAGAAAGGCTGAAGACAAGCAGCGCGTTGAAGACCAGAAGGCCACGGATAAAGCAAACATCGAGGCCATCAAGGGTGATGTTAAAGATAAACAGGCAGCTATCAAGGAAGGTGTCAACACCCAGAAAGATGATAATAAAAAGGCCCTTGAGGGCGTAAAGCCTGATGTAAAGAAATTTTCTTCAGATAATAAATCCCTTAAACCGGATCTTAATGTTAAACCTGAGATCAAAAAGGACTCTATCAAGTAAGAAAGATAACAGGGCAGAAAAGAAAAACCGTCTCTACCCGGGGACGGTTTTTTTTCTGGGTCTTCCCGAATGATTGGGAAAATGATAGAATCACAGTGATTCCCCCCCCCCTATTCCCCGGTCGGTGGGCATAAATTTTTCTTGAGAAAAATAAAGTATCGATTACAGTTATTTAAAAACCGGAAAGTGCTTTCTTTTTTCCCGACCTGTTTTTATAAAATGAAGATTATAAGATAGTGAAACAAAACAGGAGATGAAAGAAATGACTAAAAAGAGAAAGGCCCTTCTTCTCGGTGCTACGGGCTTCGTGGGAGGTCACCTTCTTCACCTGCTTGAAAAAGAGGATACCTTTTCTACTGTTATTCTGCCGGTGAGAAAGCAGAAGGATTTTTCTGTGGCAAAAGCCCATGTAGAAGTTGTAGATTTCGACAGGCTGAAAGATCATGCAGGATTTTTTGACGTGGATGATGTTTTCTGCTGTCTCGGCACGACAATGAAGAAAGCGGGATCAAAAGATGCCTTTTATCGTGTCGATTATGAATATGTTATCGAGGCGGCGCGCCTTGCCCGTGAAAAAGGGGCAGAGCGGTTTTTCGTGGTCACCGCACTGGGGGCCGACGCAGGTTCTAAGATATTTTATAACAGGGTCAAGGGGGAAGTAGAAGCATCCCTGGAGGCACTCGGTTTCAGTGCCCTGCATATATTCAGGCCGTCACTTCTGACAGGTGAAAGAGAAGAAAAACGATTAGGCGAGGACCTGGGAAAATTTTTATACCGCTTGCTTTCATTTATTTTTATCGGGCCCCTGAAACAGTACCGCGCCATCGAGGGGGAAGTCGTAGCACAGGCAATGATCCTCGCGGCACTTTCACAGGAAAAAGGAGTAATTGTTCATGAATCTTCCCGTATGCAGCAGGCCCTTTACAAAAACCAGTGACAGGTGAAGGGCATTGCTCCTGCTGCAACCCACTGTCCGGAAGGTATGGAAAAGAGATATCTTGCTGTACAGGTAAAAATAGTATGGAAAATTTCCGAGTGATATTTTACATTTAATTTACTGAAAACATGGTTGAAAATGAAGACTCCCTTTTTATTATGATCATAAATATTTCGATAATGTTGCGATTAAGGAAGTGAATGGTGTTCAGGTTTAAAACATTTTTTCTGGCTGCAGCTCTCATTTTTCTTTCCTCCTGCCGGTATAATGCTGATTTGTATGACAGGGCCACCGCGGAAATCGATTCGATACCTCCCACGGTAAGTTCTGTCAGGCCCGCAGATGGTACCGCCGGGAGAGGGATAACTTCCCCTATAACAATATACTTTAGTGAATTGATGATGAACAGTTCACTCACCGCTGAAACAATTATTGTTGCCGATGACAGTGGTACTGTTGAGGGGCGACTCGAGATTACCGAGAACGCTGGCAATACCTATACTATTGTGCGCTTTTATCCTGCCACCGATTATAATTCAGCAACGTCAGGCGAAACCTTTACATGGTCAACGGATTATGAATTAACGGTCACCACCGATGCCAGGGATTTTTACGGTAACAGTCTCGAGAGTGAAAGGATCATCTCCTTTTCAACGGCACCGGGTCTACTCCTTGTTTCTTCTTCTCCTGCTGATGGTGATATCGGTGTCTCCGGGGATACCTCAGTTGTCCTGAATTTTAATGATCCCGTAGATACCGGTTCAGGCTGGACTCTTGATATAAATGGAACAGAATATTCCAGTTCAAGCAGTGAAGCGGTATGGAACAGTGATAATACGGTACTAACCATCACGCCCGCTTCGGATTTTACAGGGGGCAGCACGGTAACGGTGGATAACTTTAGCGCCTTTGTCTCTGCCGGTGGAGGTGCACCCATGCCATCTTCACCGATAACTTTCGATATTGAATAGTTTTGCCTTTGAAAGGGCGGGCTGATTAGAAAAAAACAGGTAGTAACTGATTATGAAAAAAGAAAAGAATAATCCTGAAAAAAAGAAACGGCGTTTTATCATACCCATCGGTTTCAAGCTTATCTCCATGATTTCCCTCATTATACTGGCCGCCCTTTCGCTGATGACACTTTTAGCGACCTATAACTTTACACAGGACAACGAGGTGCGTATCAGGGAATCGAGCCACAAGCTTGCGCAGGTGGTGGGCCTCAAGGTGGAGGCTGACCTGCGTACCCTCCGTGAAAAGGGAACCCTTATTGTTTCTTCTCTTCTGAAAGAACAGGGATCAGAAGAGGACAGGGAGTGGAGTACCTATATTTCAGAACTGGTTTTTCAGAGCGGTGCTGATATCCTTTTTACGGGAATCGCACGAAAATCACCCCGGGGAGTAAAACTTGTAAAAGGGGTTGTGAACAGGCGCGCTGCCGCAGGTAATGATGAAAAGGTTTTCAACCGGGCCATTGCCGCGGAGAGTAAACTCTTTGCGAAGAGCTTTGATGCCGAAGAGGAAATTCATAATTCGACACCCCGTTTTGGTGAGCCTGTGCTGGGAATCAGTTATCCCTATGTCCGTGTTTCAGAGAAAAAAGCTGATTCCATTGTTATCATGTATGTCAGGACCGCCCATTTCCTTGACGCAGTAAAGTCTATCGATATCGAAAAGACCTTCATTGTCAATGGCCGGGGAGATCTCCTTGCCCACTCTGACCTGGACCTTATAAAGGGGCAGACGAATTTTTCTCACCTGCGGGTTGTGAACATGATGATGAAGGCAGCGCAGGATAACGGGCAGACGGAATATACTGATCCAGGCGGGAAAGCATACCTGGGTGCCTTTAAGAGGACTTCCTTTGGAAATACCGGTGTGGTATCAACGGTTCCCCGCTACGAGGCCTTTAAGGCGGTGCGAAGCATCGAGCGTCAAAATATTTACATCACCGTTATTGTCCTGGGACTTGCAATGCTTATTGTTTACTTTTTTGCAAAGACACTCACCGTTCCGGTACGCAACCTTGTTGGGGCATCCCGCCAGATAGAGGAGGGCGACTTTGCCCTTTCCATCAGGCCCACTACCAGGGATGAGATCGGCCTGCTCACCGAGTCTTTTGTCTCCATGGGAGAGGGGCTGGCTGAACGGGAAAAGATGAAAGACGCCCTGGGCAAGTTCGTTAACAAGGAAATCGCCGAGATGGCCCTTCGGGCTGAAATAAAACTCGGGGGAGAGAGAAAGAGTGTGGCCATCTTTTTTTCTGACATCAGGTCTTTTACCGCAATCTCGGAGCGCCTCGAACCGGAAGAGGTTGTTGAGTTTCTCAACGAGTACATGACGCGTATGGTGGGCTGTGTCAACGAGACAAACGGGGTAGTGGACAAGTTTATCGGTGACGCCATTATGGCTATCTGGGGGACACCCGTCTCTTATGGTAACGATACAGAAAACGCCCTGAACGCGGCATTGATGATGAGGCGGGTTCTTTATCAGTATAACGAAGAGAGGGCGGCATTGAAAAAGCCCCTTATTAAAATTGGCTGCGGTATCAACTGCGGTGATGTTGTTGCAGGGCAGATCGGTTCTCATGACCGTATGGAATATACTGTCATTGGAGATGCCGTTAACCTGGCGTCGCGCATCGAGGGCCTGAACAAGCCCTTTGGCACAGACATCCTCGTCAGCCAGGACGCCCGTGACCGGGTAAAAGATATCTTTCACATGGTTCCCATGCAGAAAATCCGTGTCAAGGGCAAGCAGAAACCGCAGCAGGTCTACGCGGTGCTGGGCAGAAAAGATGACAATACCCGCCCGAAAAAACTGAAGGACCTGCGCAAGAGCCTTGGTGTAAACGAAAAAGACCTTAAGGCCTTCGACCCTGATCAGAAAGAAGAAAAGTATGAAATTATCGGCTAAGGACAAAATTTTTACCACTGCCGTTTTCTGCCTCATAGGGGCGGCGTCAGTTCTCCTTTACCGGGAGATGACGGCCCGCGTGGAGACAACGGGGCTGCGCAAAATTGGTACCGTCACCTACCGCTACAAAAAGGCTGAACGCAAGTATAAGAAACAGGTCATCTGGGAAGGTATCGACCAGCACGAACCCGTCTATAACTATGATTCAATCCGTACTGTTGAAGGGGCTACCGCCCGTATCCGCCTCTCAGACGGGAGTGTCATCGATCTCGAGGAAAACACCCTGGTTCTTCTCAGCATGAAGGGAAAGGCCGTCAATATCGGTTTTGAACAGGGAAACCTCTTCACGGATTCTTCCCGCGGCGGGGGAGATGTCACCGTCAGCAGTAAAAATACCAGGGTCGAGACGCGTGGGGGGAAGTTGACCCTCTCCGGGAAGGGAGACAGGCTCGCGGTGGATGTTTCTTCCGGCATGGCAACACTTAAAGGAAAAAAGGGGAGCCGAAAAATCGATGCGGGCATGACCGCCCTGGTTGCCAGAGAGGGCCTTTCTGTGAGAAAGATACCCTACCGGATAACCTCTCCGGCTCCGGGTACTTTTTATATTACTGAAAAGGCATGGTATCCCGTCATCTTTCGATGGAAGTCAGATGGAAGTGAAACGGTTCTGGAGGTTTCAACTTCCCCCTCATTTAAAAAATTGAAATTTGCACGCAAAACGACTGCGCAGCAGTTGAAAAGGGGACTGGTGCCCGGTGTCTATTACTGGCGCCTCAGGTCTGCAGCAGACAAAGAAAAAGTATCACCGACGGCAAAGCTTGTCCTGGTCAGGGACAGCGCCCCTGTTATTACAACGCCGAAGAAGACAGGGTATTACAGCTATTTTTCAAAACGTCCTTCTGTTAATATCGCATGGAAAAGAAGCGCGGCGGCCACATCCTACCGGGTCGAGGTGGCGCGTGATGCCGGTTTTAAAAAGATTATCGCCACGGAAACAACATCCGGTATCAGTTATAAATATACACCCCCGGGGAAGGGGCGCTTCTACTGCCGTGTCACTTCTCTCTACAGTTTTTCTTCTTCATCTTTTTCTTCACCGCCGGTTCAGCTCCTGGTAAAAAAAACAGCTCGTTACCGCGCCCCTGAGCTGGTTACACCGCGGAGCGGGAAGCAGGTGAGCCTCAGGGGACTTTTCAATAAAGGGATTTTCCTGAACTGGCAGGCCGATGGTGAGGCGTCACGCTACGAGGTTCAAATCAGCCGTGACAGAAACTTTAAAACAATTAAACATCGTTATGATACAGTCACCAATTTCGTAACCCTGAAAGAAAAACTTTCCAACGGTACATGGTACTGGCGCGTCAGGGGAATCGGTGACGGGGGCGAAAAGTTTCCCCCCACGAAGGCGTCTCGTTTTGTTGTTGTCGATTCTGTGGCCATTACACCTCTTGCTCCCGTACAGGGTGCCACTTTCAATTCAAATGAGAAGACGATTCCCTTTTCATGGCGTGACCCTGACGGCACGGGGCGCTACCGGGTTGATGTTATGAAAATGCCCGGGGATAAAAAGGGATTCATCAGCAAAAGGTCCGGCTCTACCCGTATTACTCTCGGGGGCGTCCCTGCGGGGAAGTTTTACTGGAAAGTCTCCCGAATCGGTGGGGGCGGTAAAATTGTCACATCCACGAAACCGCGTCTCTTTATCGTCCAGGGAAATCTTGCCCGCCCTGAGATAGTTTTTCCGCGACAGAACAGTACGATTAACGTGCGGTTTAAACGAAATATTCACTTCAGGTGGAAACCCGTCAGGGGAGCGACTCATTATGAGGTGGAGGTCTACCGCTACAAGGGATTTTTTAATCGCAGGCTTTTCTCCCGCCGCCTGAAAGGAACCGATTTTTTTCTCAAGGATTTTTCCCTTCTCGATATCGATACCTTCTACTGGGAGGTCCACGCACTGCGCGTTGAGGGGGGCGCGGTAACTGCCCGCAGCGGTGGAAAGAAAAACTACTTTGCCGTTTCCCTGGGAGGCGTGGAGCCTGAAAAAATAAAGATTACATCACCGAAGGTTATCTATGTCGATTAAGCGATTTACATACTGCATCTTCGTCATACTCCTGCTGGCTTTTCCCCTGACTGCAAAGGAGAAAAAATCAGCAGGTGACACCGTCGAGCGGCGAAAGGTAAACATTACCTGGAAGGCTGTTCCCGGTGCGGTACGCTATATTGTAGAAATTCGCACATGGTATGGCAAAGAAGTTGTAAAAACATCGTCGTGGGGGACAAAGGTGAAGGTTCCCCTCGCGCCGGGACGTTACCGGATGCGCATAACGGGAAGAAACAAGTTTAAAAAGAAGCATGGACGTTCCGGCTGGAGAACCCTCCTGGTAAAATCATTTCCTGCGCCGCAGGTTGACTCGGTAACGCCGGGTATTGTTCGAAAAGATCAGGGGGAAGTTAAGGCAACCCTTGCAGGGAAAAATTTCAGGCGCGGCATCAGTCTCTTTCTTTCCCGTGACGGGAAAGAAATCCCCGTTGATTCAAGCCGCTATGTTTCAGAGGAGACCCTCTCTTTCACAATCGACCCCTCCCGACTGGAGCTGGGAACCTGGACCCTTGTTGCCCGGGATCGTTCGGGAAAAACCGGGCGGGGAGAGAATATTTTCACTGTAAATAAAAAATCCGTGCAAAAGACCGGCCCCGGGGATGTTTCTGTTTCGGGGAAAAATGATATTGCCACCGGCAATGGGAAAGAAACGGAAGTTAAAAAGAATTCTCCCCGCCTCCATTCCCTTTCGCCGCTGAAATTTTATGTTAACTCGCGGCAAATCGATTTTACCCTGAAGGGAAAAAATCTTGACCGCCTCACGGCCCTGGACCTCGTTTCAGAAAAGGGAAAGAAAGCACCGACACGCACGAAAAAGGGCAAAGAACAGGTTATTCTGACTGCAGACAGTGACGCCATGGTGACCGGGAAATGGCGCCTTGAGGCTTTCTCCCGTGACGGAGCCGTGGAGAATTCTTTTATTCTGGATGCCCGGAATCCCTCCCGGGGCCTGGCTGAGCTGGGGGGACTCAACGTGGGAGTGGGGTATATCTTCTCCCGTGTGATGCCTCAGTGGAATGATGCCTATTATTTTTCCCCCGCCGGGGCGTTTCTCTACTGTGGTTATGATTTTTCAGGTTTCGGCCTGCCCCGGTGGCTCTCCTTCCTCCGTTTTTTCGGGATGGAATACCAGTTTTCATGGAGCATGTATACCAGTTACAATGACCTGAACCGTGTAGACAGCCGCATGAATGTTTTTGCCAATGAAGCAGGCCTCTACGGGTTCATCCCTCTTAACAGGGAGATGAAGATTTATCTCCGTTTTCGCGGCGGGTGTACCTCTACTATTCTGAAGTATGAAAATCTCCTTGGCGAGTTTGATGAATCATCCTTTGATTTCGACTGGCAGACAGGTGCCGCCTGGCGCTACACCCTGTGGCACTTCTACTATTTCGAGGCGGGGGCGTATTTCCAGATGATTCACTACCGGGATGAACCGATGATGAATGTTAATTTTATGTTTTCCTTCGGTCTTCGTCTTTAAGAGTAATTCGTGTATATTTTCTATGCAATATAATTTAGTTAGATGTCTAATTAAATCTTGACAGAATTCCATTTAGATATTTACTTATCTCATTATACCAGGGAAGGAAATTTTGACCATGAAGGTGCGAAAATTTTTTCGCGCCTTCATGGTCTGTTATAACCAATTATGGACAAAACCGACCGTATACTCTACATTGTTTCTTCCATCCGCAGGGATGCTTATCGGTTCATCGAAGATGAACTCGAGAAAAGGGGTATTTCAGGTCTTTCCTATACCCATGGCGCCATACTCTATGCACTCCTCGACTGTGAAGGTGTCATGCGGCTTTCCGATATCGCCCGTCTCATTAACAGGAAAAAATCAACGGTAACGGTGCTGGTCAACAGGCTGGAGGAGATGAACTTCCTGCAAAAAAAGAAATCTACGTCTGACAGCCGAGCCACCTGTGTCACCATCACCGAGGAGGGGAAAAAACTGAAATCGATTTTTGACGATATCAGCAGGTCCCTTAAAAGCCGTGCCTTTGAAAATATCTCAGGACCGAAACAGAAGCTGCTTGTTGAAATCCTCGACCAGGTGGAAAATAATTTTACACAATACAGAGAAGGTAACTGATGATGGAAATGAAAGAATTTGATGTTTTGATAAGCGGTGCCGGGCCGGCAGGGCTCTCCGCGGGAATACTTTGTGCCGAAGAAGGCATGAATGTTATTATATGCGAAAAAGCGGAAAAGCCGGGGCCGCGCCCCAGGGCGGAGACCGTTTATGATCATCCTCTTTTTGACCGCCTCATAGAACCGGGCTTTATGAAAAAAATTGCCCTTTATGAAACAAGCGGTCGTAAATTCAACAGTCCCGGTGCACGAAAGAGTTTCAGCATCAACCTTTCAAAGGGGAGGGTCTCATGTGTCTTTGAATGGGATGATCTCATCGAGGGCTACTACCGCCGTGCCCGTGAGGCGGGGGTTACTTTTCTCTTCAACACTGAAGTTATCGAACCCCTCATGGAAGGGGATGTCTGCAAAGGGGTAATTCTTGCTGATGGAAGAAGACTGCGGGGAAAAACGACCCTTGCATGTGACGGCCATACCAGCAGGCTGGGACGGTTTGCGGGAATAGACTATGAACGTATAAACTCGATCATTATCAAGAGCGTGGTAAAAAACTTTGAGAGTAATTATCCTGGTTTCGAGTATTTCTTTATAGCCCATGACGAACTCGAATATGCTCCTGGCTTTCCTCCCATTGTGGGGTTTGTTTTCCCCAGGGGTAACGGCATGGCAGAAACAGGCCTCTATATTCCTTCAGGTGCGGCTTACAAAATTGATCCCCGGGGGCTTGCTGTTGATTATGACGATGTGAGCCGGGTATGGCAGAAGGTAAAGGAATCGTATCCGGGACTTTCTGATATTATGGCGGGAACAGAAGTTGTCCATGAAGAAGTAACGGGAATTCCCGTGGGGGCACTTCATGAAGAGGCTGTCATGGTGCCGGGGCTCATTTTTGCGGGGGACACCATCGGTTTTCTCGAGGCAACGGGTGCATCAGGTATCGTCACCGCCATGGAGAATGCTGCCTTTATCCATGTTTTTCTTAAAGAAAAGTGTGACAGAGAGTGGGATGCCGCCTTGAAGGATGAATTCAACGATGCCTTCAGGAAAAGTGAAACCTTTTGTTATGTTAAAAAACGCTATGCCATGACTGATTTTTTCTTTGGAACTGTTTTTGCCCGGTTCAGGACAGCGAAAAAGATCAACCGCCACTGGTGGTTCGTGAAAATGGTTTACAAGCTCAAGTAAAGAATTATTGAAAAAGTATTTGCAGGAATAACTGCTGTTTTTGTAATATATGTCAAAAAGGACATAAATATGGGCAGATACAGAAAATTTATTCCCGTTGCAGTTTCTCTGCTTGCAGTTCTCCTCCTCAGTATCGTTTTAGGTACCGGGTATTTCGGGGCTGTTCACCGCCAGTCAAAGATTTCGGTAGGGGCCTTTCTTGCGGGATCTCACCTCTGGATTTCACTCATCGCCGCACTTGCCGGGGGCATTCTTGTGGGGTGCCTGAAGATGTCTCCCGGTAAAAGGATTGCTGTCTCCACGGTGATACTCCTTCTTTTTGTCATGATGCCGAAACTCTTTCCGGTTCGCTGTATCTATACAGCCCCCATGCCTCTCTGCATGCTTCTCAAGCCAATAGTCTTTCTCGGTCAGGGGGTAACCCTTTACCCGGTAAAGTTTACGGTCACTCTCTATGCAGCTCTTCTTTTTACAATCCTGGGGAATAAGCTGTTTTGCGGCTGGGCGTGCCCCGTGGGCCTTGCCCAGGAAATTGTATATAATCTTCCCTTTAAGAGAAAAAAGAAAATGGTTCCCTTTAAAATTGCGAATTCTATTCGCGTGGGATTGTTTGTTCTTCTGCTGGCGCTGCTCCTGGCAGTGGGTATCAACATCTATTTCAACTATCTCAATCCCTTCGGCCCCTTCAGGTGGCAGTGGAGGTTTGATATTCTCATGGCAGCGGGACTGGGAGTTCTGGCACTTACGCTGGTACTTTCATTTTTCTTTTATCGACCCTATTGCTATTTTATCTGTCCATTTGGTCTTATTTCATGGTTCTTCGAGAGGGTTTCAATATTCCGTGTGCGCTTTAACCCGGATGCCTGTACCGGCTGCATGGATTGTGTTACCGAAACAGGTTGTCCCGCTGTTGAGCCCATCATGGAACAAAAGGTTTTTATTCCTGACTGTTTTTCCTGCGGTGCCTGTATTGAAAAATGCCCCACCGGGGCTTTGAGGTATGGTTTAAACGTAATAAAGAAAGAGGCAGGGAAATAATGCAACATTGAAGGCGCGAAAGCAATTTCATTGTCGCCAGAGTTTTTATCGATGTTCAATCAAAAAAAGTTCAGGATTCTGCCGGGCCATTTCATTCATGGCCGCCAATATTTCTGTGATCCTTTTTTCGATTTCCTTAAGTTTGAGAAGAGGGCGTCCCTTAAAAGGTGCCATGGTTTTCATGCTGATAAACTGTAAAGAAAGAAAAAACCCGGTATTTCAATAAAGAAAACCGGGTTTCTTGCAGCTGATTAGTAGTAATAACAGCTGGTCAATAAATTGTGACAACAATAACGATTATAGTGTTGAAACAGAAATGGCTCTGGGGCCTTTTTGGGTCTCTTCAATTTCGAATTGAACAGCAGCGCCCTCTGCCAGTGTTTTAAAACCTTCACTGTTAATGCCAGTATGATGAACAAAAATGTCTCCACCGTTGTCTTTTTGGATAAAACCATATCCTTTACTGTCATTAAACCATTTTACTGTACCTTGATTCATAGAGATACTCCATTATTATTAAAAAATTCACAATGAGTTGAAGCCGGGGATATAGATGTACGAATTTCTCTGCTGCTTATGATACCGGTTGGGGATATAAGACTGAAGTTAATTTGTAAGATGCTATATCATCTTGCTTGAATATTTACATCGTGTTGTACGCCATATAATCATACCTGTGTAGTTTGTCAAGGTAAGAATAAAAAAAATGACTTTCTCTTAGAAAATCCCCACCCTCAATTATAGTCATGAATATTTATTAATAGGTGCCATGATTCATGTCTGATGAAGTTTCATGTAACTTTCATCGATTGAGTTGAATCAGCTGATTATTATTTTCCATTATCATCTTTTCTTCTGTTGCGCATCTCATGACGCCATTCATAGCGAAGTGCTGAAATAAGGCTCCACAGCATGAAGACCATGACGATGGTAAATGGCAGCGCGGCAATGATTGCCATTCTCTGTAACGCCTTGAGTCCTCCTGACATGAGAAGAATCACCGCTGCAGTTGAAATGATAATTCCCCAGAAGAATTTTTTATAGGCAGGGGGATTTAGATCGCCGCCACTGGTCATCATGCCCAGAACAAAGGTTGCCGAATCAGCAGATGTTACAAAAAATACACTGAGAAGAATAACCGCAAGAAAGCTTAAAACATTTCCCATGGGAAGATTGCTGAACATGGTAAAGAGTACTGTTGTTACATCTTTCAAGGCCTGGCTGGCAAGATCGATATTTTGATAAAGCTGCATGTCAAGGCCTGTCCCCCCAAAGACTGCAAACCATATAAAGGTTAGCAGAACAGGAACAATAAGAACACCTGCGATAAATTCCCGTATGGTTCTGCCGCGGGATATACCTGCTACAAAGAGGCCCACAAAGGGCGACCATGATATCCACCATGCCCAGTAAAAAAGGGTCCATGACTTTGTCCATTCATAGCCCTGGAAGGGATTTGTTGAAAGGCTCAGGGTTAAAAACTGTGACAGGTATTCACCCATGGTTGATGTGAGTATATTGAGAATATAAGTGGTGGGGCCAACAATGAATACAAATACAAGAAGTACGATGGCAATCATGACATTGGATTTGCTTAAGACCTGGATTCCCTTATCAAGGCCGGTCATACTGGATATCAGATAGAGGACAGTGACAATTCCTATGATAGTAAAGGTTACGGTATTATTGACCGGTACATTAAAGACTGCTTTAAGGCCGCCATTAATCTGCAGGGCGCCCAGGCCTAAAGATGTTACAATGCCAAAGACCGTGGCAAAAACAGCCATGATATCAATGGCTTTTCCTGCCGGCCCAAATACTCTGTCTCCCAGGAGAGGGTAAAAGGTATTTGAGATAAGAGGGGGCATGCCTCTTCTGAAGGAAAAATATGCAATTGAGAGGCTCATTACAATGTATATGGCCCAGGGATGTATGCCCCAGTGAAAAAAGCAGTGTACCATGGCAAAGCGTGCTGCCTCTCCACTGGCCTTTGATATGTAGGCTGGTGGGTTCGCAAAATGGCTCAGGGGTTCAGCAACTCCCCAGAAAATAAGTCCTATACCCATGCCTGCGGCAAAGAGCATGCTGAACCAGGCAAAATAACTATACCGGGGTTTTTCATTATCCTTTCCAAGTTTGATTCTGCCGTATTTACTTAAAGCAAGGTATATGCAAAAAATAACAAAGACAAAGGTGGATAGAAGGTAGGCCCATCCGAATTTTGAGATTATCCACCTGTGAATAATGGAAGTAACGTAATCTATTTGTTCTGGCATTACTATTCCCATGAAAACAAAGATGAGGATGAGAACCAGTGATATGATAAAAACAGCACTTCCTTTTTTCATTCCCTGTCCTCCATTGTGGGGACAATTAATACAGAACAGGGAGCATTGTAACTTACATCTTCTACCGTGGAACCAAGTACGGGACCAATATCACTATCTGTATCAGCCTTGCCCATTAGTACCAGGTTTGCTGATATCTTTCTGGCAGTTCGTAAAATCTCTTTTCTCGGAGAGCCGATGAGGGAGATGGATTCGCCCTTTTTATCATTGAGACTGCACATGTTTTGCATGTCTTTAAGGTATTTCTCTACCATATCCTGTCGCTGCTTTTCAACAAAGGGGTCTGGGGCACGCTTACCTGCATGTACAAGGTAAACCATGTCAGCCTGGAAATCATTGTGCTTAATATACATGGCGAGGTTCTTATCCTCACCCTTGATTGATACCGCGAAGAGTACACGGAAAATATCTTCAGGGTTGTTTTTTTTTCTGTAAACAAATACCGGGATGTCGCTCTGCCTGATGATATCCTTCACGCGGCTGCCAAGTAATGCATAGCTGAGCAGGTTTTTCTTTTTAAAGGGTATGCTGATATAGTGAGCATTTTCCTTTTCAGCCAGTTTAATCGTTTCTATCTGTGTAGAACCTGAGCGGGTAAAGAGTGATGTTTTGAAGTCAATTTTTTCCAGTTCCTGTGCATAAAGGCGGAGTTTTTTTTGGTTTTTGTCAGACGATTTTTTATTGTCTGATCCAACATGGAGTAAAAGTATTTCATTAGTACCAAAGTTTTTCAGGTACTGGCACATGTCTAAAACCATTGCAGTTGATTCATGAAAATTGAGTGGAACGAGAACCCTCTGAAGCATTATTCCCCCATGAATTATAATAATGGACCTGGTCTGATTTTCAGGATAACAATATAAGGGATTTTTATCAAGAGAATAATTATTTGAAGGAAACTATGCGCCTGGTCGCGAGTATACGACTCAATGGAAAACTGGTTTTTCGATTTACCTGGTAAACCGGGATAAATTTAATCATCAGGTACAAATATTACAGTAAATGAAAGGGGGGGAAGTCAAGGCTTACTTTTCCGTGTAAGAAACCTCTACCGGGAGATAACTTCACACTTTTCAATAACCCGGTTCCCGGCACGATTCTCATGCCAGATTACCCGCACCTTCCTGTTGTGGTATCGCCTGATCTTTCTACAGTATCGTGCCATGTCACGGCGCTGCACCGCCGGGGAAGATAAACGTGAATAGAAGTCCTTTACAAAGACCACTTTCTCGCCCTCTCTATTTTTTGCAAAGACCATGACCTGCCCGAGATCGTTGGCGGCACTGCCCGTAACCGTTACGCAGGTTTCTTTTGTTTTATGACTGCCGATGATGCCCGTCAGTGAACATCCCGCCAGTAAAAGAGTGAGTAAAAATGCGGCAGTTGCCGGTATCAGTATAAGATTTTTTTTCATGGTTTTTCCTTCTTTTAACTTAGTCTTTTAACCGTGAAGTTTTTTGTCAATTGTAAAGTGACTGAAACCATGTTTCCGTGAATGTGTTGATGCAGTGCAGGTACAGGCTTTAATGAAAGGCGTCGTCATAGAGACGATTTCAGGGGTGAAAATAATTTCCTTAGCCCCTCTCCGGGGCTTTTTCAAGTTACCGGCTATGCTGGTAGTAGATGACTCCAAAGAAATTTTCTTAACTCCCTTATGTAATTTTACGATTATTTCGTAATATTACATAAGGATCAATGATGTGATCAAAAGAGAAATCGAACCTCTATACCAGTCTTCTATAAAATATTTTTTATTTTTGCCACAGAGGCACTGAGAGCACAGAGGGTTTGTTTTTTATACATAGATATTGTTTCCCATTCACACTTTACTCTTAGATGATTCTTGGGGTAAAAATTACGATCCATCATTTATTGTGCAGTAATGTATTTTGATTAACGTGGTGAGTCTTTCTGGAATATAAGAAATTTTATTGATACCTGAATTCAACTATTAATTACATCAGATAATACTATCATTTTCATTCAAGGATTTTTTAACTTTCTGAGGATTCTGGCGGCAGTCGAGTACTTTTCTTTATTTCTTTCGCAATTTATCTTTAGCTGTAGACCAGTCAATAAATTCTTCTTGTCCCTCCTTTGCGTGTTTTTCCGTTTCAGCTAAAGCAGTCTTATGCCATTTGGGTGATACAAATTCGGTTTCCTTTGCCGATAGTTCTTCCCAGAGGAATTCCATGAGCTGTAGTTTTTTATTTATTGGTAATTTATGTATACTTTGTAGTAAATCCATGATTTTTCTCTCTTGATTAGATATTTCATTTGTTTTGATAAAAAATAAAGAAATAATAGAAAATGTAAAGTAAATTTTCAGCTGCATAAATCATTTATATCTGCATAAAAATCGTAAGTAGCGATTTTTTTCAAGAAAATACGTGTTTACCACGATGTCGGATACAGAGAAAAATGTTTTATTATTAAAAAGTGTACGATAGTTCAATTTTTATCTATTCAATTTTCCTTAAATACATAGTGCATGATTACAACTGTTGCAGACAAGGCTTACTGAAAGATATGCCATACGCCGTTATGGCGGAAGTAATTAAACAAAAAATTGTACCGTGAGGGGACATTATTATGAAAATTTTTAAAAAAAGCTCAATGTTTTCATTTTATTTTGTTGTTTCAGGCCTGCTGCTGACATCACTCCTCCCAGGATGCAGCTGCGACTCAGGTGCAAATGATGATAAAGTTGTCTACTCACAGGTAATCGGCCCCGGGGGAGGGACAGTAAGCGATCCTCGGGGGGCATCTGTTGTGATCCCCGAAGGGGCATTAACTGAAGACACAGAGATCACTATTACCACCTATAAAAACAGTAATGAACTCAGTGATGATTTCGGGGTGAACCTTTTTGTGGGCGGCGCTGATTTTGGCCCTGACGGCCTCGAGTTTAAAAAACCGGTTACTATTACCTTCCCCTCATCACGAAAACTTATCCCCGGGCAGAGACAGTCTCTATTTGTCTACAATGATGAGACAACTACCTGGGACCAGACAGACTTTGTCGCAACAGCCAACAGCGATGCCTCTTCGATATCGGCAGAGGTGACGCACTTTACCCCCTATGCTTCAGCTCTTATCCCGGAAGGGTCTCTGAGCATCTTTACGACTTTATTTGACGGAAATGACGGCCATATCGCCTTTGGATATTATCTCGCCTGGTTTTTCAGCAATGTAGATATCATTGGATTTACTACTGAATGTGGCGACACAATATATGAAGCAGTCGGCGTATTTCTTGACCTGAACTGGCAGAGTGGAGGTACGTCAGGTTCAGAGGCCTATATGGAGGGAGAAAAGGATATCAGCACTGTCATGCAGTTCAGTTACACTTCGGATTATACCACTTCAGGCGGTATCAATAACAGTTATTCTCTGCTCGTAACAGTATACTTTTCAGAGACTGAAACAATCCCTGAAAGCGAATGCAATATATCCATACTTGAACCATTGCCGAATGCTACCGTATCCGGACTCGAAACGATATCTACCTATATCGTGACCGGAGAAGATAATGCCGATATCACCAGTGTCGATTTTTATATTGATGGAACCAAAGTCGGCAGTGACAGCGAACCTCCTTTTGAATATATCTGGGACACCTCTACATACAGTGAAGGCGAGCATACTCTGCAGGCAAAGGTTGCTGTATCAACCGGTGCAACCGCAGAATCGGAAACAGTTACGGTTAATGTCGGTGATTCTGCCAGTGAGACTGTTGCAGATCCGGTATTTTCACCGGATGGAGGGGATGTCAGCTACGGAGACACCGTATCTATAACATCTGCTACTTCTGGTGCGACAATTTATTATACAACGGATGGTTCTGTCCCTTCTTCAACAAACGGTTCAGTATATTCAGTACCAATTAATCTTACAAGGTCAATGCAAATTTTGGCAATTGCCACGGCTACTGACATGGATGATTCTGAGATTATAAGCAAATCTTTTTATATCCCATCATCTAAAATATACTTTGCTTCAGATCGGGGTGGGAACGTTGAAATCTACTCAATGAATATGGATGGTACCAACATAACAAATCTGACAAATCATTCAAGTATTGATACCTGCCCTTCGGTTTCGCCGGATGGTAGTAAAATTGCTTTCATGTCAAACAGGGATGAGTTTAATCATGAAACATATATCATGAACAACGACGGATCGAATGTGACACGGTTAACCAATGATGGCTATATTCATCAAAATCCATCGTTTTCACCGGATGGTCAAAAAATTATATTTAATTCAAACCTAGATGAGACCCATTATGAGATTTATACTATAAATATTGATGGTACAAACTTAACACGGTTAACGAATAATTCATATTATGATTCTTGTGCGGTTTATTCACCAGATGGTAGTAAAATCGTTTTCGTGTCAAATCGCGATACAGAAAACTATCCTCAGGTTTATATAATGAACTCTGATGGAACAGGAGTTGCCAGGATTACAAATGATATCAATTCTACATATAATTTTATTTCTGTGAATCCATTTGGCAGCAGTTTAATTGCCTCCAAAGTAGATAATGATAATTATACCATCCCCGGAGGAGCATGTGTATTGGTAGGTATTAACTATTCAGGTGGAGAAACTGAGATATTTGGCCCGAATTTTTATGATGCTGGCTACCCCGACCCGGAATCCGAAGGAATAGAAGCGACCTGTTATTCCAATGACGGGCGCTATATAATTATGTCTAAACGAATTGAATGTTCGGTGGATGTATATCTCTTTCGCATTAACTCAGATGGTTCCGGATTACTGCAATTGACCACAACCGGGTCTGATATCTATCCATCATGTGGATTTTAGAAATGCTGTTTTAAGCTTTAAACACACTGCCAGAAGGACATCTCAGCAGGTTAGGTGTTTCGTTTTCAGAGTGAAATTTTATTTTAGCCACAGAGACACTGAGAGCACGGAGGGTTTGTTTTTTCTGTAAAAATATTGTTGTCTATTATGCCTGTGCTATCATCACAGTTTTGCTAATTATTTGACGTAAACCACCGGCTCTGCCGGTGAGACTTGAAAAGGCTTTGCCGAGCCGTGCGAGAGGTTTAAAATAATTACGATAAAGATATGTTTTATTTATGCTGAGAGGCTGTCATGGATGACAGTTTGAACAGCATTTAGTAAAAGGGCGGCGCGCAGGACGCCGTGTACGGATACACCAGTGCCGCGGTGACAGGACGCCAAGGAGCGGCCCCGCACTTTCGCCCGTTGAGCCACTCTGGCGATTGATGCTGGTCAGGATGATCGAATGCCAGCGCGAACAGGATGTTCTAAACAGCGCTGGCAGAGCGGTTTTTTGGTTACTTTTTTCCCGGGAAAAAAGTAACTCGCCCCGCGGCGATAGAGCGGGAGTATCGTGCTCAAAGAACAGGATAATGCCCCCCCCTCCGGGGGGTGGCTTTTGCTGCAGCGGCATGCGCCTTAGCCGATTAATCTCCTCAACAGTAAAGGTTAAACTTCCCCCTTAAACTGACTTTTGAAAAGTATGATGCTTGACTTTTTATGTCTCCTCTTTTATCGGTAATGATATGGGACAATTCAAAGTCATTTACGGCAACCGTCTTGAACTTCTCGCCGAAGAGGCGGGACGCATCCTGGGAGAGACACCTGCGGGGTCTCCCTTTGAGCCTGAATACCTTGTGGTGCAGACGCCGGGTATGGAACGGTGGCTCTCCCTTGAAATGGCACGCATGCATGGCATTTTCGGGGGCTTCCGGTTTCTTTCCCCTGACGGGCTCGGAAGACTTCTCGCGGAACGCACCGGCAGAGAGCCTGAAGGGGCTTCGCCCTTTGACCGGCACAACTTTACCTGGGCCGTGGCGCGCCTCCTCGAGGGGGCCTTTGTCAAAGATGAATCCGCCGATTCCCTGCGCCGCTACATCGAGGGCAGTGAACTGAAACGCTTTCAGATTGCCTCCCGCATTGCCGACCTTTTTGACCAGTATGCCGTTTACCGTCCCGATCTTCTCGATACCTGGGAGAAGGGTGACTTCCTTTACGGGGGGCGTGACGGTGAAGACTGGCAGGCGGCTCTCTGGCGGAACCTGTGCAAAACATTCGGTGGCCGTTATGTGAACCGTCATGACGCCATGAAGTCTCTTCTCGCGGAGATCAGGGATACCATCCCGGGGACCATTACCGGTTTTCCCCGGCGCATTACCGCCTTCGGGGTGTCTGTACTTCCCCCTCTCTATCTTGATCTTTTTCATGGGTGTTCTTTGCACTGCGATGTTTTTCTCTTCGCCATGAATCCCACCTGCCAGTACTGGGCTGACCTGACCCCGGAGCGAGTCAGCGCCCGTGCACGACGCAGGATGGGTATCTCTGAACCCGAAGAAGCCCACTTCGAAGTGGGGAACCGTCTCCTTGCGGGGCTGGGCCGCGCGGGGCGGGATTTCTTTTCGCTTCTTTTTGCAGGTGAGGGGGAAGTCGAAGAGGTCTTTGGTGATCCCGGTTCTGCAAGCCTTTTACAGAAGATACAGGGTGACATCCTGCACCTCACCGACCGCGGCGGCGAAGAGGTGCCGAAGGATATACTTGATCCGAATGATACCTCCCTGAAGATCGCTTCATGCCACAGCCCCCTGCGGGAAGTTGAGGCACTGCAGGACTGGCTCCTGTCACGTTTCGATGGTGATGAGACCCTTGCACCGCGGGATGTCCTGGTGCTGACACCGGATATAAATGCCTATGCCCCCTACATCGAGGCTGTTTTCGGCACTGCCCCGGATAACCGGGCCATGCCCTTTTCACTGGCGGACCGTACCATTCGCAACGAGTCACGCATTGCTGATGTCTTTCTTGCCATACTCGAACTGGTTGACTCGCGCCTTGAGCTCTCGGCGGTGCTGGCAATCCTTGACGCTGAGCCGGTGCGCCGCAGGTTTGGCCTCTCCCTCGATGACCTCGAGATGATCCGCCGTGAAACCGCCGGCGCCGGGATACGCTGGGGCCGTGACGGCGCTTTTCGCGCCTCACTGAAACTTTTTGACAGCGATGAAAATACCTGGCGCCACGGGCTTGACCGTCTTATCATGGGATATGCCGCGGGAGAGCGGGGTGACGAAATGTTTGACGGTATTCTTCCCTTCGGTGCCCCGGAGGGTGAAAAGGCGGCCATGCTGGGGAAGTTTTTCGATTTCTGTGAGGGCATCTTTTCCCTTCTCGATTCATGCAGCCGGTCCATGACCCTTGCGGAATGGCACCGCCTTTTTCTTGATGTACTGGAGGGCTTTTTCGAAGAGAACAGTGACACTGAACAGGAACTCCGCTACATCCTGGGACAGGTGAACCGGCTTCCCGAAATGCAACAGCTGACAGGCTATGACGGTACTGTCTCATTTTCAGTGATGAAGAGTTACTTCACGGAACGTTTCAATACCGACATGACGGGCCGGGGATTCATCACCGGCGGGGTTACCTTCTGTTCAATGGTGCCCCTCAGGTCTATTCCCTTCAGGGTGATCTGTCTTCTGGGCATGAACGACGAGGCCTTTCCCCGGCGATTTCGTTCCCCCGGTTTTGATCTCATTGCCCGCCACGGGCGCCGCGGCGACAGGAACATCCGTGAGTCTGACCGGTATCTCTTTCTCGAAACGATTCTCTCATGCCGCGAGTCCCTTTACATCAGTTACGTGGGGCGCAGCATCAGTGACAACTCCCTGAAGATTCCCTCAAGCGTGGTGACGGAACTCATCAGCTATATCAGTGACGGCTACGCTCTTGCGGGCCATGAAAACGACGAGACTGCGGTAGAAAAGCATCTGCTTTCAGAACATCCCCTGCAGTCATTTTCGCCGCGCTACTTTTCAGGCGCCGAAGAAAAGCTTTTTTCTTACAGCAGCGAAGCATGCCGTATCGCTTCCTCTATCTCACAAAGGGCCGGGGGGGAAGTTAAAGCACTTTCAGGCATGCAGGTGAAACTTCCCCTTTCAAAAGAAGAAATGCCCGGTGAAGTGACAGGCCGTGACCTTGTATCATTTCTCGAAAATCCCTCCCGTCACTTTCTGCGGGGGCGCCTCGGTATTGCCATTGAATCCCTTGCCGAAGAAGAAGGCGACGAGGAACTCTTTTCTATCCAGGGACTTGAAAAATATTTTCTGCAGCAGGACCTTCTCGAAAGATATCTCAACGGTGAGGATGCCTCTACCGCTGAGGATGCCTTCCGCGCCCGGGGGCTTCTTCCCCACGGCACCCCCGGAACCGTTGCCTATGCCTCCCTTGCCCGTGACATGGATGCCTTTGCCCAAAAGGTCGAAGGCGCAACTGAAAAGAAGGCACCGGTAAAATGGGAGGCCCGCATTGACTGTAACGGTGTATTCGTAACCGGCCATGGCAGCGGCCTCTATGGCGGGCGTATGGTCATGTACCGGCCTGCAAAGTTAAAGGGAAAGGACCACCTGCGCCTCTGGGTGAATTTTCTTCTCTGCTCTGCCGCGGGTGCGGCGCGCGAGGCCGTCTTTATTGCCAGTGACGGAATACTCAGAATGAAACAGGTCACCGATCCCGTAAAAATATTAGACAGTCTCCTCCATCTCTATCGCGAGGGCTTCGAGGGGCCTCTTCCTTTTTTTCCTGAAAGCAGCCTTGCCTGGATGGAGACCATGCGTAAAGATGATGACAGGGAAAAGGCCCTGAAGACGGCGCGAAAAACATTTCTCGACAATTACATGTTTACCGGTGAGAAGAACAGGGACCCCTGGTTTCAATCATGTTTCGGGGAAAGTGACCTTTCCTCTGAATCGGTTGATTTTGCCCGCTGCGCCGGGGAAGTCTACGGCCCCTTACTCTCAGCGGCAGGGGAGGGCAGCCATGAATAAGATGAAGGCCTTTCAGCCCCTTGATGTCAGTCTTGACGGGGCGCACCTTGTTGAGGCCAGCGCCGGTACGGGCAAGACCTACAGTATCGCCCTTCTTTTTCTGCGCCTGGTACTGGAGAAAAAACTTCCCATTGAATCGATCCTGGTGGTGACCTATACCCGTGCCGCAACGGCTGAGCTGAAAGACCGTATCCGTTTTTTTCTCGCCCAGGCGGTCAGGGCCTTTGAGACCGGCGCCTGCCGCGAAAAGATGGTGACGCGCCTGGTGGCAACATTTCGCGAAAAAGACGACGCCCGGGAGCGCCTTAATCTCCTCCGTGAGGCGATTCTCTGGCTAGATGAATCCTCGGTCTTTACCATTCACGGTTTCTGTCAGCGTGTTCTCGGTGAAAGCGCCTTTGAAACGGGCCAGAACTATGAAACCGAAATGGTACAGAACCAGGGTGACCTGGTACGCGAGGCGGTAATGGATTTCTATCGACGCCATATTGTACCGGCGGGGTCCCTTCTCGTTTCACTTCTCGAGGGGAAGGGCCTCACTGTTGATGAACTGGCATCCTTTGCCGCCGCTTCCGCGGGTCGTCACCTTGTGGAGGTGCGCTATCCTGAAAATCTCGATGTTACTCTCCTGGATGAGAAGTGGCAGGCATTGAAAAATAAATGGGCGGCAGAGAAAGAGACGGTACGCGAAATCATTTTGACTTCCCCCGACCTGAAACGTAATAAAGAAAACTTTAAGGCCGATGTTCTGGATGATCTTTTTCTGCAGGTAGAGACATCCCTTGACGCAGACACCCCTGCTTCGAAGGCGCTGAAAAAACTGACCCGTACCCATATCGAAGGGCAGACAAAGGCGAAGGGAGATCCCCCGCAGCATGTTTTTTTTGACATCTGCGAAGATTTTTTTGATGCCGCTGACGGCCTGGTCCACTGGATACGGGGCCGGCTCCTTCTCTTTCTGAGGGATGAACTTCCCCGCAAAAAAAATGAAAAAAATATTCAATACTACGATGATCTTCTCATGCGCCTCTACGATGTTCTCAAAGGGCCGGGGGGCGGCCTGCTGCGCGATACCCTCAGAAACCAGTATAAGTGCGCCCTCATCGATGAGTTCCAGGACACGGACCCGGTGCAGTACTTTATTTTTAATACGATTTTTAATCATAAACGGGGGAGCCTCTTTCTCATCGGTGATCCAAAACAGTCGATTTATGCCTTTCGCGGAGCGGATATCTTTGCCTATATGGCGGCGTCACGTTCCGTTGAAGCACGGCATACACTGGATACGAACTGGCGTTCCGAGACGCCCCTTGTTGAGGCCTTTAACGAGCTCTTCGACCGGGACCTTCCCTTTCTCTATGATGAGATTGCTTACGAGGCGGTCAAGGCGGGGCCCCGTGCTGATGCCCGTCCCCTTACCATTGACGGCGAAAAAAGAAAGCCCCTGGTGATATGGGACTGCCCCGATGACGAGGACTATTCAAAGGAACGCCACATGGTAGAGGCGAGCCGTGCCGTTGCCGCCGAGGCGGTGAACCTTCTTAGTGCAGACACCCGTATCGGGGACCGCCCCCTTGTTCCGGGAGACATGGCGGTGCTGGTACAGAACTGGCGCCAGGGTGAGGCGGTGCGAAGGGAACTTGCCTCTCACGGTGTGCCCGCCATTATGAGCGCCGTCGCCTCGGTCTTTGATTCAGGCGAGGCGGTCGAACTCTACCGCTGCCTCAGGGCCGTGGCTGAACCGGGAGACGAGGGTATTGTTAAAGGGGCACTGATTACGTCCCTCATTGGGAAGGGGCCTGAAGAGGTGCTTCTCTTTAACAGGGACGATTCTGCGCGAGAGTCATGGCAGTACCATTTCAGGGAACTCAACCGTCTCTGGAACCAGCGGGGGTTCATGTATGCCTTTTCCCGGTTCATGAAGGAAAATGATATTGCCCCGCGTCTTGTTGCGGGACCTGAAGGTGAACGGCGCCTGACCAATGTTCTGCACGTCATGGAACTTCTCCACCGCCAGTCAATGGAAAGCGGCACCGGCCCCCATCACCTGGTGCGCTGGTTCAGTGAACGCCTTCAGGAGGACGCAATAACCGGTGATGAATATGAACTGCGTCTCGAAAGTGACGCCAATGCCGTCACCATCGTGACCATTCACCGGAGCAAGGGCCTGCAGTACCCGGTGGTCTTCTGTCCCTTTCTCTACAACGAGGCAAAGCCCCGTGAAAAGGACCGTTTTATCTACCATGAAAATGAAAAGGGAAAAGAGAAAGAGATCTTACAGCTGGGGGAAGACAACCCGGAAGGATACGAGGCTGCATGCAGGGAAACCATGGCTGAACAGCTGCGCCTTTTCTACGTTGCCGTGACCCGTGCGGAGCACCGCTGCTACCTGATGCGCGCCACCATGAAACGATATTCTGAGTACGCGTCACATTACTTTCTCAATGACGCGCCTGAACGTTTTCACGGCTCCCGCTTTATAGAACTGGCGGGGCTTCCCGGTTTCCCCGCTGAAGGGTATCGCCATCATCGAAAAGAGGAGATGCCACTGCAGTGCCGTGAATTTTCCGGTACCACGACCAGCACCTGGCGGGTCACCAGTTTCAGCTCCCTTACCGCGGAGAGTCACGGCGGCACTAATCATGAGAGTGAAGGCAGGGGCGAGGTCCGTGACAGGGACCCCTTCGGGTTCGACCATACCACCGAAGATATCGAACCCGCGGGAATTCACGCATTCCCAAAGGGGCCGCGGGCGGGTACGGCCCTGCATGCCATATTCGAGGAGATCGATTTTACCGAAGCGATGTATGATGAAAAGATCAGTGAGGTGCTGCAGCGCTATTCCCTGGCCGGTGAAGATGATGAAAATATTCCCGTCGTGGCGGAGATGGTGCGCAATGTTCTTGCCGCGGCCCTTCCGGGGATCGAGCCATTCTCCCTGCGGGAGGTTTCTCTCGAGGCGCGCCTCACAGAGATGGAGTTTTTCTTTCCCCTTGCGCCCCTGCTGGGAACGGAGTTTTCCTTTTTCGATGAGTCGTTAACCGTTAATCCCGTCGAGGGGTTTATCCGGGGTTTCATCGACAGCGTGGTCTGTCACGGTGGACGCTATTATATAATTGACTGGAAGTCAAACTGGCTCGGCGTTGATGCATCATTCTATGACGGGGAGAGTCTCGAAGGGGCTATGAGGGAGCACCGTTACACCCTGCAGTATCTTCTCTACACCGTGGCCCTTGACCGTTTTCTCGCTTCCCGCCTGAAAGATTATTCTTACGAGAAAAATTTCGGCGGCATATTCTATGTTTTTTTGCGGGGTGTGCAGGAAGGTACCGCCAGGGGAATTTTTGCCGCGCGGCCTGAACAGGATGAGATCATGAAACTAAAACAACTTCTTACCGGCAGGGAGTAGAACGTGGAAAAACTGCGTACAATTCGTGAAGAAAATATCATCAGCGCCATGGACTATCACCTGGGGAAGTTCGTGGCGGACCACGCCCGCAGCAACAGTGAACTGGCGGGACTCAGTGCCGCCCTGGTAAGCGCGGAACTTGCGGCGGGACATATCTGCCTGGGACTAACCAGGGCGAAAAAGATGTATGCCCACCTGGGTAAAGAGGCGGGCATCCGTATTCCCGCCCCCGGGGAGTGGGGGAAGAAACTTGCCGCCGCCGGGGTTGCCGGTGACGGAATTTCATGCACTCCCCTGGTACTCGAAGAGGGGCGTCTCTATCTCAGGCGCTACTGGCTCTATGAACAGGAGATTGCCGCCGCCCTGAAAGAGATGAGTGCCCGGCAGCAGCGGACTCTTTCTGACGAAGAAAAATCTCTTCTCGATCTTTTTTTCCCAAAAGGTTCCGGCGGCGGGGAAAACCTTCAGCGCCGCGCCGCAGAGACGGTATTTTCCGGCGGCGTTGCTGTCATCTCCGGCGGCCCCGGAACGGGGAAGACAACAACCCTGGCGCGCCTCCTCTATGTTATGCTCAACAGCAGGCCTGATCTCCGTGTGGCCCTTGCGGCGCCTACGGGAAAGGCGGCGGCGCGGATGAACGAGGCAGTGGACCAGGCGCGTGAAAAAATTGCTGAAATTACCGGCACTTCCCGCAGGGGCAAAAATCATGAATCGGTAATGGAGGTGCTCGCGGGCCTGGCAGGGCACACCATTCACCGTCTCCTGGGGTATCATCCCCACCGGGGGGGCTTCAGGTATAACCGGGAAAACCGGCTGCCCCATGATCTGATTATTGTTGACGAGGCATCCATGATAGACTGTTCCCTCATGGCGGCGCTTTGCCGCGCTGCCGGTGACGGTGCGGGCCTGGTTCTTGTCGGTGACCGTGACCAGCTCGCATCAGTAGAGGCAGGGGCGGTCATGGCGGATATCTGCGACTCAGCCCTCGAAGAGACAGGTTTTCTCAAAGGGCGGGCAGTAGAGTTGAAAGAAAGCTGGCGTTTTAGTCACCGCAGGGGTATCGGGGCCCTGGCGAATGTCATCAACAGGGGAGGGGATATCGGCGATATCAGCAGTACCTTTAAAGCCTTTGGACCTGATGAAGGGATTAGTTTACTTCCTGCAACTCCCGGCGAGTTCCCCGCTTTTCTCAGTGAGAGAATCATTGCCGCTTATAAAAGGGTTGTAAGCGCCCCTGACCCGGCCTCGGCCCTGAAGGCAATGAATGCCTTCAGGATACTGACTCCCCTGCGGCACGGCCCGGCAGGAGTTGAAAGCCTGAATCGCTACGCAGAAAATGTTTTGAAAGGGGCGGGCCTGGTCCGCGGCGGCAGGGGCATGTATGAAAACCGTCCCGTCATGGTGACGCGCAACAGTTATTCTCTTAATTTATTTAATGGCGATACCGGTATCGTGCGCGCCGATAGAGAAGGGAACCTGCGGGTATACTTCCCCGCACCCGAAGGGGAGGAACCCCGATCTGTCATGCCCGCCATGATGGGGCAGCATGAAACCCTCTACGCAATGACAGTACACAAGTCTCAGGGTTCTGAATTCGATCATGTGGTGCTTTTACTTCCCCCCGGTCATTCTCCCGTAGTGACGAGGGAACTTCTCTATACGGCGGTGACCCGTGCCCGTGAACTGGTGGAAATCGCCGGCCCGGAAAAGGTACTGGCTGAAGGCATTGCCCGCAGGGTTGAACGTGATTCAGGGCTTGCGGGGAAGTTGAAATAGGACTGGCCGCAACAGAAGCTAGCATTTTTGGGGGAGGCTAAAGTGGCTCCTGTTTACTGAAAAGTTATTATTGAGGAGAAATTTTATTTGTTAAATCGACCTGTCCCCTGAATTTATACCTGGTCATAATTGATTTACCCTCAGCATTAAAAAATGTCTTCCATCCCCTCCAGCCAAAATTATAGGCGAAGGTACACATATATGACTTTGTTTCAGGCTTAATGGTATCAGTAAAAGAATGTACTTTTATCTTTTTGTTTCCCTTATTGAAAACAATAAATTTAATTGTGTAAGTCCCCGGTCTTAAAATCAGAGCCTTATAACCATCATACTGAAGGATTTCAGTTGCCTTCCTGTTATTCAGGTAGATTTTAACTTTATGGTTCATACTTAATGGAGCATCTTCTCTCACAACATAAAGAACATTTGCCCCCTTTCTATGATTAACAGGCTCAAGAGGCTTCATCGCCACACAACCTGTTGCGATTAAAAGAGAAAAAATCAGGGTCAATTCACGAGTTTTCATGTTTATACTCCTGTTATTTTTTTAAAATATTGCAGATTATGAGCTTTCTGTCAAGATATTAACATTCAAGTTACCCGAAGCGTTTCCAGAGACGCATCATTCTTTTGCATGAACTGGTAGATGTACAACGTACTTTTCAATGTTCAGGCACGAGATTTCTTAAATAAAACCCTGTAAAATGAGAACGATTTCTGGTAGAATCCTGTCAAAGAATCAAACCGATTATGCAGGAGACTATTATGAAACCCCTATCTTTTTCATCTCTCATTGCCCTTACTACCACTCTGCTTCTTGGTCTCTCCATTGAGGGAATCCGTGCACGGACAAAGCTGACCACACTGCCGGTACGATCAATGGTGCGCATTGACCTGAAGAATGAAAGGCATATTCTTGTTGAAGAAGAGCGGACCATAAACCTTCAGCGGGGAGTAAACCAGGTGGAGTTTGCCTGGGCCAATACCTGGATCACGAAGGAATCCATCCAGTTTCGGACAATCACTTCACCCGGCCGGGCGCGGGTCCTTAATGTGAACTATCCCCCGGGGGAGAGTGCCCTCTACTGGCAGGTTTACTCTGAAAAGGCCGGTCCGGGGAAGTTTCGCATCTCCTACATTATTAACAATATTAAAAAAGTCATCACCTACGAGGCAACAGCCGACCGCAGTGAGAAAAAACTTATTCTCAAGACCTATTTTACCATGAAAAACAGCAGCGGTGAGTTTTTCAAGAATGCCCTGGTGCAGATAAATTTCGGCAAAGACTTTTACAAGACATTTCGTTCAGGTGAAGCAAAGAAAATGCTGGCGGCCAAATTTACAGGCGTACCTGTTGTGAAAGAGTATCTCTTTGACGGGAGCATTGACAGTAAAAACGTCCGCATGAGTTACCTGATAAAAAATACCAGAAATAACAGGATGGGGAAGGTTCCACTCCCCGCGGGAAAGGTGCGTATCTTCCAGGAGGATTCATCCGGCACCGAGGCCTTTCTCGGTGAAGACTGGGGCGCCTATACGCCCCGCGGAGAGAAAATGAAACTCTACCTGGGACAGGCAAAAGAAGTAAAGGTGAAACGATTCGTTTACCGGAACCGTGAAGTCTACACGGAGAAACCGGTAAAAAATATTGAGCGTATTCTAAAATACCAGGTGGAAAACTTTAAAAAAGGGAAAGTACCTCTGACAATAATGGCCCATCCCGGCGGAGAATGGGTTCTGAAAAAAATTGTTCTTAAAGAAGAAAAAGGTGAAAGAAACCTGAAGCGGGAGAAAAAGGTTTCTCACCGCGGCATGGTCGCCACAGAAAAAGAGGATGTGAACAATCTCCGCATTCTTTTCAGAGTGCCTCCCACGCGTAACAGAAAATTAAATCTCTATGTTCACCTTGAACTGAAGAACCGCTGGTAAGGACGGTAAGGAGGATGACAATGAAAAGAATATTCAAAACTAAAATAACCGCTCTCATGGTACTCTCCCTGCTGGCGCTTTTTTCAATGGGGGAAGTTTCCCATTCCGCAATTGATCTGGTCACTGTTCCCGCGCGTGATACGGTACAACTTACCATTTATAATTCCGCTGACATCACCCTTGTGCGGGAAACGCGGAGCCTTACCTTTAAGAAAGGCCTCAACACGATACAGTTCGCCTGGGCTGGGACACTCATCGATCCCACGTCCCTGCGGCTCCGTTTCGTGACCGAAAAGGGGAAGCTCGATCTCCTCGACACCACCTATCCCCCGGGACGCAATGATGCCCTGCAGTGGAACGTGCAGTCACGCCTCAGCGGCCCGGCACGGGTAGAGATTGTTTACTTTACTTCAGGTATAACCTGGAAAGCAGACTACGTGGGCATCACCGGTGAAGATGAAAAGAAAATGGACCTGAAAGGGTATGTAACCGTTATTAACAATTCCGGTGAAGAGTATCCCAATGCAAAAGTGCGCCTTGTGGTGGGAACCATCAACCTCGTGGAAAAGATTTCTGATCTTGCCAGAAAGCCTGTCTCATACCGAAAGTTATCTGAAAAGAAACGAGCCCGGTATCGCCGAAAGTTCAAGGGCTATATTGGTAAAGCCGAGGAACTGGAAAGAACAGCCAACGGGGGAAGTTACTCCCGGCCAAAAAAAATTATCAAGGAAGGGCTCTCCGAGTACTTTATTTTCAGCATCGAGGGGCGTGAGACGATTCCCAACCGATGGCAGAAGCGCCTGAATTCTGTATCCGTGGAGAATGTTCCCATAGAAACGATCTATCGCCTTTCTGACAGAAAGACCCGTGGAAAGGTAATGAAATACTACGAGTTCAAAAACCAGAAGGTGAAGGGCAAGAGGGGAAAGGGACAGCTGGGAGAATCTCCACTTCCCGATGGAAGGTTCATGGTCTTCAGCCGAAACAGGAAAAATGACCTGACCTTCAGAGCAGGGATAAATATAAAGTATATCGCTACCGGGGACAAGGTGAAGCTCGCCCTGGGCGAGTCACGTGACGTTATGGTAAAACGCCGCCTCAAAGACTACCGGCGTGAAAAGATTACTGTTGCCATGAATTATTACAAAAGGCCCTATGTAAAGAATTACTATGAACATTTTTTCTACGAAACGGAGATAACCAATTCTCTGCCGCGCAGGGCAAAGGTTGAAATTGAGAGCAGATTTTCAGGTAAGTATACGGTTGAAAAAATGAAATTCAAGACCTTCAGGGTGGACAGGTATACCCTGAAATATTTCCCCGATGTGCCGGCTTCATCAAAGAGAAAGTTTACCTATGAGGTGAGGGTTTTCAGGGGGAGTCGATAAAGACGGGGGCGCGGTAAATAAAGGCGAGGTTGGCCAACCTCGCCTTTATTTACTGCCTCTTAAATCATAATTTTTAAAATAATTGCTCCGGATAATCATGTCAGAAATATGAAATCCCTTTTTGCGGCAGGCAAGTTCCTCAATTGGTGTGTTTTTCTCATGTGAGAGATAATCATCCGGGTAGAGAAGTACCCAGTTTTCTTTTGTGGTAAAAGGATTTTTTCCCATGATACGCCCGGTATACCGCCGGGGGTCTATTCCCATGATGTGGGCAAGGGCGGGGAAGGCATCAACCTGTCCTGTCAGGTGTGTGATTTTTCGTCCCTTTACACCGGGGACGTGGATTATGAAGGGTATTCTTCTGCCTTTCTCTATGATCCAGGCGTATTCATGTCGTTCTTTTTTGATCCTTTCATAATCTAGATAGGGGGGATGGTCTCCATAGATGACCAGTACACTTTTATCAAGGATGCGGGAGTTTTTCAGGTGCAAAAGAAAACGACCCAGGTTCGCATCGAGTTTTTGAATCGCTTTAAAGTATCCCTCCACATTGGTAAGGTCTCCTCCCAGGTGGGTTTCGATGGTGATAAGAATGGAACAGAAGGGCTGTTTTTCTTTTTCATAAATTGCTGCCGCATGGTCGAATGCGCGCCGGTCATTGTTGACCCATTTCCCTGTGCCGAACATTTTTTGTGAATCGTAAAAGGTCGTGATGCCCAGTGCGGGATAGGTCTCGCCCCGGTTCCAGAAGGATGACCTGTTTCCGTGAATGGCGGATGTGGCGTACCCCTTTTCTTTGAGAAGTTTCGGCAGTGTGGTGTAGCTGTTATGGGGAAAACGAAAAAAGGCGCTTCCTTTCAGGGGGGGGAGGAGTGACGCAAAGAGGATAAGTTCAGCATCAGCTGATCCGCCGTGGTAGTTCTGGCAGTGGTGGTTGGTGAAGTACAGGCTTTTCGCCGCCAGGCGGTTCAGGTTCGGGGTGATTTCTTTCCCGCGGAATTTTTTATTCATGACAAAGCCGGCAAGGGCCTCGCACTGGATAATGATCAGATTTTTTCCTTTGCCGGTGCCAAAAAGGTTACTTCCTGCCGGGGTGAGGTTTTTCGTTTTGTTTTTTTCGAGCCATGATTTTACTTCCCTGACTTCTTCGGGGGCAAGGTTTTCGTTGAGGCGGGATTTTAAAGTCACCATAAGGTCAAGGAGCTGGTAGCCGATAACATTGTAGTTGCTCAGGTTAACTTCCTCGCGCCAGATATTGACAGGGTCTGTTTTCAGGAAAAATTTTGCCCCTGCGGGACCGGCGCCGGTGAGTATTATTCCCAGTAAAATCACCCTCGCGGCGGGGATGACACGCCTGCGGTCGTCGTTGCGGCGCGGTACCTTCCTGCCCAGAAACAAAAAAAAGGGAATGTCTGCAAGCAAAAAGAATTCGCGCCAGGAGAAGAGGCTCCCTATGCTGGGGCCCAGTCCATGGAGGTTCCCCAGCTGCAGAAGAACATGAATGCTGAAAGGACGCGTGAAGTAGCGCATGTAGAGTGCCTGTACCGCAATGAGAAGTGAGGCAAAGGCATAGAGAGCCAGGCCGGTACGGTAGCGTGCCCGGTGGCCGCGCATTAAAAGAAGAGGGCCGAAAAGGAGAAGGACTACCCCCGGTATGCCAGGAGAAAAATATTCAAGGGGGGGCGGAAGTTTGGCTATTCCGGGGAAAAGCCAAAGCTTGACTCCCAGGAACAGGGGAAAAAGAAGAAAAAGTGAGTTTTTAATTGTCTGGTTTTTGTTCATTATCACTGTAGTTTTAAAATTCTGGTAAAGAAAATTTTATCCAGGACATGATGGCTGGTAGATTGAGAAAGTAAATTAACTTTTTTCTTGTCACAGGTTTCTCATCTGTTAGATTTGTATAAAATTTTTGGTACAAGAGAGGATTTTATGACCGATATATTGAACCTTGTTTCGAAAGACCCCTTTGCCTGTTTTCTCGGCATCGATGTCGAAGAAGCGGATGATGGGTTCGCGCGCACTTCGCTCATCGTGAGAGAGGATATGCTGAATTTTCTCGGCTTTGTTCATGGAGGGCTTATCTTTTCACTGGCGGATGTAGCTTTTGCCGCCGCCTCCAATAGTGATTATTCGCCTTCCTTTGCCCTTGATGTGAGCGGGTCTTTTTTTAAAACAGTAAAGGTGGGAGATCGTATCAGCGCCGACGCGGTGCGAATCCATACTACAAAGCGCACCGGTGTCTACCGAATGGAGGTCAAACATAACGATATGGTTATTGCCACCTTTAACGGTACGGTTTTTCGAAAGGTTTGATTCTTCTGTAAACCTGTTTTTAGTCAGTCAGTTTCTGGTTGAGAAGTTTTTTTACCACTGCGCCATCGGCTTTCCCTTTGAGCTCTTTCATAAGGGGGCCCATGATGCGTCCAAAATCTTTTTTGGTAACGGCACCGGCGGCGGCGATGGCCTCGTCAACTTTTTTGGCGACTTCTTCTTCGCTCATGAGCTCGGGAAGGTAGGCCTGGATTATTTCGTTTTCCTTTTCTTCCTTTTCCGCCAGGTCTTCACGTCCTCCTTTGCGGTACTCTTCCATGGATTCACGGCGTTTTTTTGCCGCGCGTGTGACAACTTCAAGTACCTTCTCATCTGAAAGGTCTTCGCCTGTTTTGGCCTTTTCGTACATGATGTCTGTCTTGACCATCTTCAGCGTGTCTGACCGAAGGGTGTCACCTGACTTCATGGCTTCTCTCATGTCTTTTTCAATCTGTTCCAGGAGGTTCATTTTATTCCTCTCGTTATCCTTTTTGCTTTTAATTAATGTCTGGAATATGCTGTTGAGAGGGGTATGTCAATTATTTTATTGCAAGGCGCAGCATGGGACATCGCCTTCATTAAGCTGCCGGCTTGACCGGCAGCTTAATGACTTAAAGTACCTTCCAGGTCAGTCCCAGGGCTATGTTCCATGTATAGGGTACATCAACTGTCTGGTCATCGCTGAAGGAGGTACCTTTCTCGTTTTCATAAAAGGTATACATCCCGCCGATGGTGAGAGAAAGGCCCGGGTAGACGTGCCATGTGGCGCCGGTGCCAAAGGCCCATACCGGGGGATTGTATTCTCCCTCGGTGCGGGATTCTTTCGTGTAGCCGCTGATAGAATAACTTCCCCCGAAACTTATAATAAGGTCAGAGATGATTTCATATTCTACGGCGAGGCCGAAACCGTAGCCGTTGTTGAATGTATCTGTTACGTCACTTCCCCCTTCGGTGCCCCATGAGGCCCAGGTGTTGAAATAGTAACTTCCGCTTGCGATAACAGAAAATGCCGGTGTGAGGGCATAGCCGATACCGATACTGAATGACATGGGAAGTGTCTTATAGGTGGATTTGTTCTCTCCGAATTCTGCCAGGAGGGGCCCCCGCAGTGCTGAAGGTGCTTCAAAGCGATCCGGGGCCTGGTTTGTCACTTTCATGGGGGTATAGTACTCCAGTTTCATGCCGATATTCATTTTTTCACTGGCCTTTATGTCTGCCCCGAGGATGAGTCCCAGGGAGTATCCTGTTGCCCGTGAGTCAACGGCAATATCAGAATAGGTGCCGTCTGCCACAAGGTCTGTTGTCCCGTTTGAGACTGAGTTGAACCCTATGCGGAGTCTCGTGTCCTGGATGGCATAGATATATCTTCCCCCCAGAGAAACCGATACGTTATCGAGAATCCTGTATGCTGCCCCGGCAGAGGCTCCGATGAATACCGCGTATGCCTTCATCTCCTGGTTTACGTCATAGGTAGTGATGTCACCCAGGGCGGGAAGGGCGTGTGCAAGGATCAAGGTGTGAAATCCAGGGAGGCCTTTGTCATATTCGGCGCTGGCCCCGGCGCCTACAATGCCGAAGTGTCCGTAAAGGGCCATGTCTTCTGATTTGTAGATAATGTAGCCAACGGGATAGAGGTAGGTGTAAGCCCTTCCCTTAAAGGTAACGGGGCTGCCGTCTCCCACGTAGTTTACAATGTTACTGGTGGCATCGGTGACATTTCTCTCCTGTTCAATGATCTGATTTCCAAGGTAGAGGTAGAGGCCATTTGCTTTCATAAAGGCAAGCCCCGCGGGATTATAGTAGGCGGCATCCACATCAGTACTGTGGCTGCGGTGCATGCAGCGCATATGTTCAGCACTCTGGTTGTCATTCTGATAGATGGCTGACCCCGAAAGGGGGAGGGGGATCAGTGCCAGCACCAGGAGGAAGAGAAATGGGGAAAAATTTTTCATTGTTGTACCTCTTTAGATAAAAAATATCTATTTTTAAGGGGAAACGAAAATAATTGTTAAGGAAACGTAAAAAAATTGCTTTTTATTTTAATATGACATTATATTATTTATGTATAGTAATTGATGTGAAAACCAATCATTTTTTCAGTAAATGTTAACATAAATTAAAATATGTCATAAGTAATGGAAACAAAAATTATGATATTGGAAACTATTATCTCTTTCTTCTTGACATGCAAGAAATTTTTATTAATTATTTAATTAAAATTAATGTTAACCGGAGGAAGAGAATGAAAAAAATATTCTGTTTTACTGCAGCTGCATTTCTGGCATTTCTTATCACTGCCTGTGACGGCGGGAGCAGCACGGGAACAATAGAGGTAACTGTCACGAATGAAACAACCGATGTGGGGGTTGTTTTTGTCGGTGTCTTTGACAGTGTAGATTCACTCATGGCGCAGGATATGCCTCTTTACAGCAATGATGCCTCAGGTGATGCGATAACTGCCTCAGGGGATACCGGGGACAGTGTGGTTATTACCCTGAGTAATGTTTCCGTCGGCACCTACTATGTGACGGGAATTCTCGAAACAGATGCGCCTGATAGCCCTGGTTTTGGCGATC
>CAZHNW010000005.1:0-40506 GCA_964534225.1 uncultured Leptospirales bacterium | reverse complement strand
AGCCTCCTCTTTGGGGATAAAATACTACCGGATGGGCTGGTATTTCATCAATGATGAGCAGACTTATATTGACCTTGGAATGAGTCCAACAACGGTAACAGGCATTGTCGTGGAGAAGGGTAAAACGACGGCCGTTACCGGTACCTTCGGTGACAATTTAGCTTCTCTGGCCTGCAGCCAATAGATTTAATACATATCCTGGAGAGCCCCCTCCCTCATTTCCCCCCGGAGGGGGGGGCTTAACTGTACAGCTAAAGACTGATTTATTTAAAAATTAAAAAAAATCATTTTTTCAGAAAAAAATTTTTATTTTTTGACCCTCCCATTCGTATACAGGGTAAAAGGGGGAAAAAATGAACAGAGCAAAGAAAAATCTTATCAGAAATATTCTCACCATGCCGGATGATTTTTCCGAAGAATCAATCCTTTTGCAGCTTGTCCTTAAGGAGCCGTCACCTGAATACAGGGTCGCCACCTCAACATTATACAGCAAAAAAGCACAGGGCACTGTGCAGACCTGAGACTGCAGGCAGTAGATAACTACTCGTCATTTCCAGGGGAAGATACGGTTTTTACAAGAAATCCCATAACAAGGGAGCCAGCCATGCCCAGGGCGATGACATACCAGTTGAAACCGGTTAAAAGAAGGGAGAGAAAAATCATGGCCCACATCATGAAAAGGGCGGCGGCCTTTTCTTTCAGGGACATGCCGCCCCGTTCCCTGAAACGGCGGACCCTTTCTCCGGCAAACCTGCTGGCAAGAAGGCGCTGGTAGAGTCTTTCAGAACTGCGCATGTAGAGGGCAGCGGCAAGAAGAAGAAAAGGGGTTGTGGGCAGAACGGGTATTACAATACCTGCAATACCCAGGGCCAGTGAAAGGGTACCTGTGGCAATAAAAAGAAATTTCATCACAGGCCTGCCTGGAGATGAAATTCCACGAAACGGGCCCTATTGTTCAAGAACATGCTCATCAAGGACAACACAGGTGAATTCGCCGCTGAAAATCGTATCTTTTTTTCGCGTGACTTTGACCACAACGGTATAGCGGGCATTTTTGATGAGAGCCACAGTGGCTGAGGCCCTGATGGTTTCACCGGTTTTAATGGGCATGAGAAATTTACATGTTGAACCTGCAAGAACAACATGGGGATGATTTACCGCAAGCATGGCGGCGTAATCAGCCAGGCCAAAGACAAACCCCCCATGGACGAGCCCCCTGTCATCAACAGCCATGTCATCGGTGACGGTCATTTCAACGATTGCCGTATTTTTTGTTACCGAAACGGGTGTGCCGCAGAGGTCATGGTTGATCGCCTGGTGCGTTTGTATTTTCATGGACTGTCCCTTTTATACTGATATTCGAAATATTACTTGCACTTTTACTTTTGATAGAGTGTATTAAACAGGAAGATACAAAACAATTCAAGAGAATAATGCATATTTCAGTGTATTTCCTGCATTAATCCCGGTACATCCACTCCCTTTCTGCTGCGGGATTTTTTCAGTGATACAGGGATGGTAAAAGGCCCCGGTATGCGGATCGTGGCGGTGAAAAGAGTTTTGATGGCGGTGAAAAATAATGAAAAAGTTTTTTAGTTTTTTCGGGGAAGTTAAAGGATCCCGGCAGGTACCAGTTTTATTTTTCCTTATAATTTTTTCTGCAGGACTCTTCTGCACCTCTTCAGGCAGTGATATCCGAAAGCTGATTAAAGAGAAGAAAGACCTCACGGGGCTGAAACTTTCTGGTAAAAATATGGAGGAAGTTGACCTTTCAGGCCTTGTTTTGACAGGATCGGACATGTCTTCTGCAAAACTGGACAGGGCCCGCCTGGGAAAAACGGTTTTGAATAAAGTCAACTTTAAAGAGGCCTCCCTCGTGAAAGTATCAGCGGTATCGGCTGTCTTTACTGATGCTGACCTGAGAAATGCTGACCTTGCGGGTGCTGACCTGCGGAAGAGCAAATTTGCCGGTGCTGACCTGAGAAAGGCGAATCTGGTAAAATGCAATTTTGCAAATGCAGACCTGAAAGAGGCACGGCTCTATGGTGCAGACCTGTCCGGGGCAAATTTGCGGGGTGCAGATCTTTCCGGGGCTGATTTTATGCGTGCCCGCCTCAACGGCGCGGACATGCGCGAGACAAAGATGAAGGAGACAGATTTATCCGGTGCCTGGCTGAATGAGGTTGACCTGCAGAATGCGCGTATTGAAGGATCTAATTTTTTCGGCGCTGACCTGCGTAATACTATGATTGCGGGGGCGGTGCTCAAAAACAACAGGTTTTATTTTTCTAACCTTAAAAGTATAGATTTTAAAAACAGGGTCTTTACAGCAGGACGGTTCAACGGGGCAGATCTTTCCGGTTCTGATTTTACCCGGGCGGTTCTGCGGTCAGGTGAACTCAATGGCGTTGTCCTTGTTAACGGGGATTTTTCGAAGGCTGATCTTGCCGGTGCCCGTTTCGAGGGGGCCAACCTGGTGAAAACGAATTTTGCCGGGGCAAATCTCAAGGGTGCGAGCTTCAGGGGAGCAGATCTTTCTGATGCCAATCTTTCCGGCGCTGATATTTCCGGGGCTGACCTGAGCAGTTCCCGTATGCAGAGGGTGAAACTCTATAACGCGGTATTGACAGGAACATCCATTAACCGAAAGTACCGCGACCTGCTTGCAGCACAGGGGGTGAAGTATAACAGGGTTATCTGGGTGAGGTAGGGGGAATTTTTTTCGGGGATATTCTATTTTTTGATCCCAGCTGGAGGCGTCAGTGAGTACATCTTGTTTCGGACATCGTGAATATTTTTTTAAAGCAACCTGAACCTTAACAATGAACCCTCTCCCTTTTTCAACTCTAAATGGGAGAGGGTGCGCCGGAGGCGGGGTGAAGGCATCAGTTGTACTCCCCGGTTTCCACGTTTCTTTTTTCAAGTAAATAGTTTTGCATCTTTCTGCTGAAGGCCAGCAGGAGCAGAAGGAGAAAACTTCCCCGAATAAAAAAGAGAACAAGCCGGGGGTGGCGTGAATAAAAGGTGCCCCCTGATTCAGGCGAAAAGGGCACCGGGACCGTCCAGCTGCCCCGTTCCCAGAAGGGGGCGGTAAAGAGGCTCGTGCCGTGAGGCGAAACAGCCAGTGACGGCCCGTTGTTGAGAACGTGTATAACCGGCAGGCGGTGTTCCACGGCACGGAGATACACGGCGCTGTTGTGCTGAAAGACCTGCCCCCCCGTGCCGTACCATCCGTCATTGCTCTGGACCACCAGTATCTTGCCTTTCGGGTTACTTCCTGTTGAATCAGCAACAAATTCAGGAAACATCACCTCGTAACAGATCATTGGCTGCACGTGCATTTTTTCGGTGGTAAATGTTTTCGGCCCGTCACCGGGAGTCAGAGGGGGCGGCACATTCAGCCACTGCGCCAGTTTCCCCTCGTAGTCGAGAAAGGGTATGTATTCACCAAAGGGCATGATGTAACGCTTGTCATAACGGCCGCGAAAACTTCCCCCCCTTGAGAGAAAAACAGACGAGTTGCGGTAGAGGATGCGGCCTTTTCTGAAATCATAGGGGTAGTCGTGAAAGAGCAGGGGGGCGCCGAGTTTTTTCACGTTTTTCATAAATGACTGATGTACGTCAAGGTCTTCGAAGTAGCGGTAGAGGTTGCCTTCGGGCCATATAACAAGGTGAGGGTTGTCATTCTTCAGTTTCAGAGAAAGGTGCATGGCAAGGGGGTATTCTTTGGAAAATCCCTTTTCGTGGGGCAGAACAAAGCGCGATGAGTGACGGTGGGGCTGAACGATGCCGATGCGTACTTTCTCCCACGTTGAAATTTTTTCTGACCATGTTTTTCCCAGTGCATAACCGGTGGTAAACCACACTGCGATTATTATTCCTGTCACAGCGAGGGCTGTAATAGTTGTGCCTTCACGGTGAAAACGAACAATACTGTAGAGAAAAGCGCTGGTTGCGAACATCACAAGGTCAAGGCCCCAGGCGCCGGTTATTTCAAGGGGCTGCAGCGCAATAGTGAAGGGAACAGTCCCGTTGGCGAGGTTAAAGAAAAAGAGGGTGGGCACCAGCGACCAGACAGCGGTAAAGATAACAGGTAAAAGAATTATGGGGGGAAGTTTAAGCCTCTGTCTTATGAAACGGTATGCCGCCGCGGCAAGACCAAAAAGCTGCGCGTGAATCAGGGCATATCCTGCCCAGACAAAATATGTCACGGCGAGGGGAAGTTCGAGATATATTCTGCTCACGTGAAGCATCCAGGGGAATGCCGCCATGAAACCCGCAGTGCCCATGAGAGAGCCAAGAAGCCATGCCTGCCGCCATGTTGTCTTTTCAAGGGCAATAAAAAGAGGAACGAAACCGATCCATGCAAGCACGTACCAGTCATGGGGAGGGAAGGCAAGAACAAGGCAGGCCCCTGAAAGCAGTGCCAGGGATGTTTTGGTTATCATGGTTCTGGTTTGTGTCATGTGTTATGGATTCCCCATTTTCTTTACTGAAGGCGCGACAGCGTTGTCGCGCCTTCAGTAAAGATGCTGTCGCGCCTTCTGCGAATATTGCCGCGCCTTTTGCAGGGCATATAATCATAAAGGGATTTCTTGTGCAATGAATATTTGAATAAAAAAGGAGTACCCTTTTTGGGTACCCCTTTTTTACAGTAGTAGAGTTACATGTGAGGGAATCTTAATCGTTTCACGAATTTCAATAATCCACTTTTAAAGACATCCCAAAACATTTCATCTAAAACAAGCTGTCAGCATCATCAACATTACTCTGCGGGCCTTCATGGCTGTTCATGACAGGAATCACATAGTAGTAATATGTTTTGTTTGTCATGGCCAATCCGCTGTCCACATAGGTGTACGTACCACCACTTTGGAAATCGTAAGTGATTATTGCCTGTATGGAATAATTTGATTCATCTTGCCTTTTTCTGTAAAGTTTGTAGCTTATACTTCCGCCCAGGTTATCACTCGGTATGTTGCTCCATGTTATCGTAATTTCTCGATACGCCGAATGTGAAGCATTGATTGTTGTCGGGTGTAATTCAACCCCTCCCTCATCAGAGCCAAAATTAGCAGTCTCTGACGGCTCTGTTGCTGTACCTGCGTAGCTTGCCGGGTTTGAGTTGGTAGCATAAACCCGGTAGGTAACGACAGTACCCCAGATGGCCTCAACAGCAGAAGATGTGTCAGAATATGACAATACCGCAGGTGTAAGGTCTTTTTCCAGCCTTTCCCATGCGGAGCCGGCGCCTACCTGGCGGTAAAGGGTATAACCCACCACCCTGTCAACTGCTGTCCACGATACATCAATCCGGTTCCAGAACCATGGTGCGCCGGGATAATCCGTGGCGGTGACTGTCGGGGCATCAGGCTCAGTGGGGTAGGCGCGGCCTGATGTATGGTCTGTGAGAGAACTCTCTGCTTCAATGGGATTGCCCGTATCCCCGCCCTGGTAGACCACAGCCTTAACCTTGTAATAGTAGGTAGTGTCTGTTGCCACAGAACCGATGCTGCCGTCACCGTCGTTCCAGGAGAGATCATCAGACCCTCCCGGTTCATTGTCCGCCACTGTTCCGACGATGGTGGTCCACTCTGCCATGGGATCGGTATTTCTGTAGATCAGGTAGTGGCTGGCAATAGAATCGACCCGTGTCCACGAAACGGTAATCTGGTTCACGCCGTCAGAGGTGGCCGCAACATTTGTTGGATTCCCGGGAGACTCAACACCCGTTGATATTGAAGCAAAACCGGTATCAGTTGCAGAAAAGATATTACTCTCCCCTGCATTATTCATCGATTTCACAGTATAACAGTACGTAGTCTCGTCTGCTACATTGGTATCATCAAAGGATGTGCCTGAACTGATTCCTTTTGCTACGTAGCTGCCTGAGACAGTGGGAGTTTCACATGCGCCGCCGGTACTGTCTGAGCGGTAAATCTTGTATGATGTGGCGCCTGCCACGGCATCCCATGAAACAGTAACCTTGTTTGAAAATTCTCCATCGGTTGCCGCAACAGTTGCCGGTGCCTCTCCGGGGACCTCATAGGGGAACCAGCCATTGATGATTTCAGATTTCGGCCCTTCGAGACCGTCGGCATTCTCTGATGAAACGCGATAGAAATATGCCTTTCCCATCTCTCCGACACCATCCGGGACTTCATCTCCATCTCTGTCCCATAGTTCGCTGTCATCACAGTAGGCATAGTAGAGAGTGGTTTCGGGGGTTACTACCAGTTCAACCCCGTTAGTGTCGGTAATGGTCGCAATCTTTACATATTCTCCCATGGCGCTATTGCTGCGGTAAAGGTGGTAGGTAGCAATGCCGCTGACAGGGGTCCAGTCCAGGTAGACCATTTTGGGGATATTGTTTGTTGCCTGAAACCCGTTTGATGGGGGATCAGGGTATTCTACCGCCAGGGCGTCAGCGTAACCGGTATCAGGGGCGCTCAGTTCACTTTCGCCGCCCGCGTTGACCGCGGAGATACGGTAACTGTATATCTTTGATTTACTCAAGGCATTGTCATCGAATGACGCGGTGGTGCCATCATTGCGCAGTTCAGGATAGTAGAAGTCCTTTCGCAGGGTATATTCCCCTGTAACGCCGTTTTCCACGGGTGCGCGGTATACCCTGTAATATGCAACATCTCCTTCAGATGCGGTCCATTCGAGGGAGACAAGATTTGATGCTGCTCCATCACTGGCTGTCAGACCCGTGGGAGGCCCCGGCGGGACGATAGGGTCATTGGGCGGTGTAGACTGGCCGCATCCCGCGAAAAACATTATGGCGAAGACCAGTGCTCCTGCGGGTATAATTTTAAATAAAGATTGTAAAACAGTATGTTTTTGTTTCATTTTTTTCTCCTTTTACAGCCCAAGTTTTTTCTTGTCGCCAATTTCTACGGGAGAAGCGCCGAGGAAACGGTAGGTTACCCCCCAGCCAACACTGAATCTCTGCTCTTTGAATTCTTTGTAGAGATAGTGGTACGTCGGGTCCGTGACATGTGTAAATTCAGTTGCGTAAATATTTGTGGGTACATAGAATTCGTAGTAGGCGCCTATGGTAAATTTCAGCCTTTGTGATATATTGATGCTGATGCCGCCTCCAATGGCGTGGCTGGGCAGCATCATGTCAGCTTCATCCCTTCTGGATGGTTTTATGCCAAAATCATTGTAGAGGTAGCCGGCGCTTGCCACAACATTTTTCATGAATCCCCACTCCACGCATAATCCCACTTTGTAGCCGATGGCATTATAGTCATCTTCTTCACCGCTGAGGTCGCGTGCATTACGCAGGGTAATTTCAAAGGAGGTTTCTACCTTCAGGTTGTGCAGGATTTTATAAGCGATACCCAGGTTGAACTGTGTGGGGTATTGAAAAGTGAATTCACTCTCGCCATTGCCTGCCTGGTATGTCATGTCATCTACAGTGGTTCCGTCTTTGAAAAGGTTCAGGGAGCCGCTCGCCTCAACAGTCGTAGGAGCGGTGAACCTGTTTGTTGTTTTCTTCATAGTAATAGGTGTATGGTATTCGATTTTGAACCCTATATCGAAGGGACGCACCCATTTTGGGAAAAAGTCGGACCCCTTTTCGAATTTGAGGTGGCATCCGGCTATGACAGATCCTCCGTGCCCTTTGTAATCTGTGTCGATATCCCAGTTGGTCCCGAATTTTGTTGTTCCATTGATGGTGTATGTTATATTCCTGACATCGATGTTCATGTTTCCCATTGCATAGATATAGCGACCTCCCAGGGCAACGGAAAACCACTTTGTGACCTGGTATGCCCCGCCCAGGGTGCCGCCAATGAGATATTCTGTCCTGGTTGCCTGGGCATCGGCATTATAGGCTTCAAATACCTGTCCCTTATCAAAGAGAAGAGTCTCCTGTTCCGCCAGGTTTCCCCAGTCGATAACAGCAAGGCCCAGGGGAAAGACCATGTTCGGCGCCGCCTGCATAATGGAAAGATCGAAATAGGCGGCCCATTCATGGCCGTTGTTCTTCCCTTTCCATATGATGTCCAGGTCAGGAAGGATGGGGGCGGTTGTTTCGGCGAAATACTCATCAGGCATGTTTCCGGTAAATTCATCCTTTGTGTGATAGGTCATTTCAGTGCCGTAATCTCCAAGCTCTATGGCATAGTAATCCATGGTATGGGTCTTTTTAGCGTAATAGGTCTGCCCGCTGAACATGACGTAGAGCCCCGTGTCTCCGATAAAGGCGAGTCCCGCCGGATTGTAGAAGGCGGCGTCCGCGTCTGTTGATGCTGACCTGTTGAGTGTTCGCACATATTCAGCGCTCTGGTTGGGATAGATTCCCCTTTCCTGGATCAGCCTGTTGGCAAATGCTGTCCCGGAAAGAAACAGAAGCAGTATGACTATATGAACTGATACCCTGATTTTTCTTTTCATTTTTCCTCCATCTGTCTGTGAAATTCCATTTTATTCATTTTTATACTCAATATTCTTCCGCGGGCCCTCGGGCCCGCGGTGTTCCCCTTTTACCAGCTTCCGGGAGGATCTGATTCACTCGGGGGATTGTCATACTGCAGGTGCCATGACCAGCCTGCAGGGGGCGCTTTAGGAAAGCCGTCGAAGGGATAGCCCGCGGGTATCCATGGCGCTGTCCAGTCGAAAGCGGGGTCGGTGAAGGGGTACGGGGCATTGCTTGCCTTGTACTTCATTTTGTAGAGCTGCCCCATGTAGAGGACCTCTGCCCATGAAGCACCGGAGCATTCTTCATAATCGACCTTTTTCATGTCATCGATCCAGTAGTGGACCATTGCCTCCATAATGCGGTCTCCCCATCGGGTATCGATGGTAAAGCCCCCGTAGACATAGCCATCACGGTTTGTCAGGCACTTCAGTTCCCCATAGGTTTTTCCCTCACCCAGGGTAAAACCATTGTAGTTGGGGTCTGACGGATGGTAGTAGTTATAGTCTGTTCTGATGTTCCAGGTTCCCCCGCCGGCGTTGCCGTCACTGTAGTTCGTCCACTCCATGTAGGTGGTAGGGCCTGTGGTTGTTTTCCAGTAGAGATCCCCGCCGGAGAGGCCGCCAAGATGAGCATCAATGGTGAGTCCCTGGGAATCCTTCCAGTCTTCCCATCTTGCGTAGGAGAGGTTGTTGAGAGGCCCGTAGATGCCCCAGTAATATTCATAGGCGTTGAGAAGCTTTATCCTCACAGTGTATTCTTTAAAATTGACATTATCTTCTGCCATAATTTTTATGTTTACATCTTTTACATGACCTATGATTAAATTGACATCGTTAGTGAAAAGCCCCTGGGCATCCGGTGTTCCCGTTGTACCATTGATGGTGATGGAAGTGGCATTGGGATCATTCGCCTTTGCCTTGACCGTTACCGTTTCTGTTCCCGCCATGACGGCGATGTATTCGGTCAGGTTGGGATTAAACTGGTAGCTCAGTGGATTATGGTCTGCAAATGTCCCGGGATAGACAACTGTCCGTGAATTGTGGGCTCCCCAGGTAAGGAGTATGCCGTCATCACTTGAAAGGGTGGCGTCGTTATTGCCTGCCCGTACCGTCAGATTGATTGTGTATTCAGTGGTATTTGCTCCACTGCCTGATGTAACGCGAACGATAATGGGGTAGGGATCATCGCGCGGCGGAAAGTCAGACTGGTTGAGCTGGTGGTTTACCTGCCCCCCGGGATAATCAGCTGACCAGCTGGCTGTCCCCGCAGGATCTGTAACGCGAACCGTTGCAACGCCTGAATTCGTTGTGAGAACCAGGTCTGTAGTGACCTCGCCGGCACTGAGTTTGCCCGAAGATATTTCCGCGTTAAAAGTGAAGGTAAAGGGGCTTGTCCCGTTGTGGTCATCAGGGTCGAATGCCGGATCAAGGGTGGTCTTCTGGATACCCAGTGAATTGACGCGGCAGTCAGAGGTGTCACCGCTGAGGCGGGTGATCCCCACTGTGTAGTATTCTTTGGTGATACCGTCCTGGGCGGTGACCTTGATGATAAAGAGGTTCAGGCCATTGGTGATATAAATATCTTCACCGGGACCGACAACACCGTTACTGGCAAGTTGCATTTCAAGGGATGCACTGCTGTGGGTTGTTTCGACTGCAAACCGGATAGTAGAAACAAGACTTCCTACAACTGCGTTATAGTTATTATTCCCGGCGTCAGAGATCGTTGTTCCCACAGGTTCGACAACCTGCAGTGTTTCGAGGGAGGTGACAGTGCTGAGGGAGCGTGTCACCGTGAGGGTATAGGTGTTTGTTGTCCCGTCCCATGCGGTGACCGTTACGGTAATGGTGTTCTTCCCTACAGAAAGGGGAATCGTATCAGAATTTGATCCGCTTTTGACTTCGCTGTCATTGACCTTTACCGTGGCAAAAACATGGTCTGTTTTGGGTTTGACCGTGATATTTTCGATCTCATTGACCACGGTGATTGTATATTCATTGTCATAGGGATTGAAAGCATAATCCCATACCCCTTCAGAAACTGACAGTTCCTTGAGGAGTGCATTTGAACTTTTCGCATCACCGAAAGTCTGTAATGCCCCTGTTACCGCATCACATCCCGTATAGAGGAATAACGATAACAGTATGAGTAGTATCCCTTTTACCCTTTTCATGAGAGCCCCCATTGTATTAAATTTTTTATTTTGCTAAATGTTTACAAAAAGCGTTTGTTGTATTTTTTAATATAAATAATCATATTATTGCAGTCTGTTCAATTAACCGTCCGGACGGTATTTAAGGGTTTTCTAAAAAAATCGCATCCTTTTGCGACTTTTTTATAGTATTGTAAACGATAATTACGTATGGTATTCTTAAATTAATAAATTCAGTAGTAAAGTCAAGTGTTTTATACGAAAAACGTCATTCAGGTTGAATGATATATCATTTTTTTAATAATATAGTTCTCTATACTAATAGAATGATAAAAATGGTGAAATCCTTGTAATTTTTTATAAAATAAAGTATTTTATCAGTATTAAATTTGTGTTAGTTTAACTTCAGGGAACCTCCAAAAATTAAATTTTTAGAATTTCCCTGTTTTATAACTACGGGCAGACTCAGCAGTTATGTTTTCCGCCCGCCGCCGGCAGGCGGAAAATAATAATTAATAGAGGTTGCCTTTAGAGGTTGACTGTTTTTTTTTAATTACCAGGGGGCCCTGATAATACCATGCACTATAGAACCAGAATACTGTTCGTTATATTGATAGTGGTTTTTGTATTTTTTCTTATCTCCTGCGGCGGGGGCGAAGGCATTCAGTATTACGAGGTTGAACAGACAGTTACCTTTGACGGAGGCAACTATGGCGCCTACCAGATCCAGAAATCAGGGGACATTGACCTTACCTGTACTTTGCAGCTCGGTTCGAACGTAAAAGATGTCTATTTCATTGTAACCAACACTCATCCCGAAAATAATATAATCATTCCCGCCATTGACGGGACCTCAGGCCGCAGTGCAGGTGAAAATTTTTCAGATGAATCTCTTTTCGTCCCGGGCGACCTTCCCGGGGCACTGAGGGGCTCTCCCGAAATTTCAAAGGGCAACAGGGAATTCTTAAAAAGTATGGGGGAAGTTGAAAGCCCCTCTGCGAGACCTCCCACTGCAAGGAGCGTGCCTTACAGCAGGTCTGTGGGAGATACCGCTCTATTCAACACCATCTATGATGCTTCAAAAAATGAGTGGAGGGCAAGTGTTTCAGCGAAACTGATGACAGATTACGGCACAGAAACGACTTCAGGTAAAAAACTCGAGATCTGGGTTGCCGAAGACTGTCTTTCAGGTTCAGGCAGCGGTAAGTCCTTTTTTATTGATAACACCACCACAACGGGGAGTGAAAACCCGGTACTTGACCGGGTGGCGGAAAAGTTTCTCCAGGCAGGGAGTGACAACGACATCTATGACTGGGTCACGACTGTTTTCGGCGAGGAGTGGGGAAGTGATGCCAGCCAGAAATCCAGCAACCTCATCAGTGATAATGATACAATAACCATTCTTTTCTATGATATCGATGATGACGATACAGCTTTTCTGTCAGATGGAGCCGTGGCAGGATTTTTTACCCCGGTCCATTCTTTTGTCGATGCCACCGGCGGCGTGAGCGGATCAAACGAACGCGTCATGTTTTTTATGGACGCGGTGATGCTCGCCTTTGATGATGATGACGGGCAGCAATGGTCCATCAGTGATGCATGGCCCTCGGAGATTATTTCCACACTGGCCCATGAGTTTCAGCATATGATTCACTACTACCAGAAATATGTACTCCAGGGGCCTGCAGAATACACGGAACCCTGGCTCGATGAACTGCTTTCCATGGCCACAGAAGACCTTGTCTCTCATAAGCTCTGTACTGTCTCACCTGCCCTTGCTATTCTCGGACCAAGGGGCATTATCGGCGCAGACCTTTCCGCGGGGACTTCAACTGTCAACACGGGGAGACTCCCTTTTTACGTGCCCAATAACAATATGTCTCTCATGGCATTCGATTATGATTCCGGTTCCCCTTATATTTTTATACAATATGCTGTCAGTTATTCCCTGGGCGCCTTCCTCATTAGAAACTATAACGGGGCAGATATCCTTGGCAATATTGTGCAGAACCCTTACCATGACTACCGCGCTGTTGCCGCCGCACTGGGGGCAGGCGATGTAAATGCCATCGAGGGCATTAACACCTTCGGCGCCGCCCTCAGGCTCTGGGGTGTGGCAGAGCTTCTCAGCGAATTTGAAATCCCCACCGGGTCCACGGCAAAGTTTATCCTCAACGGGGGAGATGCCGGCATCCCCACCACGGATTTTACCCTCGGTTCCATCAACATGTTCAATTACTCTGCCTCGATGGGAGGAACTTCCACCTTTAAATACTTCTCACTTCCCTTTCCGGAGACGCAGCTCCCCCGCGGGTCACACCACTACATCCTGGCGGGAAAAAACTTGACGGGAGACCAGCAGTGGCGGATAAAACTTCCACGCTATGTTCATCTCGATGTTGTGGTGAAATAGGTTGCGGTTGTAACTGAAACAGGAAAGCAGCACTGTAATGAAAGATTTTCTTGAGAAAGGTCTCGCAGGTTATATATCGATTCTCCGTGACATGGTTGCGATAAATTCATGGTCTGAGAACGGTGAGGGGATTGCCCGCCTCAGCACATTTACTGAAGAACTCTTTCGTCCCCTGGGATTTTCCGCTGAAAAGGTTTCGGCAAAATTCGGCCCCGGGAAACACCTCATACTTTCACGGGCGGGGGCCTCTACTTCCTGCATTGCCCTTGTCTCTCACCTCGATACGGTCTATTCCCCCGAAGAAGAAGAACAGGAAAACTTTGTCTTTGAGCAAAAGGGCGACCTGATTTTTGGCCCCGGCACCTGTGATATCAAGGGGGGGACCCTGCTCATCTATATGCTCATGGATATCCTTGCCGCGAAAAATACCGGGCTTTTCGAGGAGACATCGTGGCAGATACTTTTTGACGCCACGGAGGAGACACGGTCAGATGATTTCGGCGCCCTCTGCCGTGAGCGCATCCCTCGTGACGCCCGGGCATGCCTCGTTTTCGAGGCGGGTGATTTCGCTGATAATGTTTTCAGGGTGGTGACGGCCCGTAAGGGCAGGGGTGTGTTTCGTATAACGGCACGCGGCCCCGGTGGACATGCCGGTGTAGCCCATGACAGCGCCGGGAGTGCCATTGATCTTCTCTGCAGGGGGCTTTCAGAGATACATGATTTTACCGATTATGAAAAGGGCCTTACCTTTAATGCCGGTTACGTCAGCGGGGGCAGCGGACTCAACCGCATTGCCGAAGAGGCGAATGCCGATGTTGAGATGCGCGCCTTTTCTCCTGGTGCATTCAGTGAGGGGCGCGAAAAAATATTCTCTCTGCCGAAGATGTGTCACCTCAGCCTTCCTGAAGGTTCAAAAAAGGCAGTGCTGGAAGTCAAAGAGGTCCGGTCGGTACCGGCATGGCCCCGCAATGAAAAGACCGGTCACCTCGCCGCCATCTATCGTGATTCTGCCGAAGAAATGGGGTACGCATGCGAAGAGGAAGAGCGCGGCGGCCTCAGTGACGGTAACTTTATCTGGGACCATGTGCCGGTCCTTGACGGACTTGGCCCGGCGGGGAAGTTTTCTCACCGCAGCAGGGGGGATGAATCCGACCCTGACGCGCGTGAGCATCTTGTTACCAGTTCCCTGGTACCAAAGACTCTTCTAAACGCCCGTGCACTTGAAATGATACTGAGGGGCTGACAGGTCTACCAGCGGTTGTAGACGTCCTCTGCAAAACCGGGAAAGTCTTTTACCTCGAGGGCGGTCCCGTCATCGAGGTTAACGGTTCCGGTAAAGTATCCAAAAACCTGGTGCTGGTCTGATTTTATGAGGAGAAGATTGAACTTCCCTTTTCTGTCAATCACGGGTTTGAAATCGAGTTCAAAGCGGCCGTCGCTGCTGGTAAACTTCCATGGTTTCATGTAGTTTTTTGTGTCCATGTGAAAGGTCACTTCTTCGAGCTTGTGCAGGCGGTTGTCATAGAAAAGGCAGTTCTCCGAAGCGGGGGTACGGTCAGAAAAACCGTAGCCGATGTTCCATCCGAAGGGGACACCGTTAAGCAGGCCCGAGGCAGAACCCCAGTACCAGCGGTTGATATAGGTCCACCGCCCGCGTCCCCAGTCGAGGCTGCCGAAGGCATGCTGCGGTTCAAAGGTATATGTCTCAGACCCCGCGGTAACGGTGCCTGAGGCGGGCATGCAGTTTATCTTCTGGTTATAGTAGAAGGCGTCGCGTTTTTCCTTCCATGACGTGGCAATGACAATGGATTCCAGTTCCGGGGGCTGTGTCAGCTCTAAACTTCCTTTTATGCCGCTCGAACCGTCGGGGAGATTGAAGCGGGGGGCCTCGAAATCGAGAATGCGCTTCTCCTTGTATATCTTGTAATGTATCCGCAGGTTACCGTCACTGAAATGGAGATCACCCCGTTCTGAGGAGGGTGAGAAACCGCTTTTCCCCTTTGGCAACAGGGCGGTTGAATCGAGCTGAACGCAGAGGCCTGTTGACAGGTCGAGCCAGCAGAGGGCGGCCAGGTAGGCATACCCCAGGTCGGCAAGGGTCAAAGTAATGCCGCGTCCGCTTTTATGACAGAGAACGGCATAGTAATCCCACTCCTTGATACGGCTCCAGTGGGCGTTTATCTTTGATCGGTTATAGTGCCAGAGGGGACGGCGTGCCCATCCTTCCTCGGTAATAGTTCCGTCATCATTGAGAAGTTTTATGGGGGAAGTTATTTCATTCTGCATATGCTTTGCCTCACTGTAACATCTTAATCCCCGGTGTAACTGTCACTGGTTATATTGTATGTTCGGGCTATTTTTTTTCTTTCCCGGCGAACCTCTTCCCTGTTGAGAACAATGGAAGTGCCTCCCCTGAATGAGAAAACGATATGCTCTCCCTTCGCATTGTCAAGGAGCTTTTTGAAATGAGGGATATTGTTTACCCTTGTGCCGTTGACGGCTTCGAGCATCAGGTTTTTTTTCTGTTCGTATCCCTTGTTGCAGGGTGAGGGAAGTATGCGGTTAAGAACGACATAGCGCATGCTGTCAGATCTTGTTGTATGTTTTTCACTGCTGTAGTAAAAAAGAAAACGATCGTTTCCTTTCTTTTTCCAGTTTTTCCCCCATGTCTGGAGAAATCCAAGGGTGAGTTCCTGAAAGATGAGGCCGCCGTAGATAGTATAATGCGGCTGCCTGTCATAGGTGAGAAGGGGAACAACGAAGTGGTTGTAGTTCATTTTTTTAAGAGTAAAGTCTACTTTCATCTTTTTTCCCCTTCGCATGATTTCCATGCTAACCTTATCTCCAACTGCCTTTTCCATGTTTATAAGGCCGTAAAAGTTCAGGAGGCCGTAATGGGGATCGCGATACATTCCGTTATCGCTGATCTTTCTGCCGTCTATGGAAAGTATGACATCCTCTTTGCGGAGAACATCACTGCCGCTGCTGGTGGGAGGTATCTCGCAGATGAGAATTCCCGTTTCCTCTTTCTTTATGCCCAGGTAGTCTCTCAGGTTGGTGTTCCCCTTCAGGGCAACGTAGTCCATCCAGAAATAGGGAACCCCTTCATAAACTCCATCAGCGGCATCTTTCAGAAGTCTCCTGATGGTAGTGTTTGAAATAACATAGAGGGTCTTGGATCTGTTGTCGAGGCCGGTACAGATTCCTGTCAGTTTCCCATCGATGTAGACGGGTTCGCCGCTGCCTCCGCTTTTCATGGTTGTAGTCATGACGTGCATCAGAACGGGACAGTTGGGCTGGTATATCCTGATGGAGGATTTTATTGCCATGGCCCTGAATTCCCTTATGGCGCCGAGCCTGTCCCATTTTCGAATCACGGCATATTTTCCCGTTATGTTCTGGTCTTCTGCCAGGGAGACAGGATGTATGCCGTTAAAAAAAGAAGGGTCTTCTGCAGTAATAAGGGCCAGTCCCGTGTGGTAATCTTTTACAAGAACCCTGGCGGGATATTTCACTGATTCACCGGGACGGACAAGTTCAATCATCACATGATCGGAGAGGGCATAGGCGGTGGTGAGAATCCTGTTCCCCGGCAGAACGCAGCCGCAGGCAACTGTCTTGCTGATGGATTTTTTCTGCCAGGGCGAGTCGTGGTCAAAGGGCTGCGAGGTGATATATATTTTAATAAAATCACCATTCCCCGCGAAAGTGAGAGAGGGCATAAGAAGAAACCCCAGAAGGATGGGCAGGTAAATATATTTTTTCATTACTTGATTTTCCTCGTTTTATTCAGTCTTCCCAGAGAAGGTATACGGTAGTTGTTTCGGATGCGCCTGTTGGCGTCTTTCATCTCGCCGGCTTTGAGAAGAATTTTGTATTCAGAACCGTCCACAAGGATGACATGGTAGGCGCCCTCTGGTTTTTTGAAGGCGCGTATTACATCTTCGAGGCAGGTGATGTCAATGCCGTTGATGGTGCGTACGACTTCCTCCCTTATATTTGAAATGTATGTGTTTGACGGGTCAGGAAGTATACGGTTGATGACAACAAATTCACGGCGACGGGGGAAAAGGCCGTCGTTGAGATGATAGTAATAGTAGTAAAGCATACGCTGGTCAGCGTTATACCACCACTTGTTCCATGTTTTCATATATTCTTTTGACAGGGGCTGAAAAATAATGCCGCCGAAAATATAGTACTCTGGTCGTGTCTCGTACTGGTCATACCATTTTATCCTGGAGGGGAACCGTTTCATTGTTACAGTGATGCTTTTTTCAGTTCCCTTTCTCAGGAATGTTATTTTTAATTTTTCACCTACCTGTTTCGACGAGACGATATAACTGTAATCCAGGCGGCCCGTTCCGTTCATAATGCTTCCATCGTTGGCAACATCAAAGGTGTCAACGGCGGTGATGATATCTCCCGCCTTCAGTGAGCCATGCAGGGATCCCCCCTCAATGATGTGGGTCACCAGTACCCCTGTTGCCGAAGATGGCATTTTTAAATAGGTGCGCATGGTTTTACTCATCAGCTTTTGACTGAATATCCCAAGGGATGGAAACCCGTTGAATGTGCCGTCACTGACATCATCGAGAAAATGACGGATTACGGGAACCGGTATCATGTAACCGATATTGTCTGACTGCTGCTGCACCTGAAAGGCGATGCCGACGATTTTATTTTTCTGGATAACCGGGCCTCCGCTGTTTCCGGGATTGAGAGCCGCGTCAGTCTGTATTCGCAGAAAGCTTGCCCTGCCGCTGTGAGTATAGGTGCCGATCTCGATACGGCTTACCACCCCCTCTGTGATGGATATCCTCTCTCCACCGCGGGGATACCCGTAGGTGGTAACCTTGCTGCGAAGTTCCGGGATGGAGCCCATGGCCAAAGACACGGTCCCCTTGAAGAAATTCCGGTCCTGGACAATCAAAAGGGCAAGATCACATTCGTGGCCGATATGCAGTACACGTGCCTGGTAGAGTTCAGGGTCATTTTCTTTCTGTACCTGTATGCTTGTCGCGTCAGAGACAACATGGGCATTTGTCAGTATAAGATTGTTCGGCAGTATGGCCCCTGTGCCGCTCTTGCTCCGGGGAGAAGAGACTTTCCAGGGGTTGTTATAGTCAGGCTTAATAAAAACAGTAAGGATTTTTACCGTGGCCCTTCTCATGTATTCGGTTTCACTATCGAGGCCGTATGCATTCTGCCGGGGGAAGAAAAAGCCTCCCGTCAGGATGAGGGCCGCGAGGAATGGCAGAACATGTTGTTTCATTATATCCTCATTATTATTCAATGTAGGTGAAAAGATCCTTCCCCGGACGGGAAAGTCAATAGATTTTTTTGCTGAGTGTACCGGGAAGCCTGCTGTGCCGGGTGTACACAGGAGGTCAAAAAACACCCGGCTGCGGCTCAGGGCCTGTGCAGGGATAACCAAAAGCAACATTGAGCCGCGCAGGCTGCAGAATAGTGACTGATTTTTTCTGGAAAGTTCTTATTCGGATGACTGTTAAGATTTATTTAACAGCAAAAATTATCTTGCAATGAACGCGGAACAGACTACAATGAAGGGGATAAATTTCCATAAACCTAATGATTCAGGGTAAATTCATTGTTAAAAAAGATATATAATTATTTTCTGGCTAACATAAATGACACGGATTTTCTTCTGCAGCAGAAGGCGCGGATTCTCCTGACTCTTCTGATTACCTACGGGGTGGTTTTTTCTATTTATCTTGGTTTTTTCCTTATCTGGAGCAATCTCTCTCTTCCCGCCACTCTTCCATTTTATGCCGGATGCCTCGTTATTCTGTCTCTTCTTGTTCTTCTCCGGAAAGGGCATTTTGCTCTTTTTGCCCATCTTTCACTCAGCATTTCTCTGGCCATGGTATGGATGGTTCATTTTCTCGATCCAGGTCCCATGGTCCAGAAAATAGATACCCTTGTTCTTATACCCGCTGCGCTAGTAATAACCCCCCTTGTTTTCCAGAGAAAAGAGAAAGGGATTATTCTTTATTTCGGCGTCAATATGCTTCTCATGATTGCTGCCGGTTTTTGTCTCTACAGTCAATATCCCATTTCCCCCTCCCATCTGGGAGAATTCATGCTCGATAATCTGACGGCCCTTCTCTTCAGCGGATTTTTCTGTTACCAGATTTTTATTATCTACCGGCGCGCCATTGATAACCTGCTCACCAAAGAAGAAGAAATCCAGGCGCAGTATGAGGAACTTGCCGCCTCCAGTGAAGAACTCGAGGCAATGAATGATGAGCTGGTTCAAACACACCAGGACCTTCTCGATTCGAATGACGGCCTGCGGATAGAAAAGGAACTGATGAGTACAACCCTGGCAAGTATCGGTGACGGGGTCATCACTGTCGACATCAACGGGAATGTCCTCGGCCTCAACGAGGCTGCCGTTTCAATTCTTGACCTGGAGGGAAATCAGAAAGGTAAATCCGTTTCTTCACTTATCAGGTTCAAGGCTGATGAAAAGGACCAGACCATTATGGATTTTCTTTCCCTGGTCTTTTCCCATGGAGAAGCCGTGGAGCTCGATCAAAATGCAATATTTGTGACACCTCATGGAAATCAGAAATTCATTTCTTCCATAATAACACCCCTGGGAGATAATACTGACCATATCAGCGGCGCTGTTATTGCCTTCAGGGATATCTCTGAAAAGAAAAAAATGGAAGAGGAGCTTCTCAAGGCCTCGAAAATCGAGTCTCTGGGGATTTTTGCCGGGGGGATCGCACACGATTTTAATAATCTTCTCACTGCGATACTGGGAAATATTTCCATTGCCCGTCTTAATCTCGGAGATGAGGACATGAATTCTTCCTATCTCCTGGATGCAGAAAAAGCCTCCCTGCGCGCCAAGGAATTGACAAACCAGCTTCTGACCTTTTCCCGCGGCGGGGCTCCCATCAAGGTCGCTTCTTCACTGAAGAATATTATCGTTGATGCGTCGACTTTTATTCTCAGCGGCGCTTCTGTGGGCATTGAATTCAGCATTGACAATGACCTGTGGAATGCCGAGGTGGACAGGGGGCAGATAAGCCAGGTGATTCAGAACCTTGTCCTCAATGCCCGCCAGGTCATGAACGCTGGTGGTGTCATCACCATCGCTGCTGAAAATATCCACCTTGAAAAAGACTCTCCCGTTATGGGGCTGAAAGCGGACCGCTATATACGGGTTTCTGTTATCGATACCGGTGAGGGAATCCCGGACAGTCTGAAACAGAAAATTTTTGATCCTTTTTTTTCCACGAAAAAAGAAGGCACGGGCCTGGGCCTTGCGGTGACCGCTTCGATTATAAAAAAGCATGGCGGCTGTATCTCGGTGGAATCCACCGCTGGCATGGGAACAACTTTTTATTTTTATCTTCCCGCCACTCTCCAGGAACCTTCTGAAAAGAGGGGTAAAAGAAAACACCGCAGCTTCAGGGGGCTGCGGGTACTCCTTATGGACGATGATGTGATTGTACAGAAGGTGGGAGAAAATATGCTCAAGAGGCTCGGATGTGAGGTCCTCGTTGCAGATGATGGTGAGAGGGCATTAGAAATTTATAAGAGAGAAAAAGATCTGGACAATCCTGTTGATCTTGTGATCGTAGACCTCACCGTACCGGGGGGCATGGGGGGCAAAGAGACCCTCCAGAGGCTTCTTGAAATCGATCAGTCAATATCTGCGGTGGTTTCCAGCGGGTATTCCAATGACCAGGTTATGGCGAATTACCGCTCTCACGGTTTTGCAAGCTACATTGTCAAACCCTATAGTATAGATGAGATAGAGATGGCTGTTGTTGAAGCAATGGAGAAAAAGGAAAATTGATTAAAACATTCATAAAAAAGGTCTTTTCCCCCGCGGGGTCTATCCTGGCAGTCCTCTGCCTTTTTCTGCCGCAGCAGGCTCCTGCCGGTGCTGAACCTGCAGGGGGGATTATTATTGCCTCCTTTTCAACATCCGTTGCCGACCAGACAGTATCGGTAAAACAGAACATTCGTCTTGCAGCTGACCGTCTCGATGGTGTGACTATCCGGCCGGGACAGACTTTTGATTTCAATGAAACTGTCGGTGAGGGAAGTGCGGCAAACGGGTTCGTTGACGGCGCTGTCATGTACCGTGAGGGGATACGCATGGAACCGGGCGGCGGGCTCTGCCAGGTTTCATCAACGATTTATAATGCCATGCTTATGGCTGGTTTTGCAATACGTGAAAGACACCGCCATTACCAGCCCGTGACCTATGTTCCCCTTGGACTTGACGCGACCATCAAGTATGGAAAGAAAAACCTGCGTATGAAAAACAGCACCTCCCAGGCACTGCATATCCGCGTGTCCATGAACGAAAAAAGCCTTACTGTTATTCTTGCGGGAGAGAGAAAGCCCCGCTATCGTTATGTCATCGAAACAGAAAAAGAAGAAATATCAATACCCTTTCAGGAAGAAAGCAAAAAGGGGGACATTCGTCCGGGATTGAATATTTACGTTTACCGGAAAAAGATGAGGGGAAACAGTGTCCTGGAACGTTTTCTTGTCTACCGTGATTTTTATCCCCCCGTCTATATTAAGTAATAATTATGAGGAAGTTTTTTGTCCTGACACTGGTTCTGTTTTTCGGGATACTTCCCGCCGCCGGGGAAAATGAAATTCTCCTGGGCCGCTGGAAGCAGTTCGAGGCCCTTAACGGCCAGTGCCTTGTTGACTGGCTCAGGAAGGAGACGGAACTTTTCCTTGAGGGAAAAAAGGCGGGGGGAGATTTTGCCTTAAAAACACCGGCCTGGTACGGGAAACTGGGGTTTTTTATAACCCTTGTCAGGGCCGGCAGGGTCCGGGGGTGTTACGGAAGTTTTAACCACACCAGCAGTGATTTTTCCGTAACCATGCGCGAATACCTGAAGGGGGCCCTCAGGCGGGATCCGCGGTATACGCCACTGGGAGTCGAGGAAGTTGAAGAAACAGCTATCATTGTTACCGTGGCGTCCCAGCCGCGGGGCGTGACGAGTATCGAGAACATTGACCTGTCGCATAACGGTATCTATTACATGTTTCAGGACGGTTCCAGCGCTGTTGTCGTACCGGCTGAAATGAAGACAGTTGATTACCTGAAAAGAAATGTCGAAGTCCGCGGGGTCATGTCACGGTCGGTCTTCAGGGCGATAACGATAAAGAGTAAAAAAAATGAATGAAAGAATCAGAACCATGTGGGAGAAGTAGTATGAAGAAAATTCTGGCAGCTATAACGATCCTTACCGCAGCAATATTTATTACGGCCTGTTCATCGACAAAGGTGAAAATTCTCGATGACGGGAGACGTGTTTATTCGACTTCCCCCGGGAAAGACCTGAAGAGTGAAAGGAAGGTCGAAGGTACCGTCTATGACAGCAAGACCGGGAAACCAGTCGAGGGGGCCCGTATCGAGATGAAGAACGCCAACATGGGCATTGGCTATTATCTCGTGGAAAGTGACAGTGATGGTGATTATATTATCAGAAATTTTATTCCCCAGGTTCGCTATATCATGGAAGTCAGTGCGAAAGGTTACGTAACCTTTCGTTCGACAGGTGCCATTCGTCCCGGCACGAGAAACGTCTACCTCGCTCCCGAGGCTGTTCTTGCCGGGCGTGTTACTGATTCGGCCGGCAAACCTCTCAAGGGCATAGAGGTAAAACTTCGCAGGGGGGGGAGTTACAGCTACCACAGCAGGGGACGACGTCCCATTTTTACCACTACCGGCAGTGACGGCACCTATCGATTCGAGAAACTTGTCCAGGGCCGCTATTCAGTCACTTTCAGCGGCAGTGGATTTATAACTGAAACGGCGCGTCTCAAGAGACTGCGCAGGGGAGAACCCTTTAACCTGCCCATGAAAATGTACCGGCCCGCTTCCGTTGCGGGAAAGATACTCATTGACGACCTTGATGTGCCGGCGCGCAGCATCAATGTCAGGGCCAGGGGGCGTACCCGTCATTCGGTAAAAACATACCAGGACGGGACCTATCGCCTCGAAGAGCTGAAACCGGGAAAATACGAATTGAAACTCTCACACCAGGGCTTTTATAAACAGGGTAAGAGAAAGATATATATCTCCGAAGGTCAGAATTTGAAGGACATTAACTTCACTGTTAAACCTAAAAAACCCCAGATTGTGGTCTACTCCTACCGCTATACCTTTGCGCCGGGCAATGCCCTTTCCTTTAACCTGCGCACCTTTCGTCTTGAAAAGGTCACCGCTACGGTTTACAGAGTGCCCCTGGAAGTACTGATGCGGGGAAAAACAGATCCCGGCCAGGTTGACCCTGGAGCGGGGGGATTCAAAAAGGTCACCGCCTGGGATGAAGTGGTCAAGAATTTTCGACCCTACCAGTGGCGCTACCAGAACCTTCAGATAAAAACGCCCCTTGCCACGGGGGGGTACTGCCTTGAAGTCAGGGGCGCTGGAAAGGTCATGAGCCGCCGTTTCTTTACTGTTACCTCAACCGGTGTAGTGGTCAAGCGTTCCCGCCGGAGGGTGTTTGCCTACGTGACTGATCTTGTAAAAAGCAAACCTGTAGCGGGAGCAAAGGTGGTAGTCTTTGACGCGACGAAGTTCAGCGGCTATGGACGTTTCAGGAAAAAGAAATATGCAAAGCCCCGCAGAATCGAAGACCTGCCGGTAAAGGTGATACACAGGGGAAAAACCGATAAAAACGGCATCTACCAGTATCGCCACAGGTCATCGGCGCACCTGAGTCTTCTTGCCATCGGCCCTGATGGAAGTTATGCCATTTGTAATACCGGCTCTCCTTCACGTTTTCAGCGTGAAAAATACAAGTATTTCATCTATACGGATCGTCCTGTCTACCGCAGCGGTGACCGGGTCAGCTACAAGTTCGTCGCCAAGGAGAGAAAGGGACTCTTTGTTTCCATGGGGAAAAGACGAATCTATTACAGGATAAAGAATAATGAAAACGGCCGTATCATAAAACAGGGAAACATCCGTCTTGATGAATGGGGAACAGCCCATGGTTCAGTTATTATACCTGAGACCGCCGGTCTCGGCACCTTCTATATTCAGGCGGGGCCAACAGAGAAAAATCTTTACGGCCGGGGACGTTTTTATGTTGAACAGTACCGCAAGCCTGAGTACACGGTTCAGCTGACCCCTGAAAAGGATTACTATATCAATGGTGATGATGTAACCTTCAGGGTACAGGCAAAATATTTTTTCGGCGCTCCCCTGAAGGGGGGGCTCGTACGCTACCGGTTCTATGAGTCACGCCTGCGAGATACCGACACACGTTACTGGTGGGAGGAGGGAAACAGAAGCCGTTCCTATAACCGTGTCAAGCTGAGTGGAGAAAAATACCTTGATGCCAATGGAGTTGTGTCCCTGCGTCTCTTTGCGGGCAATTATCCCTATGACAGGGAGATAACCCTTGAAACAACGGTCATTGACCAGTCCAATGTCAGTATTACCGCGCGTCGAAAAGTACGTGTCGGCAGGGGGGAATACTATATCAAGATCAATCCTCACCGCAATTTTTTTGCCGGTTCTGACAAAAAGAAGGTGACCATTAAAACACTCTCTCATACGGGGAAGCCTGTCAGCGCCCCGGTAAAGATTCAGCTCTATCGCTACATCTGGAAACCATACCAGAGGGTCTATGTCCATGAGAGACGGGCCCGTTTAGAGAAGAGGCTCACCACTGACCGAAAAGGAGAGGCTGAACTTCTTCTTCCTGCGAAATTTGCCGATTTCGGCGAGTATGATATCGTTGCCACCAGCTTCGATCGTCGCCGAAACCGGATTACCGCATCGCGGGTAATATGGGTCTATAACCGTTACGGCGGGAAGGTGGCCTCCCGTTTCAGGAATCTCGAACTTTCCGTTAACCGAAATTCTCTTCCCGGTGCGGGAAACGTGACGGCCCTCCTCAAGAGCCGGTTCAACGGCGGCTATGTCTGTCTCACCCTTGAAGGACGCGACGTCTATTACTCAAAGGTGGTAAAAATGAAAGGGAACGTGATGCCTGTTACCCTGCCGGTAAAGAGCAGTTACGCCCCGAATTTTTATATTTCAGCAGTGATGCAGCGCAAGCGGGCCCTTTTTCGTTCTGTTAAGAATATCGCGATACCTGTCAAGGGCACAACCTTAAAGGTTGCTCTCGCTCCTGAAAAAAAGGCCTATCGTCCCGGGGAAAAGATAAAGATCAATGTAACCACCCGCAACCAGGCGGGCAAACCGGTTGAGGCTGACCTTTCCCTGGCGGCAGTCGACGAGGCTATCTATTCTATCAGGCGGGACCATGTCCCCGCCATGAAAGATTTTTTCTATACGAAGATATCCAACTGGGTCCTTACAAGCTATTCCTACCCCATCAATATTCTTGCCGGTGCAGGCAAGGAGGGGAAAATCAAGGTCCGTGAAAAGTTCGAAGACACTGCTTACTGGAAATCGAATATCAGGACAAATAAACAAGGGCGCGCTGCTGTAACCTTTACTCTCCCGGACAACCTGACCACCTGGCGTCTTACCGCGCGGGGACATGACCTCAGGGGACGCGTTGGCGAGGCGAAGAAGAAATTTCTTGTCACCCAGGATCTGGTTGCACGCATCGGGCGGCCCCGTTTTTTTGTTGAAGGAGATAACCTCTCTCTCCTCGGTATCATCAACAGCAACACGAACCGGGGACTTCCCGGTATCGAGTCTACTTTTAAAGTCAACGGGGGGGAAGTAAAGGCGGATGCCGCGAGAAAAATTTCCCTGCCCGCCTTCGGTTCAGCCCGCAACACCTACAGCATCAGGGTACCGTCAGGAAAGGAGAAAATGGTTCTCCGTTTCGACGCCTCGGCGGATAAAAAGGCCGGGGATGCCCTGCGCGTAAAGGTCCCCGTTGAGAAGAGGGGGGCCTCTTTCAAGCTCTTTGGACTTGGCGACATGAATACCCAGAAGCGCATCACCCTGGAACCTGTCAGGGGCGGAGATGATTTTACATTTGTTCCTGAAAATATGGATATTACCGTCAGCCCTTCTCCTCTTTATAAGATGATCGCCGCATCAAAGTACCTGGTAAAATATCCCTATGGCTGCGTTGAGCAGACTATTAACAGTTTTATGCCGGTAATGCAGTTGCACCGGCTTCTGCAGAAAAAAAAGGCTCTGTACCTGGTCTCTCCCGGGGATGTAAAGAAAATCAGGGCCAGGACACGAAAGGGCATCGCCCGCCTTCAGCGCCTCCAGCGGAAAGACGGTTCCTGGGGATGGTTCTCCGGTGACAGGGGAAATACCTCTCTCTCAGGGTATGTCATGATTACCCTTTCAGCGGCAATGAACGAGGGGTATCGCGTTTCTGACAGTACAGTCAAAAAGGGACTCAAGGCCATAAAAAGAATGCTTCGTTCAGACAATATAAAGAACATGGATGAGAAGGCATACCTGCTCTATGTATACGCTCTTTACGGACAGTGGGATTACAAGGCCTGGGAAGAATTGACCCGTGTGAAGAAACCGAATCCCTATCAGCTGGCCTTTATTGTCCGGGCACTTGAAAAAAGAGAATTGCTGCGCGTTATTGACTCTTCCGACAGCGTGAAAAATGAAAAATATCGTAAAAAAGAACTGGCAAAGGCAGTAAAGGCCCTGAAATCACAGGTACAGAAAGACGTAAAGGGAATATTCTGGCAGAGCCGCGGCGCTCAGCGGTGGAGCTGGCCCGGGGGGAGAACTGAAATGACAGCCCACGCCCTTGCCGCACTGGTAGACGTCAGGGACAAAAGCACCCTTTCATCCCAGGCGGCAGCTTCCCTTGTACGACGCAGCAGAAACAGCCGGTGGGCCTCAACCAAGGAAACAGCGACAGTCATGGTGGCCCTGACGCAGTATCTTAAGTCAAGGGGGATGTCTACAAATAATGAAATTGATCTGAACTTTAAACTGAACGGTAGAAAAGTAACATCAATCAAATATGACCCTAAGGAAAAGAAACCAGCCATACACCTGACCCGACGAGTAAAACTCAGGGGCATGAAACCGGGTAAAACAATTACCATTGAATCCACCGGAAAGGCGGGACGTGACGTTTCCTATGACGTTGCCGTCAAGGGAGCCCTTTACTTTAAGCCGGGGGGATTCATGTCTATTTTTAAAAGCGAAGAGAGTTCACTCAAGGCTCTTTCCAATGGAATTGCCCTGTATCGCAGCTATGGTCCACTGCATCGAGTCAAAGACCTTCAGCACCGGGAGTACCTTGTGCCGGGTAAAATGACTTCAAGGAAACGTATCGAAGTAGGGGATGAACTCCTCGTAAAGGTTCGTTTCCGCGCCGCGGATAATTTCCAATACCTGGTACTCGAGGATTATCTGCCCTCCGGGTTCGAGGTGGTGAAAAAATATGCCTATGACATAAACAAGCCCTTTATACGGGCCGAGCGCTGGGACAATCGCATGGTCTATTTCTTTACCAATCTCCAGAAGGGAAGGGTATACGAGGTTGCATATATCGTCAGGGCTGAACTTCCCGGTAAATTTATGGTGCGCCCTGCGCGGATGGAGTGCATGTATGAGCCGACCATCCAGGGCTGGTCATCTCCCACTATCATCGAGGTGAAGGAAACGAAGAAATGATAACCTTAGAAACCTGAAACGCCGGGGCACGGGCCCCGGCGTTTCAGGTTTCTAAATCATTACTTGCGGCTTGAAATGCCGGGTGCGGCGAGGCCGTCGATAAAGGTATCGACGAAATTTGCTGCCAGGTAATCAATTCCCTCCGGTACTGGAAGGTCTGATGAAACAGTGTCATGATCTTCGAGGCTGAAGAAACTATAGGCTGTTCGAGAAAAGGCCCCTGCAATCATGTTCGAAACAATATCTATGTTAAGGTTGTGCATCATGACCCCCGCTTCCATTGCCTTTTGCAGTTCTTTTTTCATGAATTCCATGCCCATCATTTCAAGGCGTAGAATGCCGGGTTCAAGGCCTTCAGGAAGCCCCAGGGCCTTGCGGAAAACAATACTGCACATTTCAGGGTCTTTGGCAAAATGTTCAAAAATCAGGCGCACCCTTATGGTAAAAAGCTGCCGGTAGGAGAGAGACCCGCTGTTATCAATGTCCTGGTAGATGACCGACTTGAGATCATAGGAAAACGATTCCATGAGCAATTTGAAAATATCTTCTTTGCTTTTAAAGTACTGGTAAAAAGTTCCGCGGGCTATTGAAGCTTCTTCAATGATGTCTGAAATTTGTGTTTTATAGAATCCATGGCGTGAAAAGAGCCTTTTTGCGCTTTCAAGAATTAGTTTTTTCCTTTCTTCAGGTTTCATCGGTTAACTCGTTTTATTTTTTTTATCGTACATTTTAGCCGTTGAAATTATTTTAAAAAGCATCAAAGAGAAATTTCGAGACAGTTAAAATCAGGGTTGCTAATACACAATATTAAAAAAGGCCGGATAAACCGGCCCATTTTTTAATTTCTATATCTGACATGGATATTTACATCATAGCAGTTTTTCCTGTACAGCAATGTCTCTCAGTTGAAGTGCCATATCAATGTCCTTTTGAACCAGGTCAGCAAATGAATGTGTTGCTGTAGATTTAAAGGCATCGGTGACACTTTTAAAAAATGTTACACTGTAGACACTTGATTTCCTTTTCATATTTCTTTCAGCAACGGCAAGATCCGTTAAAAGCTGTTGTTCTGTCATACATTACCTCTTTAAATTAATTAAAAGTAAATTTTCTGAAAGAAAATATGTTATACCTCCTTGGAAAGAATATATTACATCTCCATAGTCAGTTTGACTATGGAATATATAATAATAAATATGCAAATATGTTGTAATAATATAAAAATTATAACAAAATGTCAAAGATATTATTAATAAATTTTAAAATTTGTTACTGATTTAACCCCATTTGATGTGTATTTTTATCAAATTCTGTGTAAGGAGTGAATAACTTACCGATATTATTCGTGAAAGCGGTTCTGCTGTAATTATTGTTGAAATATTTTGCCTGACGGTTATAAATAACCTTAAAACAGGTTCTGGTGGTTCATCTATAAAAGCTGTTTATAAAAAGCAGACTTGGGAATCTCCTGTGCTTGGTCGATTCATGTCAGGCTTTGTTATAATCAGATTTTTTTATGTAGGAGAATTGTGAAATTATTAAAGTCTTTTTTTTTGATTTTTTGCCTTTTACTTCCCCCCTTCGCAGGTGTTGCATCTGAGCCAATGCATGACTCCGATTCAGGGCGTTTCATTATTATAGATGATTATTTTTCATCATTGAATATTACAGGTTTTCTGGATTATTTCGAAGATGCCGGGAACAGATTTACTATAAATACAATCCGGGATGAAAATATCCACTGGGAAAGAATGCAGGGGAAAAGTGTTAATTTAAGTTTTACTGATTCTGCTTCATGGCTGCGCTTCAGGATTTACAACACCCTTCAAACTCCACAAGAAATCATTTTTGTAACAGATACCTCTACGGTTGACAGTATGGACCTCTACACAGCCGGCAGCGACAAAAAATTTATACGATACAGGGGAGGTGACAGTATTCCCTTTGTCGAGAGGGATACGGTTAACTACAGGTCTTTTGCTTATACGATTACCCTCATGCCGGGAGAAAATACCTGTTTTCTCAAAATAAAATCAATCAGTACAATCCAGTTTACGCCGCTGCTCATGACCTTCCGGAGTTTTTATAACTACAGCAGCAGTGAAATGGCTGTTTTAATGATCCTTCTGGGATGGATGATTTTGATGATGCTGTATAACCTGATTTTATTCATCTCTTCAAGAGAAGTTTCATATATTTATTTTGTCATGTATACTCTCAGCTGGGCTGTTATCAGCCTTGCGATACGGGGCATAGGAGCCCAGTATCTATGGCGCAGTCATGTCTGGTTCCAGGAAACGGGAGTAATTTTTGCTATAGCCGGGGCAATGATTTTTGGCACACTTTTTACCCTTTCTTTTATTGAAGCTAAAAAGAACTATCCCCTGGCAAACAAAATTGTTGTTTTAAGTGTTATCGCTCCTGCTGTTCTTATAATGGCTCTTGGTCTTACAGTAAGTTACGGCACAGTATTGCAGATTGCCCTTTTGCACAGTATTGTCTTTATTCTCCTGATGTTCATAATTTCCATATACGCGCTGATAAAGAATAATTCGTCTGCAAAATATTTAATAGCAGGTTTTGCCTTTTATTTTATTGCCATACCTGTAGAGATACTGCTCGATTTTGGGATTATTCCACTTACCTTCGTATCAAAATGGTTACTTGAATTATCAATTGCATGGCTTATGCTTTTTTCCTCCCTTGGTTTGGCAGATAAAATAATTGTCATGAAAACCGGATTAATGCTTTCTGAGGAAAAGCTCCAGAAACAGAACGAGGAACTTGAAGGCGCAAATGAAGAGTTGACAGCAACCAACGAGGAAATGGAAGCTGCAAATGAAGAACTGATAAGTGCTCATAATGACATTCTCGAAAGTGAGGAGAAGTTCAGGTCTATCTATAACGGTGTTAATGACGCGATTTTTATTCATGAAATAGGCACGGGCAGAATTCTTGATGTGAATGATAAGGTGCGAGAGCTTTTCCGTTATGATAAAAATGAAGTTAAAGAACTGACCCTGCAGGATTTAAGCATGGGCAGTGGAGCATATACAATTGAACATGCCCGTGAAAAAATTGAGCTTGCCGCGGGTGGAGAACCGCAGATATTCGAGTGGATGTCGAAAGACAGTTCCGGTCGTATGTTTCCTGTAGAAGTGGCCCTGAGGCGGACACTATACGGTAAAAATGATGTTATTCTTGCCGTAGTCAGGGATTTATCGGAGAGAAAGAAATCCGAGGAGCAGCTGATGCAGGCCCAGAAGATGGAAACTGTTGGTACCCTTGCGGGAGGGCTTGCCCATGATTTCAATAATGTGCTCGGGGGTATCCTGGGGCCTGTTTCGATCCTGCGCAAAAAACTTGATGCTGATGATAAGGTGGATGAAGACCTTCTCAGGAGATACCTGCTCATGATGAAACAGGCGGGAGAAAATGCCGCGAGCATGGTAAAGCAGCTTCTTACCCTTTCTGCCAGGCAGGAGTTGAAACTTGCACCGGTTGATCTCAATCTCTCAATAAAACATGTCATGAAAATATGCAGGGGTACTTTTGATAAAACAATCAGGCTTGAACCGGTTTATTGTGAGACTCCCTCAATGATACATGCAGATCCTGCACAGGTTGAACAGATGCTTCTGAACCTCTGTGTAAACGCTGCCCATGCAATGACCATTATGAAGGAAAAAGATGAGCAATGGGGCGGGACTCTTACCGTGTCTTTTCAGAGAATTTTTTCAGACAGATATTTTCTCCGTCATCATCCTGATGCGAGGGAGATCGATTACTGGTGTCTTTCCGTCGGAGATACCGGCATCGGTATGGATAAAAACATTCGTAATAAAATATTTAATCCTTTTTTTACTACAAAAATGAGGGGAAGTGGCACCGGCCTGGGACTGGCAATGGTTTATAATATTGTTAAGCAGCACAGGGGCTTTATTGACGTATCCTCTGAAAAAGGGAAGGGGACTACATTCCACGTCTACCTGCCGTACTTTGAAGTTTCCGACACACTGCTGGCTGACGAAAACGATCAAAAAATTTATTATGGTAAAGGGATTATACTTGTTGTCGACGATGAAGAGAGGATACGTATAACCGCCAGGGACCTTCTCAGCGAGTGCGGCTACACTGTACTGGTAGCTGAAGGCGGCCATCGTGCTCTGGAAATTTACAGGGCAGAGGGCATAGAGATCGATGCTGTGCTGCTGGATATGTCAATGCCCGAAATGTCAGGGAAAGAAACCTTTGAACATTTGAAAAAAATAGATCCGAATGTTAATGTTGTATTGACCTCTGGTTTTAAACAGGATGAACGTGTCGATGAAGTAATGAAGCGCGGTATAAGGTATTTCATCGAGAAACCCTATACAATAGAAAAATTATCAAAAGTGATATCTGCCGCCCTACATGATAACATGTGATGATAAAAATTCCGGTGTCTTTGGAATAAAAAAAAAGGGCGCCGGAAAAAATCCGGCGCCCCGGTGGTATGTGTATCGGGGAGTTACATACTCTGCATTTCTATACGGATGCGTTTTCGGTCTGCATCGCTGAATAATCCGCCATACTTGATATCATTGGGAATCCTGTGGTAACATTCTGCTGCGGCAGAGCGAACCTCGGTATAGGGGCTTCTTAGTGCTGCCTTAATGGGGCCGGTCATAAAAGCCTCTGGAAGAAGCTCGATTTTTTTCGCAGCCTCGAGAGGTTCAGGAGGAAGAGTATAATTGAATGATTCCGCGGGGTCATGGCGGCCAGAAGCATGATCGCGGGAAAGAATTTCTACGATAGAATCAGCACAGGCATTGAATATTGCTGTATAAAGTTTTCTTGTCTCTTTGTACTCCTTTAGTTCACTGCAGCCGCAGGGGAGTGGCGGCAGGGATGCGAGGAGTTCAAGGGCGCCAAGCCTTTCATCCGTTTCGCCTGAACGTGCCATGTGAAGAATTCTGTAGCCAATCTGCCTGCCCAGTGAAAATTTTTTTCGCTGTGAATTGATATGGTGCTGGTTCATTGTTTGTCCCCTGTTTAATCAAAATCAGATGAATATATAAAAATTATCCTGCATCGGCAAGTCAGATCGTTAAAAAAAATCAGGTTTTGGAAAAAATGTTCAACCCACCCGGATGGTTTCTTTTTTTAGAAGTTTTTTCCCTCAGGGAGGCGTTAGCTGCTTTGCCCAAAAAGAGACTTCAATCAGGCCTCACGGAAAGCGGTAAAACAATGATCTCCTTCCTCTGGAGCCTGAACTTCCCCCTGATGAAATAAAAACCTGGTGAGCATTTATAAATTTTCGATGATTTCCTTGAAAGGGAATTTAGTCCCGTTGAGAATATTTCAGCTGAGAATATTAATGGCGGGCATGCACCAACCTGCTCCTGGGAGGTGGTAATGAAAGAATCTGGTTTCAGAGAAGATTTCCGTTATCTGAAACTCTGGAGAATCAGTGTTTTCTCCAGAGTTTCAGTGTCAGGTTATAAAAACAAACAGGGGGATAATCAGTTACCGCCTCCACGTCCGCAACCGTGACAGCTGACCTGGGTGACTTTCATCTTTCCGCCGATTTTTGAAAAATAGACAGAGGCAACTCCAAGGGTGACAATTTTTTTGCCGCGTCTGCTCACGGGGGCGCCTGATTTAATGTCATTTTTCAGGTCTTTGAAACCGTACTGGGGACTTGTAAAAACCGCCCTGTTGGAGAAAAAACTGCTCAGGCGGGAGGTGTCTTTTCTTTTTGCGGCATTGATAAATTTTTGAATATTATCTCCTCCTCTTCTGGTGTGCTTATAGGCGCCGCTGCCGCCGGTAACGGTAAAATTATAGCGTATAGTAACGGTCCTGCGGGTATTGAGGTCACGATGACTCACAATTGCCGTGTAGCGGCCGGGACGTGTGCGACTGGAAAGTTTCAGGTTCCACCGCGCGGTGTGAAACCAGCCGTAGGTTTTGTTTTTTCGCCTTTGATGTCTCTTAACGGCGTTGGAATTTTTCCAGCCGAAATCCTTGATGCTGCGGCCGCCTCTTTTTATAACAAGACGGGTCCTGTAGGGGGCACCTCTTCTTTTTTGTACACGGATGGGACCGATTTTATAATAGAAATGGATTTTTTGCCCCTGTCTGACGCGGCTGCTTATTCTTCTGGCGCGGTTTGCGTTTCCGGTATTGGTGATAAAGGATTTCATAAGCCGCAGGTTTTTTCCTGACCTGTTATAGGAGTAATTAAATTTCCTTGCACCTGCGTCTGTTACGGGAAAGACAATAAAAAGTGAAAGAGCCATAAGAGAAATTAAAAACTTTTTTCTTTGTATAAACATACTTTGCACCTCTCGTATAATAAATTTTTTTATCCTGTTATCATGTCATTTTGAATGAAAATTTCAATTCACTTTTTTAAAAATTCGTACCCTGAATAATACCTTCCGCTGCGCGTATCCCTGATGCCCAGGCGGCGGTGATGCCCCTGCTGGTGCCGGCACCGTCACCGATCATGTAAATGCCCTTCTGTACCTGGAAGTGCCTGTCGAGAAAGGCGGGCCTGTTGCCGTAGGTCTTTATCTCAGGGTAATAGACAATAGTCGAGGGGTGCAGTATTCCCGGAAGAATAGTATCGAGCTGTTTCATGGCCCGCCAGATACGCCTGAGAATTTTAGCAGGAATGGCAAGTCCAATATCGCCGGGGGTGGCGCTGGAAAGGGTTGGTTCAAAGTCGTAAAGGTCACTGTTGAAATTTTCCCACTTTGAGCGTTTCCCCAGCCTGAAGTCACCAATGCGCTGCATCATGGGCATGCCGCCTGAAAGCTGCATGGCCATTTCTCCCAGTATGGAGGCGAACTGCTGACCGCTCACCACAGGGTCGGTTAGGTTAATGGTATTGAGCATGGCAAAATTCACCAGGCCGTTTGGCTTTCTGTCACTGCTGAAGGAATGGCCGTTCACGGAGAAGTAGCGGTCATACTTTTCCCGTACAACATAGGCGGCTCCTGAATTGGTGCAGAAGGTCCTGACATTACCGGCAAAATGAAATTTCGGGTCATAGTAATCTTTCACGATGGGGTAGTTCTCCTCCCGGGCCTCGATGCGAACACCTATATCAACAATGTTATCGCTGTAGGAAACACCGCAGGCCTTCATGATCTGCTGCAGCCAGGCGGCACCTGAACGCCCCGGTGCAAGGATACAGGTTACGAATGGAATTTTTTCATTATTTTCGCCGAGGGTAATTTCTTTTCGGGTTATGTCTACAGAGACTGCTTCTGTTTCGAGACATATTTGAACACCACGTTGTTCAAGGGTCCCTGTGAGGTCCTCTATGAGTTTCTTTGCCCTGTCAGTGCCTACATGGCACTGGTCTATCTCGAGGAGAGTAACATCAAGACGTTTCGCCCTCTTTGTGTAGAGTTCAAGGTTGTGGTGAGGTTTTATTCTGGGTGAGAGATGTTCCTTGACTTTTGCGAGATAGTGATCGGCTTCTTTTTTCTCCCATATATTCTGGGGAAAGCCCACGGGAAAGGTATAGTTCTGCTTGCAGTCATTACGCAGTCCGCCGGTACTGATGCGGGAACGGTCAATCATCAGGATGCCGGTCATTCCCCTGTCAGAGAGTTCAAAGGCGGCGCCGAGTCCCGCGGGACCGGTACCAACTATCACCACGTTGTATTTTTTTTTCATTTTCAGTGTTTTAATTCCGTAACAAATTTATCGCAGCGCACCCAATAGATACATGTGCGCTGCCGGAGCCGCTATGAGATACCGGGGCCGGCAATGAGTAATGCTGATAATGATAATTTATAGCTGAGATAACTGCAATAAATTTATCTAAAATGAGCTTTACAAATTTACGTAACCTCCATAACCTTCTACGCGCAAAGCGTATAAGAGAGAAAAATTCCCCTTCCCACGGGCTACCGCTGGGAAGGTTTTCCTTTTTCTTTCATGAAAAAATATTCAGGAGTCCTCCATGAACCAGACATCTCCCCGGGTAAAATATCGAAAAGATTACATGCCCGCAGATTTTGCCATACCCGAAATCTTTTTTACCTTCAGCCTTCATGATACTTCCACCCTTGTGACCGCGCAGATGAAGGTCATGCGGCAGGGTGAAAACCGGCAGGCGCCCCTGGTGCTTGACGGTGAAAGGCTTGAACTTCTCACCGTGGAACTCAACGGCAAAGACCTGGAGAGCAAAGACTATACCGTTGATGAGGCGACCCTCACCATACCCGGCCTCCCTGAAGAGTCAGACCTGAAAATCGTGACACGCATAAACCCGGCAGGCAACACCGCCCTGGAGGGGCTCTATAAATCGGGAAACATTTTCTGTACCCAGAACGAGCCGGAAGGATTTCGCCGCATAACATATTTTCTTGACCGCCCCGACAACATGGTGCGCTTTACCACAAAGATCATTGCCGATAAAAAGAAATGCCCCGTGCTTCTTTCAAACGGCAACCCCGTTGATGCGGGAACCTTTGATGACGGGAGGCACCAGGTAACATGGGAGGACCCTTTTCCGAAACCCTGCTATCTCTTTGCCCTTGTGGCGGGAGACCTGGGGCTGGTAAGCGATACCTTTACAACCATGAGCGGCCGTGACATTGACCTGCGCATCTACTGTGATCCCGGCAACGAAAGCCGCTGCAGCCATGCCATGGAATCGCTGAAAAAGGCAATGAAATGGGACGAGGAACGTTTCGGCCTCGAGTACGATCTTGACATCTACATGATTGTAGCGGTTGATTCATTCAACATGGGTGCCATGGAAAACAAGGGCCTCAACATATTCAACTCACACTATGTGCTGGCCGATCCCGAGAGTGCCACTGACGCGAACTATCTCGGCATCGAGGCGGTCATTGCCCATGAATATTTTCACAACTGGACGGGAAACCGCGTCACCTGCCGCGACTGGTTTCAGCTCACCCTCAAGGAGGGCCTCACGGTTTTCCGAGACCAGGAGTTTACCTCTGACATGCAGTCGCGCCCCGTCAAGCGCATCAACGACGTTCGCGACCTCAAGACCATGCAGTTCGCCGAGGACGCGGGGCCCAATGCCCATCCCATACGCCCCGAGAGTTATATCGAGATGAACAACTTCTACACCCTCACGGTCTATGAAAAGGGGGCGGAAGTTATCCGCATGATACACACTATCCTCGGTGAAGAAAAATTCCAGGCGGGAATGAAAGTCTACTTCGAACGCCATGACGGTTCAGCCGTGACCTGTGACGATTTCGTCGCCGCCATGGAAGCGGCATCAGGAGAAGACCTGTCGCAGTTCATGCGCTGGTACAGCCAGGCGGGCACCCCTTTTGTTACGGTTGCAGGAAGTTACGACGCCGCTTCACGGCGCTACCGGCTGAAAATAAAACAGGAGATACCCGAAACAGGCGCCGGTACCCCCCGTGAAGCCATGCACATCCCCTTTGATGTGGCACTGCTTGATAGCAGCGGCAGTGAAACAGGCACCACCGGGGCAGGAAGTGCCCCGAAACTTTTACACCTGAAAAACTCTGAAGAGGAATTTATCTTTGAAGATGTCAGTGAAGAACCGGTTCTTTCCCTGAACCGTAATTTTTCCGCACCGGTAAAGGTCGAAAGCGGCCAGACCATTGATGAGGCCCTTTTTCTTTTTGCCCGCGACTCTGACCCGGTGAACCGATGGCAGGCAGGGCAGGAAGTGCTGCGCCATCTCATGGATCGCTGCATAAAGGAAATTCAGCAGAAGGGGGAGGCTACTTTCGATGAAAGTATAACCGGTCCCTTTAAGAATATTATCACTGATGCATCACTGGATGATTCATTCAGGGCACTGGTGCTGACCCTGCCGGGAGAAACCCTCATGGCGCAGAACTACGACATTATAGATTTCGACGCCATCCACCATGCCCGCACATTTTTAAAAGAGAAGATCGGCGAAAACCTCTACGCCGATTTCGCCTCACTCTACCGGTCCCTTGATCAGGGAGGCCGCTACGAACTTACTGTTCAGGCCATGGGCGAAAGGGAACTGCGCCTCAGGACCCTTGATTACCTTGTCGCCTCAGGTTCCCCTGAAGCAAAGAAACTAGCGCGAAAACATTTCGATGATGCCGCGAACATGACAGACCGTTTCGGCGCCCTTGCGCTTTTGACCCATCACCCTGAAGGAATGGACATGTCGGCCCTTGATGAATTCTACCGGCAGTGGCATGACAACCAGCTGGTGATGACGAAATGGTTTTCCCTGCAGGCCTCGGCGCCGCAGAGTGATGTACTTGACCGCGTGAAAGAACTTGAAAACGATCCCGCTTATGATAAAAAGGTCCCGAACCTTCTGCGGTCACTCATCGGCGCCTTCGGCGGCAACCAGGTTCGTTTCCATGAACATGGCGGAGAAGGGTATCGTTATTATGCCGATAAAATCATCGAAATCGACGCCTACAACCCGCAGATTGCCTCGCGCCTTGCCACGGTATTTAAACTCTATGGTAAACTCGATGATACGCGAAAGCCCCTGATGAAGGCTGAACTTGAGAGAATCCTCAACACCAAAGGTCTTTCAAAAAATACCCTTGAAATTGTTTCCAAAACAGTGGGGTGATGAGTATGCCCTCACCCCCTCGGTCCCCCTCTCCCGGAGGGAGAGGGGGAGGCCGTACTCGCAAAACATTAAGAAGGATCAATTGATGAAGGAGAAAATTTTATTCTTTATTCTCATTACACTTACCGCCTGTGCGGATACAGGTAAAAAGGGAAAGGTCAATGATATCTGCCATTTCGATTCTTCCCGTGACATTGTCAGAGATTATCAAAGGTGTTTCTGCGGCCCTGATGCTTTCAGGGTAACCGCAACAGGGGTACCTTCGCCAAAAGAAAAAGATCCCGTGGTCAGGAAAAAACGTGCCGTCTCCGCTGCGAAATTTGCCGCGCGGCTTTTTATGCTGGAGACCTTTAAGGGGCATTGTATTGAACAGAACATGAGGGGATTCTCTGCTGAATGAAGGCCCTGATCAAAAAGGGAAAGGTTCTTCATTATACCTGTGACGCAAAGGATAACTGTACCGTTCTCTATGAACTGCGTGTTAAGGGCTTAAAGAAAAAGGTTGATGCATGTTACCGGTGAAAAAATATTGCAGGCCTTTATGCCCAGTTGAAGGCTCTAAAACGTTTTCGAGCCTTCAACTGGTATTGTCTTGGTTGCCGGGAGTTAACTGCGGGAAAGGATGTTAATTCGCTGTCCTCGCAAAACGAAAGCCTATGCTGTTATTAAAGAGGGTGCCAGGGCCATTCCATATCTCAAATTTGCCAATTTGCAGGTAACTTGCATCTTCAGACCAAGCACCAGTTTTGATTATCTTATTATTAGAGAGAGAACACCATTCATCAACGTTGCCGCTCATGTCATAAACGTTAAGGGCGTTTTCGTTACGAGTTTTAATTGCCGCAGTAGAGGAACTTGAGTTTCCGCTGTATATCGCGTAATTCTCTGGTGCTACATTATACGCCTGTGTGTCCCCGCTGGCAGAGTCTCCCTTTGTCCATTTTATTGTCATGACATCGAAATCAATACCACCTATTTCGCCGGTCACCACATTTGTGGTATCCGTACCACGGTACCGTGCCGCAAGTTCCCATTCAGTCGAGGTCAGAAGCCTGAAGCCTCTTTCCGTGGAAGAGACAACCACACTATCACAGGCCGTGGTATTGCTTGAATTACGGACGATTGAGCTGTTATAGGTGTAGACACAGCCGTAGGTCGTGCCTTTCTTCGCGTTATACCATTCTGTCAGGGCGTTGCACCACACAATACAATCATCACAGCTCACCTGAGTTACGGGATGTGTCTCATGCCCGGTGGTATAGGAGTAATTATCGTCAGTATAGTAACCACCCCTGCCTCCGGAGTTGGCAAAGGTATAATCACCTTCGCCTGTTGCAGTGCCGGTGCCGTTGACGGCCCATTCATACACCTTACTCCATATCTCCCAGGTCACCTCTGTCTCGCCGATCCAGTAGGCATTGTCCACTGTTGCGGTGTTATCATCATCTATTCCTGTCGGGAATGTCAGCCCGCCCGGGACATAGGCCATTAAAAAAGATACGCCATCGGCGGTATAGGTTTCGGTGTCACCCGCAGCGGGGCCGGGATTCCCCGTTATCGGAAAAACCACTGTAACCACACCTGAGTCGGCTTCATTGGTATCTGTAGTTGATCCGGCTACGGTAAAAAAATTGGCAGAAACACCGGTAAAAGTGTATCCAGGTTTAGCCGTCAGTACTATTGTAGCCGTATAAACAGTATCAGCACCAAAAGTTACCGGTGACCCTGACCAGCTTATATTACCGGTATACTGTCCGGTCTCGGCTATTGTTGTCACAGGAGTCTCACCGTACGCAGGCGGGGTAACGCCGTCTATTATAGCAATGCTAATTACTGTGGGAGGCGCTGCATCGGTGGTCGGAAAAACAGCTGTCACTACGCCGGAGTCGGTGTCATTGGTAACGGTCGTCGCTTCAGCTACGGTAAAGAAATTCTCCGTTATTCCGAAAAGAGTGTATCCGCTTTTAGGCGTCAGCGTAATGGTAGCCATATATTCTTTGCTGTAATCAAAAGGATTATCTGCCGGCCACCAGCTTACTACGCCAGTGTACTGAATTGTCTCGATTATTGTTGTTACCGGTGTATCGCCGGCTGCAGGCGGGGTAACACCGCTTATCGCAGCAATGTCAATTACAGTGGGAGGAACAGCACCGGTCTCAGGGAATACGGCTGTCACTACACCGGAATCGGCGATATTGGTAACATTCGTTGCCCCGGCCACGGTAAAGAAATCAGACGTAACTCCGGACAGTGTGTACCCGCTTTTGGCTTTCAGCGTTATGGTAGCAGTGTAAACAGTTACAGCGTCAAA
>CAZHNW010000004.1:0-106503 GCA_964534225.1 uncultured Leptospirales bacterium | reverse complement strand
TAATTATTCTGTTAGTGCTGAGCCTGCATGATGTAGAAAAAAGTGGTTCCAGGGCGCACTCTGTTTTCAGCACCCGACTGTCTCACTATCATGCCGTGAAAGCTGCGTGCCCCGTCATCTGACAGGATACAGAATTTTACATAACGGTCGTGATCATTAACCCCTTCAGTCATGCCGTCAGGACACCAGCAACCAGTAACAGTAATAAAACTCTACGCTCACACAGCATTATTGTCAATACTTTAAAGGCCGTCCTGAAAAAAACTTTTTTGCTCCCGCAGACCTACTCTACAGTGACGCTTTTGGCAAGATTTCTCGGCTGGTCTACATCACATCCCTTCATAACCGCGACATGGTAGGCCAGAAGCTGAAGGGGAATCACCGTAAGCAGAGGAGCGAGAATATTATGAACCTTTGGTATGTAAATAACGTGATCTGCATACTGGCAAATCTCCTCATCGCCCTCACTGGCAATGGCAATGATCTTACCGCGACGGGCCCTCACCTCTTCCATGTTACTGATAACCTTACGATAGATATCATCTTCGAGAGCAATAAAAACAACGGGCATGTTTTCATCGATGAGTGCAATGGGACCGTGTTTCATTTCTGCAGCGGGGTACCCTTCTGCATGAATATAGGAAATTTCTTTCAGTTTAAGCGCCCCCTCAAGGGCCACGGGAAACTGAGCGCCCCTGCCGAGGTAGAGAAAATTACTGCTTAAGGAATAATCAGCTGCAATCTCCCTGATACCGTTAACCGTTATGATACTCTCGATATGGCGGGATATATCCTCAAGGTCCCTGAGGATGTTACTTCCCTCATGTGCGGTCATGTCTCTCTTTCGTGCCAGAAGTATAGTGAGCAGAATCAACACCGTCACCTGCGATGTAAATGCCTTGGTGGAGGCAACACCGATCTCCGGGCCGGCGTGGGTATAGACACCGCCGTCAGATTCACGGGCGATTGTACTTCCCACCACGTTGGTAATACCCATTACCTTTATGCCACGTGCCTTTGCCTCACGAAGGGCCGCCAGGGTGTCAGCGGTTTCTCCCGACTGTGAAATGGTAATCACCAGGTCACCTTTCTGAAGAACAGGTTTTCGGTAACGAAACTCCGAGGCATATTCAACTTCAACAGGAATACGGGCATATTCTTCTATGAGGTATTCTCCGATAAGACCCGCGTGCCAGGAAGTGCCACATGCGATAAAGATAATCCTTTTTATTCCGAGAAGTTCCTCATCGCTGAGACGGAGTCCGTCAAGACGGACATTCCCCTCTTCGGTGAGAATGCGTCCCCTGAAGGCGTTGGCAACGGTCTCGGTCTGTTCATAAATTTCCTTCAGCATGTAATGGTCATAACCTGATTTCTCGATTGAGGCAATGTCCCAGTCAATTGCTTCAATTTTTCTGTCGATATGATTTTTCATCAGGTCATAAATTTTAAAATTATTACCCGATATCTCAACCAGTTCATTATCCTCAAGGTAGATGACACGGCGGGTATGTTCAATAATAGCGCTGGCATCAGAGGCAAGTATCATACCGTTTTCGCAGACCCCCAGTATCAGGGGAGATCCCTTACGGGCCGCAACGAGTTTGTCCGGTTCCTTTCGAGAAACAACGGCAATACCATAGGTCCCTTCAACCCGTTTCAGGGCACGCATGACTGAGTCTATAAGTGTTTCAGTTTTATGGTAATGTTCAATGAGATGTACCACTACCTCGGTATCAGTATCACTGCTGAATTCATGCCCTTCTTTTTTAAGAGCTTCCTTGAGAACACCGTAGTTCTCAATAATACCATTATGAACCATGGCAATGTCGCCCGAACAGTCCATGTGGGGGTGGGCGTTATGTTCAACCGGTTCCCCATGTGTTGCCCAGCGGGTATGGCCGATACCGGTATGGTACTGTTCCAGGGCCTCATAATCGAGATACTCTTCGAGTTCGGCGATCTTCCCCGGTTTTTTGCAGATATAGATATCATCTTTTAACAGGGCAATGCCCGCAGAGTCATACCCGCGGTATTCGAGTCTCTTTAGGCCCGTCAAAATTATATCCGAGGCAGACTTCTCTCCAATATATCCCATTATTCCACACATAACTGCTCCTTCCTCAGGCTCATTTTTCAAAACTGCTTTACTTTATATGTACGCATTCATAATTAGCGCAAAAAAGCAAGTAAATAACACTATTTTATCGTATATTTTTTTAAAAAGCCATCCTCACCTGTTTCATAAATTCATCAATCTTTTTTTTGTCTTTAATACCCTTTTCGGCCTCCATACTGCTGGAGGCATCAATACCAAAGGGATGACATCGCCTGATGGCTTCTGCAACATTTTCAGGACCGATACCGCCGGAGAGAAAAAGCCTTTCCATGGCTGAAAATCCCTCGAGCAGTTCCCAGTTGAACTGTTTTCCTGTACCTCCCGGTTCACCTTCAATAAAGGCATCGAAAAGAAGATAATCTGCATCATAAGACAGGGACCCTTCAATATCTGCGGCATCCCGGATACGAAAGGCTTTGATAATGGCTACGCTGCCAAAACCCGCCCTTTCAAGGGCTTCCCGAAATTCCTCTACCTGGCCGGGAGATTCTGAACCATGAAGCTGTATCATGGTCAGGCGGGCCGCTTTTATCGCCGTAAGGATACCGGTTACAGGGGCATCTACAAAAACACCAACCCTTTCAATATGGGGCCAGGGACCTGTTACGGCAGTACTGATGCGCCCCGCTTCCAGTGGTTCGATATAGCGGGGAGACTTCTCATAAAAAACGAAACCGATGAGATCCGCCCCGGCACCGGCCACGGCAAAGGCATCTTCTGCACGGGTAATACCACATATTTTTACCAGGGTCCTTTTCATGTTATAACACAACTCTGCCCTGCAAGGGCTAAATAATTTCTAAAAAAATGAAGCATTACAGATTAAAAATGGGAATCTATCACCCCGCGGCAGGAAAATCAAGCAAAAAGATTATAAAATTATTACAGGAGGGTTACTTTAGTGACCCTCCATAACCTGTTCTATCTCTGCCACCATGTCATGAGAGCGCATAAAGGTCTCACCGATAAGAAACCCGTCAGCCCCCGCGTCAGTCAAAAAAGCAATATCCCGGTGGGTGGCGATACCGCTTTCACTGACAATAATCCTGCCCGCAGGCTTCCCCTCCCCCGCGATGATATCCGCGGTAGTTCTGATATCGGTCACAAAGGTGTTGAGGTCACGATTATTGATGCCAATAAGGCGGGCGCCTGTCCCCAGGGCGCGGCGGTACTCTTCAGGGGAATGAACTTCCAGAAGGGCTGTCATTCCCAGTGTATTACCCGTCTCCACCAGGCGGACAATTTCTTCATCTGAAAGTACCGCGGCGATGAGAAGAAAACCTGATGCCCCCGGAAGGGCTCCCCGATAGACCTGGTACTCATCGACAATAAAATCCTTCATCAAACGGGGCCTGTCCATGACCTCGCCGGCCCACCGGAGATAGTCATAATTCCCCTGGAAAAAATCCGGCTCTGTCAGCACCGATACTGCTGAAACATGCCGGCTTTTCCCGTAGGCGCGGGCAATTTCACGGGGATCAAAATCTTTACAGATTATTCCCTTTGAGGGAGAAGCCTTCTTTATCTCCGCAATAAGAAAAGGGCGCCCCTCCTCTCTCAGTGAAAGAAAAGAAACTGCCGGGGTCTTTTCACGGACCGCCATGACTTCTTCTTTCAGCTTTTCAGGGGGAAGTTTCTTTTTTTCACCGGCAATAAGCGCCTTTCTGTTTTCCACGATTTTATCAAGTATTGAACCCATAAAAAGAAAACCTCGTTAACAATTTATCTTAATCCCGGCTTTAGAAAAGGCCCTGAACCCCGCCCCCTCCGGGGGATGGGGGGTAGGATCACTCTGATTGTATTCTTTTCCCAGAATTATGGGAAAAGCCGCAATTTGAAACAATAAACTTACAGCCAAAGGATATCCCATGGCACCCTGCTCAACGAAAGGACATATCGGTCAGCCAGAGCTCGATGACATCACCATGGGCATCACGGGTAAGACGATACTTTCTAAGGACACCGCTTACGGATATAAGCCTGCGGCTGCGCCACCATTTCTTCAGGAGTGCGGGATCCTTTTTAATCAGGGGCGCAAGGGCCTTTCTGTCAAGTCTTCCTTTTATTTTCAGCCAGCGGCATGTTTTGAAAACGCAGACCAGACGGGGCCGGGCCACCGACTCCGGCACCAGGAGATGAAATTCAGCGGGGGTGGCGATTCTCTTTCCCCGCAGGGAATCGAGGTATTCACGGAGGCGGTAGTAGTTATATTTTCTGCTGCCGAAAAGCCCCTCGTGCCAGAGCCTGTAGGCACGATGAAGGCGGTAGTAGTTTTCGATGGCTCTCTTTTCATTTTCACCGCCGGTTTTCTTGTTCGAGGCATCTTCGGCTGACAGGCCCTGCAGGCCCGAAAACATAAGTATCATCAAAAGAAGGAGTAAACTTCCCCCCGTGAAAAACGAGCCCCTGCTATTCATCAGCATCTCTCCAGTAGGGATAACGCTGCCGGTATTCATCGAGAGCATCACTCCTGAGATTCACCAGGGCAACAGCCTCCTCGTTATCAATTTCTGCCATCACCTCTCCGGCAAAATCAAAGGCGACGCTTCCGCCGCGGTATGCGACACCGTTACCATCAGTGCCGGTACGGTTGACACCGATGCAGTAACTCAAATTCTCGATAGCCCATGCCCGCAGCAGGGCCTCCCAGTGGGAATGGCGCGCCGCGGGCCAGCTTGCACAGAAAAGCAGGCAGTCACAGGCGAGGTGCCGGTTGCGCAGCCAGACGGGAAAGCGCAGGTCGTAGCAGATAAAGGGAGAGAGCCTCCAGCCCTTCAGGGTAAAAATAAGTTTTTCTGTTCCAGGGGAAAAAACTTTGTCTTCACCCGCCAGGGGAAAAAGGTGCCTCTTATCACAGGTTTCGACTTCCCCCCCCGGGAAAGCGATGACAAAGCGGTTATAGAATTTTTGACCTTCAGCAATAATCAGTGATCCTCCCAGGGCGGCCCCCAGGGTTTCTGCATGCTGCCGCATCCACGCCACTGTCTCTCCCGTCATCTCTTCTGCAAGGCGGGGCGCATTCATGGTAAACCCCGTGGTAAACATCTCCGGCAGAAGAACCAGGTCGCTCTTTCCCGCAAGGGGGCCGGTAAGGGCCTCGAAAAGGTCACGGTTCGCTGACGGGTTTTCCCAGAGAATATCGCCCTGCACCAGGGCTACACGCAGGGTGTCGGCACGGTTACTATTTTTTCCATGGGGGGAAGTTTTCATGGTCCCTACTGGATATTTGTCACGGGGCCCGACGGGGCCTGGCGTTCCTCGATTTTTCCGAACTGGTTTTCGTACTTTTGAATATTCTCCTGCAGTGCAGAAAGAAGCCTCTTGGCGTGTCCCGGCGTCAGGATCAGGCGGGAGATGAGCTTGCCGAATCCCGGGGGCGGCGTGGGGTGCACAAAAAGGAAGTCGAAAAGAAACTCATCCGGGTTATGGCTGATATTGGTATAGTTGGCAAAGGCCCCCTGGGCGGTTGCCTCATCGATTTTTACTTCTATTTTCACGTCTTTCTTTTCCATGAATTTTTCCTTGAAAATGTAGTGCCCCTTTCCGTCACGGAGATAAAAGAAAGGGTTTTCCCTTCGGGGAAGTTCAAGGTACATGATAGTCGAAAGGGCGGGGACTTCAACCACATTTCATTATCCCCGACGTGAAATTCTCTGTCAGATCATGAACAATCAACCTCCTTTTCTTCTACCTGACTCTGCTATGCCTTTATCCGGGTTTTGCAATAATCCTGTCATTATTTCATTTTTATTTTTGCTCTTGACGAAAGCAGCACTGTATAAAATATATAGAACATCCTGAAATAAAGAGCGGCACAAAAATGGACTTTTCCGAAACCAGCAAAATCTTGAAGGCACTGGGGCATCCCGTAAGGCTCGAAATCGTGCATAACCTCATGAAAGATGAGTGCAACGTAAACAATATCGTCAAAAGGCTCGAAATCCCCCAGTCCACCGTATCACAGCACCTGAGAATCCTGCAGGACAGGGGCATCATTACCCCCCGCAAGGAAGGGGTAATAACATGTTACAGTGTTGTTGATGACCGTGTACGTGAAATAATAAAAATATTAAAGAAATAATTTTTTTTATTTATATATTGCAATATTTAAATATTGCAATAATTTTGGCATAAAATATAAATATTATCAGTAATTATTCTTTAATACTATTTATTGCATAGATGTAATAATAAAGAGAGCCCTCCCTCCGGCGGGGGAAAAACTGTTACTAATGAATGTTTGCACTAAATACTATGTTTGGGAATAATCACTGAAATATTATAAAGAAGTTATTCCTCAGGTTATAATACTATTGATCCCCTGATGAGGAGCCTGTTCTTTTGAACAGAATCTCAAAGGGTTTCCAGGAATAACAACTGAAGACAACCTCTATGAATTATTATTTTCCGCCCGCCAGCGGCGTGCGGAAAACATAACTGCTGAGCTTGCCAGTAGTTATGTAACAAGGAAATTCTAAAAATTTAATTTTTAGAGGTTCTCTGAAGTCTACTATATCTTTTAAAAGGAGAATGCAAATGGCTGAGAAAAAAAATATCGTAGTTATCGGGGGTTCCGCAGCAGGACCCAAGGCTGCCGCCAAGGCACGAAGGCTTGACGAAAACGCCAACATTACCATTATCCAGAAAGATCCTGATCTTTCCATGGCTTCATGCGGATATCCCTATTATGTGGGCGGCTTCTTTGATGACAGAAACATGCTCCTCTGTACCCCAACGGGTGTCACCCGTGACCCGAAGTTCTACCTGAACGCCAAGGGAATCGTGGCCAAAACAGAAACAGAGGCCATTAAAATTAACAGGAAAGAAAAAACCATTACCTGCAAAAACATCAAGACAGGCAACACCGAAGATGTTCCCTACGACAAGCTTATTTTAACAACGGGCTCCACCCCGAAAATGCCCCCCATCCCCGGCATTGACCTCGATGGAATCAGCACACTTCAGTCAATGAAAGATGCTGATTACCTGAGAAAAATCCGTGATGAGAAAAAATTCAAGAAAGCCGTTGTTATCGGCGGTGGACTTATCGGTATCGAAACATGTGAGGCACTGCAGCTTGCAGGCATTGAAATCACTGTTATCGAACTTCTTCCCCAGCTCCTTACCTTTCTCGACTGGGAAATGGCAAAACTCGTAGAAAACCATGTAAAAAGCAATAATGCCAATGTCATCACTGACAATGGCCTGGCTGAGTTTCTCGGCGAAGATGGAAAACTGACGGGTGTTAAACTGCAGAACGGTATCGAACTCCCCTGTGAACTGGCAGTTGTTGCCATCGGTGTCAATCCCAACATTAAAATTGCCAAAGAGGCAGGCATCGACATTGGAGAAACCGGCGGTATCAAGGTAGATCCCCACATGCAGACATCTGATCCTGACATTTATGCCGCAGGCGACTGTGTTGAATCACATAACATGATAACTGGCAAGAAAGTACTTGCCCCCTATGGTGACCTGGCAAACCTCCAGGGAAGGGTCGCCGGCGAAAATGCCATTATCGGCAACCAGGTAACCTTTCCCGGCACCATCCAGACCGGTATATGCAAGGTTTTTGAATATGGTGCCGGCGCTACCGGTCTCTCTGAGACAAACGCGAAAAATCTCGGCTATGACATTGAAACAGTCATTAACGCCAGCCCCGACAAGCCCGGATTCATGGAAGGAAAACTTCTCGTCACCAAAACTGTTGCCGATAAAAAAACCGGCAAAATCCTTGGCGCCCAGTGTATCGGCCCGGGTGATGTGAGCAAACAAATGGCACAGTGGGCCATGGCAATCAAAGGCGGCCTCACAGTAGAAGACCTGGTAAACTCAGACCTTCCCTACGCGCCACCCTTTTCACTTGCCGTTGACCACTTTATTGCCAGCAACCACATCATGCAGAACAAGCTTAAAGGCAGAATGACAGGTATTTCATGCAGTGAAACCAAAAAGAAAATTGACGCTGGAGAAAAACCCTTTCTACTTGATGCCCGGGGCCCCGACGAATACGAGGAAATGCGTCTCGGTATCGGTGAGGCCCTGATCCCCCTCGGGGCACTCAGGGGCCGTCTCAGTGAAATACCTGAAGACAAGAATACTGAAATCATCTGCTTCTGCAAAATATCCCTGCGCGGTTATGAAGCAGCACGGATCCTTGAAGGAAACGGCTGGAAAAACGTAAAGGTCATGGAAGGCGGTATCATGGCCTGGCCCTACCCGCGGGAAAAGTAACCTGTGCAATTAAAACTAATTAAACAAAGGGGGAGCGACGGCTTCCCCTTTGTTTAGCAAAAGTCTATGTGATTAGATACACTGGATAATCTCAATCTGAAAAGCAGATTAATATCTCATTTTTTTATTAATCAGTTGTTATTTTTTTTATCCCATCAACCAATACATTGAAGCTTTTTGATCTATTTGAGCCATCAACTTTTAAACATGGCCCAATATCCCTTGAACCCGCAATTTTTTGATATTTATATTTTGTCAACTTTTTTAGTTCTTCTGAAGCATTTACCAGAACGTAAGGATTTCGAAATTTTTCCTTCAACTGATTCTTTGTTAGATTTTCAATTGATAATCCTTTTCCGACAGCCTCCAGGTCACCTAAATAAAAACTTTCAAGTTCTTTACATGCTATACGAACCAGCGTAAAATCCTGTTTGCCACTGTTAATAACCTTTCCCATTAATCCTGATTTTATGTCGAAACAATCACCCGAATCCTGATCCCTGATGATTATAAATAATGAATCAGGCAACCGCCACAATCTTAAACGCCTTCCAATATTTTTATCAAGATCCTGTTTGCCAGAAAAAATGATATACTTAACACTGATATCTGACGTTAAAATCTTAGGCAAAATCCCTTCCAACATTGCCTTTGCAGAAGGCTCTTCAAGAAAAAAAATCAAATGTTTCATTGGGGATCAACATCTCCGAAAAAACCATGACTCCACAAGTAACCCATTTTATCACCATCTCTCATATATGAAGAAATCTGAGGATCATCTGAAGCGCTTTTTATTTGAGTGTAACCATTCTTTTTTTCAAGCCAGAATACTTCGTCACATTCAACCGCATTAAGAAAATCTGGCGAATGAGTAGACACAAACACCTGCCCACCCCGTATAGAATAAGAACGAAATTCTTCAGCCAGCTCCCACAATAATTTTGGATAAAGTTGATTTTCAGGCTCTTCTACACATAACAGCGGATGAGGATTAGGATCATAGAGTAGCGTAAGATATGCCAGCATTTTAATCGTTCCATCAGAAACGTAGCGAGCTAAAAATGGGTCTTCAAATGAACCATCTTGAAATTTGAGCAATACACGTCCTTCTTCTGTAGTTTTTGATTCAACATGAGATATTCCAGGGACCCGTTTTTTTAAAAGATATAATATTTTGTTAAAAATTTCTTTGTGTTGATTAAAGAGGTATTCAATCACTAAAGAAAGATTTTCTCCCTCGCGAGACAGGTGTTCAGCGAAACCCGCTTCCTGCTCTGGCCTGGCTTTACTGATGTGAAAATCAGAAATATGCCAGTTTTCTATCAAATTCCCCAGGGCAACAACAGCAGGAAATCGTTCGAATTGAGCCAAACCCTTAATCGCAAGAATATCATTTGATTTCAATGTCTGTTTTTCTCTCTCAAGTTCTTTTACATCTTTTACCGAGTCAATTTCATTTGTAACAGCTTCTCCAATACCATTAGAAAAATCTAAAAAATGCCATGGCTGCCCTCCAGACCCGCGTCTATATTTCAAAATTTCCCTCTCAACAAATGCCTTACCGGATTGTTCATTCAACTGTAAAAAATAAGTTATTAAGGGAGAGTCCTGTTTCTCACGAAATTTAATTTCAATCTCGATTGGCCCTTGAGACCCTCGACTCCTTACCTCATTTAATCCACGACTACCACCTAATTTCAATAAGGCAGAATTAATATTTCCAGTCATAGCATCTTTTAAAAATCCAAAAATTGAAAAAATCGTGCTTTTGCCACTTCCATTCGCACCGACAATAACACAGAATCCAGGAATTTCGGTCAATTCCGCATCCTTAAATGTTTTAAAATTTTTCAAACGGATCGATTCAATTTTCATCTGCCACTCCAAAATTCCAGAAATTAAAACATAAAAAAATAAACAGTTCTTTAAAAGATAGATCAAAGACTACCTGATCATTATTCTTACAGGCAAGACTTTTTCAATAAATAATTTTCATTAATTTATCCAAATTTTAATAAATAGCTAAAATCTATCTGGTCTTTACTCAGTCTAAAAAAGTTAAAAGACAACAATTGATCTTCCTTTCAACGACACTGGTCAAAAAGATATTTTTCTCTACCCCCACGAAATCTACTGGACGAAAAGATACTCTTATGAAAAGAACAGACTGAGCAAAATATTCATATACGGATTACATCAACAGATGAAACAGACCATAAAAATAGTTACCGCCCTTCTCATGGTCTTTGCCGCTTCTGCCCTTTCCGCGGCAAAATACCGTGACATTGGGCGCATCTATACACGGGCAGAAATTACCGCTATCGAAGAACATAAAGTAACCCGCGGCAAAAACATGACCATTAAAGAAACATGGATCATACTGAAAGTACTTGACGGAGAGCTGAAAGGCACTATAAAAAAGGCCGTCTTCGGGGGAGAAAACGATATGCCCGTGGAGATGCAGTACTACGTTGGCCAGAAGGTCTTCATCGGTATTGCAAGTGAGGGCTACGAGGGAAGTTCCGAGTACATATCCATCTATGACACGGACAACACCCTCTACATTACAATCCTTTTCATTCTCATGGTCAGCGCCGTGGTGGCAATCGGCCGCCTCAAGGGTCTCTTTTCCCTTCTCGCCCTGGGCGTTTCGATTCTGCTTTTTTTCATGGTACTGATACCCGCCACGCTCAGGGGGTATTCGCCCCTGCCCATCGCGGTGGGCCTTTCCATTATATCCATACTGGTAACCCTGCCTCTTATTGCGGGCTTGAAAAAAAAGACACTGGCAGCGATTCTTGGCGCCTCGGGGGGCGTTATACTTGCCTCCCTCCTGGCAATGATCTTCGGCTCCCTCATGCACCTTTCAGGCCTGGTCACCAACGACATGCTGACAGTATTCTATGCCGCTGATGTGAACATCGACCTGCGGGGACTGGCCCTCTCCGGCATGGTCATCGCCGCCCTGGGGGCGGTCATGGACATCTGCATCTCCATTTCATCATCGGCGGCGGAAATCTATAACGCCAATCCAACCCTGAGCGAAAAAGAGGCCTTCTCATCGGTACTGACTATCGGCACGGACATACTCGGCTCCATGGTCAACACACTGGTCCTTGCCTACGTGGGAAGTTCCATGTCCCTGATCCTTCTCATCGCCATGAAACTGAAACCAGGCATGCCCTTTACACTGGTACTCAATTACAACCCTGTACTGGGAGAGATCATCAAGTCTGTCATCGGCAGCCTTGGCATGTTTCTCTCCATACCATTAACAGCATGGATTGCTGTAAAACTTCACCGCCCCAAAACATAAATGACACACGCAGAAAAAAAGGAATAGATACAAAAATGATTCAGCCGGAAAAAATCAGGGAAAAGCTTTCATGGAACAGGGAACTCCTCCGCGAGATAGAAGAGGTACGACACCTCGCCGCTGAATGTGAATCTTCATGGCGCCCCCTCAGCGAAAAAGAAATCGAAACACTCACCACACAGGGCAACCGCAGCAGAGACTGGAAGGCCCTGCGCGTTCATCCCGACTTTACACCTGTCGCCATCTTCGATTCTGTTTTTCACGGCTCCTGCCGCCTCGGTGTTTTCACCGGCGCCCCTGTTTCACTCAACGAAGAGACAGAGCTGCCCGACGGAATATATAAGTCAGACATTGCCGAAAGCACTGTTTTAAACGGTGCCCTGGTGCAGAACACGGGCCTGCTGAACCGGTATCTTGTGCAAACAAAAGCTGTTATCATAAATTGCGGTACCATTTCCGCACCCCGAAACTGCGCCTTCGGCATCGCTGCCGAGATCCATCCCGGCAGCGAAGCAGGGGGCCGGGAAATTCCACTTTACCCCGAGGCTGATATCGAGGTCATCGAGGCGGTGATCCGGGGCCACAACGAAGAGATTTCCAACCTCTACCACTCCCACTGCAAAGAATACCTGGCGGCGGCAACTTTCCAGGGGGGCATTATAGGGAAGGAAGTCAAAATCTCCGGTACGCCGAAAATTTATGGCAGCTACATCGGCACGGGATGCCGCGTTGAAGAGGCAACCCTCATCGAAAACTCGGTTCTTCTTTCCGATGAGAACCAGAGGACACGGGTCACATCCGGTGCCATTGTGAGGCAAAGCGCCCTGCAGTGGGGAGCCGAAGCCGCAGACGGTGCCATCGTTGACTCCAGTCTTCTCATGGAATGCGCCTCCGCCCGCCGGCACGGCAAGGTTACCGAAAGCGTCATAGGCGCCAATACCGAGATCGCCGAGGGGGAAGTCACTTCATCCCTCCTGGGGGCATTTACTGGCTTTCACCACCAGTCACTTCTCATTGCCGCCCTCTGGGCCCGCGGCAGAGGCAATGTCGGCTATGGCGCCAATGTCGGCTCCAACCATACGGGCAAAGCACCTGACCAGGAAATCATCTGCGGCGAGGGAATGTTTTTCGGCCTTGGAAGCAGCATCAAGTTTCCCGCCAACTACGAAAAATCCCCCTATACCCTTATCGCGACGGGAGTCATAACCCTGCCCCAGAAGGTTGACTATCCCTTTTCACTGATAAATACATCGTCGCAGAGAGTCCGCCAGGTCCCACAGCCCTACAACGAACTCCTGCCGGGGTGGGTCCTGACGCAGGCCCTCTATATCGTTATGCGAAACCGTTTAAAATTCAGAAACCGCAACAGGGCCACCCGCATCATCCCCGACCAGGAAATCTTCAGGTACGACCTGGTAACATGTGTTAAAGAGGCACGGGACCGCCTCAACAACATCCGCCTGAAAAGAGAAATATACCTCGAGAGGGACATACCGGGAATCGGCAAAAACTACATGACAGAACGCTGCCGCAAAAGTGCCGTTTACATCTATTCTCTTTTTATCGAATTTTTTATCCTCGTCAATCTTCTTGATCATATCAGAGAAATAGACGAGTATAATGAGAACCTTCTCTTTGAAACAGAGTCAGACAACAATACCTGGGAAGAGGCGCGCCTCCTGATGCTTGATGAAAAATGGTATCCCCGTAACCTTAAGGCATCCATGAAGAGCCTCATCGACATCGCGGGAAAAATAGCCCGCAACACAAAAATGTCCAAAGAACGCGACGATGGAAGAGGAAAAAAAATTATACCCGATTACCTGAAAGTTACACGCCGTGCTGAAGACGAGGAAACCGTCAAGGACACGACACTCTGGTCAGATACAATCATTGCCGAAGCTGAAAAAATTATTTCACGGCTTTGAAATAGAGTATTCTTCGATGCGCCTGACAAGGCCCTCGAGGACATCTTTTATTTTACCGGTGACGGAAAGCGCCCCCAGGTGATGCCGGGACTCGGCAACATATTCGTGTAAAACATTCTCTGTCTTTTCCAGTGCGCCGGAGACGGCCATGACACTGCGGATTTCATTTATATCACCGGCGCGCTTTTTATCTTTCATCAGAAGGTCCATGAAAGCCCTGCCCTCTTTCTGTTTCAGGTTTTCCATGACGGCCTGGACAAGAAGGGTCAGCTTGCCTTCACGGATATCAGATTCTGCAGTCTTGCCCGTCTCAGACTCGACACCGAATGAACCGAGGAGATCATCACGTATCTGGAAGGCAAGCCCAAGGGGGATAGCGAATTTTTTGATAATTTCCATTTCATCGTTTTTTTCGGGCCCCGCAAGGGTGTGCCCCATAAGCAGAGGATAGCAGAGGGTGTAATAGGCAGTCTTGAGAGTACTGATTGAAAGGGGAACATTGTCCCTGACGATAAATTTCTTTGGCATGGAATAGAGAATGTCCATCACCTGCCCCCAGGCGGTTACCTCGTAAGTCGAAGAAAAAACCTTTAGAAAACGGTTGCGCGCCCTGTTGCAGATATCGGCACGGCTTACCATTTCAAGGGCATTGGCAAAAAGAACATCCCCCAGCACCAGGGCGACATCATGGCCCACCGTGGCAAGGCCCGTGTAGCTGCGGTATTTTTCTGCAGCGACATGAAGGGCGGGGCCCTTTCTTCGTGTCTCTGACCTGTCTATGATATCATCCTGCACAAGAAGCATGGCATGCATCAGTTCCAGGGAGGCGGCAAGGTTCATCATTTCAAAAGTCTTTTTCTTCCCCCGCGCATAACCGAGGTATGATGACAGAAGAAGCAGGGGCCTGATACGCTTGCCGTCACGGCCCAGGTATTCGAGGATATCTCCATACATATGCCCCATAAAATCATACTCTGCTTCCCTGATTTTTTCTTTATAGAAATCTTTGATCAGAGAATCAATGGCAGGTGCATACTCCGCGGTAAATGTGTCAAAACTGTTCATTATCAAAAAATCCTGTTATTAATGGGGGAAGTTTAAAACTTCCTGCACCTTTCACAACGCCCCCTGCGGGAACATGTTAAACAACTGATGCTGCCCTGAGGCAGCATCAGTTGTTTAAATAATTGCGGCAATTACCGCAAGAAGTTTTTTTGTTCTGTTCTACTGGTACATCTTATCAATAAGCCCGCTGTACTTTTCTGCAATGACCTTTCTTTTCAGTTTCATGGTCGGGGTCAGCTCTCCCCCTTCCTGGGTAAGTTCATTCTCGATGAGGGTGAACTTTTTGATCTGCTCAACACGCCCCAGTGATTCGGTGCGCCTGGCAATTACCTCTTCATAGAGTTTGAGAATCTCAGGTTTCTCTATCAACTCTGACCGTGAGGTATATTCTATTCCCTCGTTTTTACAGTACTGGTCGAGTATATCGAAATTCGGGACCACCAGGGCGGAAATGAATTTTCTTCCGTCGCCGATGGCGACGAACTGTTCCACCAGGAGTTCATCACCAAGGAGCATTTCAATCTGCTGCGGTGAAATATTCTTCCCCCCCGCGGTAATGATGAGATCCTTGATACGGTCAGTAATCCTGACAAAAGTATGGGGATCACCATTATTCTCTTTTACAATGATTTCCCCCACATCCTGTGTCTTGAACCACCCGTCGTCGGTAAAGCAGGCCTTTGTGGCTTCTTTCTTCTTGTGATAGCCTTTCATGCACATGCCGCCGCTCAGCTGGATCTCCCCGTCGTCGGCGATCCTGATATCGCACATGGGAACCTTGGGCCCGCAGCCTCCGGGCATACCGAAATCGCCAAAACCAACGCAGACGGGAAAAAATTCTGTCAGACCGTATCCCTGGATCAGGTTGATCCCCAGGGCCTGGAAAAATTCGTTGATGTCCGTGGCAAAGGCGGCCCCCCCGACATGGTAGACAAGATTTCTGTCTGCCCCGAGGGTCTTTCTCACCTTTTTATGAATAAGGGCATTGGCAACGGCATGTTTCACCTTCAAGGATAAGCCCGATTTTTTGTCATCGAGATGGTTCCTGTATTTCTCCATTCCCACAGAAACGGCCCAATTGAACAAATTCTTTTTCATGGGAGAGGCGGTTTTCAGGCCGTCATGAATCGTACCGTATACTTTCTCCCATATCCGGGGCACACTGGTCATGCACTGGGGCCTGATGGCGGTCATGACATCGAGAAACTGTTTCGGATCAGGGCAGTAGGCAATACGCACTCCCAGTGACATACAGCCATAAGACCACATGCGCTCAAATACATGGCTCAGGGGAAGTATCGCCAGGGATACAGTTTCTTCATTTACCACGTTGACAAAACGGGTCCCCGTGGGGAAAATCCCGTTAAGAAAACTGCGGTGGGTGTGAATGGCACCTTTCGGCGCACCCGTGGTACCGGAAGTATAGATCAGGGTCAGCATGTCGTCTGGTTCGACCCCGTTGAGACGTTTTTCCAGTTCATCGTCTTTTTTAGATTCCTTTCCAATTTTCAACAGATCATCAAAATGGATACTCTCATCACCCTCGATGCGGGTGTCCCTGTCAAAGGCAACGATCTTTTTCAGGTGCGGGTTGTCCTTTAGTATTTCCCGTGCCTTATCATACTGCTCCTGGTCTCCCGTAAAAATAATGGAAACCTCGGCATCATTTATAATATACTCAGCCTCTTCTTTTGAGTTAGTGGCATAGATGGGAACAGAGACTCCTCTTACCGAAAGAATCCCCAGGTCAGAAATGGCCCATTCAGGCCGGTTCTGTGCAAAAATAGCCCCCATGTCTCCCGGCTGCAGAATGTCCATTTCAAGAAGCGCCCTGGCCACTGCCCTGACATCATCCCCGAACTTTTTCCAGGTAATGGACTCCCAGCTGCCATTAACCTGGTATGTCAGGGCTTCGCGGTCACCAAATTTTTCCGCGTTTTTCAACATCAGCCTGGCAAGGGTTTTATGCTCATCCAGGTATTCCGTCAGTTCGCGGTCCCAGTCTCGCAATGTTTCGTTTTGATAAAGATCCATACTTCCCTCCTCGAGATGTGGTTACGGTTATTTTCACTGTTATTTCTTTTTATTCATTTTTTAAGGCAAATAACGTAACACTGTTCTTTTGGGTAAAAACTAAACATTCGTCACTTTAATGGCAAGGTTTTTTCGTCTTCTGGAGGGAAAAATTACAGGTGTGGGCAAGAGAAAAACATTGAAAGGTGAGCAGAGTATACGCTATATGTGAAGGCGGGATAAACACATGCGATATATGAAGGTGAGACATTTGAAGGCGATATTTGAAGGCGCGAAAGCGCTTTCGCGCCTTCAAATATCGCCAACCTCGCCTTCATATATCGCTGTTAATCTATCAATAATAGGATACTGTGGCAAGAATTCCGCCCTGGATATCCATGCCTTCCTTCTGGCCTTCCATGTCTTTCATATAATCACGCAGAGAAAATGAAGGTGTCAGGGCAATGAGGCCTCCGAGGCTGATCTTGCAGTTGATATAATATTCCATGGCAAGGTCGTACTTACTTCCCTCATTGGCATATTTTACCAGTGAGAACCCGTAACCTGCATGGCCAACGATTGAACCGGTAAAGGCGTAGCCGAATTCGACATAGCTCTGGATATTCCAGGTATCCTTGATCTCGTACTTGCCTGTAGCGATATTTTCTATGGCAACAGCAGCACCGCCGGTATAGGTATTGTTACCCACGGACTGAACAGTAATACCGTAGTTGGTGGGATTGACAAGAAATCCGCTGCTCATGGCAAAGGAAAAACCATTATACTTTGCCTCGCAGTTGAAATAGGCAAGGTAGGAGTAGATCCAGCTCTTATTGAAACTCACGCCCGTCTCAGCGCTGGAAAGGTAATAGACATTACCGGCGCCGCCGACACCAAAATCGAAATGCTTGCTCCTGAACTCATAGCCGGCAGCAAACTTTGGAATATATGACTCTATGCGGTCAAGAGACTGTCCCGTGGTAACGTCGCGGTCAATATCAACCATTTCATATTCAGTAACAGAACCTGTTCCGCCGGTAGGGGTGTTCACTTCCTGCTCAAAGGTATAGGTACGCTTTGCCACATGGGGTTTCATAATATCAACATAAAAACCGTAGAAAGAAAGTTTAATCTGAAGAGTCGGGTCCTCATACATGGAACCGAAACCCTTTGACCGAAAGTAATCCGCTGCTTCATGTGACCACTTGACATAGGGAGACCAGGTCTGACCTATCATCAGTTCGCCGAAACTGAGCTTGTATTCGCCAAAGGCCTTTCTGATGCGAACCCTGCGGTCATTTTCGACATCATCGATACCGAGTTCGAAAACACCCTTGTACTTGCTGTAATTAAAATTGAAACCGAGATTGCTGTCATCCTTTATTCGATAAATAACATCAGCATCCGAAGATTTCGATTCACCTGAATCATAAGATTCTTCATAATTTCCCCCGAGAAAGAGATAGAGGTTACCGTAAGGCTTGATGTGGTCTGAGGGTGCCGCTTCAGCGGGAAGAAAAAATATTACCACCGCGCCAATCATTAAAAGTAAAACAAGAAAAAATCTTTGTACCTTCATAGAAATCGCTCCTTTTTGTTCTGTCACGTTACTTTACACAGACTTTTCCCGAGGGAAATTTATGGCGTTTTTTTTCGAGTCGCCAGTGCCCGGTATATCAGTTTTCGATGTTCCATCGATCTTTCAGTCTTAAGCGCTCCCCGGAGTTTTTCTCTCACCCCGGGTTTATCACGGTTCTTTACAAGATAGCGGTACATGCCCCCGCGGATAATATCATTGTCTTCTTTTTCAACCTTTTCCATGACGGTCTGCAGGGATTCATCCGTGGATTCTCTTTTCAACATCCCCAGTACCGCGGCATTGCGCACCTGGGGGCTTTTATCATTTTTCAACGTGGTGGAAAGAATTTCATCCGCCTCTTTGTTTTCAAACCGGGAAAGGGCCGCCATTGCCGCGGCGCGTTCATGGTCGCTTTCTGATGAGGCATATTCAGCCACAGGGCGCATCATTTCACGCATACCTGTATTACCCGCGGCGTGCATCAGGGCCACCTTTGTGTTCAGGTCACGGGCGGCAGACATTTCTGAAACGATCTTTGACCTGATCTCTTCAGCGGCCGCCTTCTGTTCATCCTTACGGCTTTTTTCCAGGGAACTGGAAATATTACCCAGGGAGAGTATTGCCGTAGTTGCCACCTCACGGGTGCCGGTACCGCTGAAACCGGCATTGTAGGCCTCCCAGAGACTGTCCAGTGCCCTGTCCGTGGGCCGTGGAACCGCGGTAAAGGCCACCGCCGCCTGTACACGGTTTTCTTTTTTGAAACCACCGTCATTGATAATTACAGAGAGAGCCTCCTGGGCTTTTTCGTGCCCCGTGCGCCCCAGGGCGTGTACGATCATGGCCCGCTGATTCGGGTTAAAAACATTGTCGCGCAAAAGATCAGGCAGCTGCAGAGATGCCTCGGGATAGAGTTCCAGGTAACGGACAATCTCCTGTATGGTACCACCGGAAAACTTTTTACTCTTGAGAATCATTTTACGGCATATGGCCTTTGCGTCAAGGCTGCCGTAGAGTTTTTTATACTTTGCCCGGTCCACCTGGTCAGCGAGAGGAATTTTATTTTTCGGAAGCTTCTGCCATGAACTGATACGGTCCCTGTCGTCAAAGGAATCCTTCCAGAGGGCAATATCTTCCTTTCCACCGGGACCAAGGTAATAAAGGCGCATGCGGGAAGAAGTTTTCATCATCACCTTATCTTTGTCTTTAAAAGCAAGAAGTTCTCTTGCCTTTACTTCCTGCACCCAGCTCTTTTCTTTGTTCAGGGTAATGGTGGTATCAGATTTTTTAATATCGATGGAAGTTTCTTGTTCACCTTCAGCGGTAAGATAGGTCTCCTTTCTCTTGCGCAGGTCCTTTTCCGTGAGACGGTAGCGGGCGCGGAAGATACCGTGCTGGTCGAACTCCTCTTCAGTCCATGAACTGCTGAAAGAAGAACCGAGGGCGAACTGAAACTTTCGCACCATGGCCTTGACGCTCTTTTCATCCCGGGCGGCAATCTCGTTGCTGAAATGAAAATCGAGAATAGCCCCGCCTTTACTAAAATCGACAAAAAAGGGGGAAGTAAAAATCTTTTCAGCGCCTTTTTGGCGTTTCCCTTCGACACGCATCTCCAGGGGGGCAAGCTGCATGCCCACACGCACGGATTTTTCCTTTACATCAAAGACCCGTACATTGAGGCGCCCCTTAAGGGTGATACGCTTGTACATGGAGGCTGAACCGGGCAGAAATGAACGCACCACCTCCCGGCTGGAGATGGCATAAACAAGGCGGTCACCGGCTCTCCATGTAACGGGATCACCCTTTTGCCTCCCCTTAAAAATAAGGAGGGCTGTCACGATGACGACAAGGGCCGCCCCTGCTGCTATGTATCCTTTTCGCTTCACAGGCCTACTGCTGCGCCGCCTCATCATAACGCATCAGGGTAGTATACTTTTCATTACCCTGGTCTGCCGGCAATGCATCAGATCCCCAGATATTCGAATAGATTGCAAACTCAACAATGGGTATTCTGAAAGTGCTGTAACGGAAAATCGTCCAGGACCAGCGCTTTGAAAACAAAAGAAAATCAATCTCAATATAAAAATCAACATAACCCTTGGGCCCGGTAAGATAGATGCCGAAGTCGCGATACACCGTGCCCTTGACCGCGTCGTGTTCTACGCCAGTATCAACATTGGTAATGGTGCCAAATTCAGTGCGAGTACCTGTGCTCTGTATCACCTCGATGGTGACCACGTCGCACCAGGTATAGAGACCAATAGTGGCAAGGCCCGCGATACTGGCGGAGGCGTCGGCATGAAGGGCTCCCACCAGGGTGCAGTACTTGTCGATATTGAGACTGCCGTCATTATAGAGATCAATGCGTACCCCCGGCGTAAGTATCACATCGATACCGGCAACGATTTTAAAACGAAAGCAGTAATACCAGTATTCCTTGGACCACTCCTTGCTGTAGAGGGTAATGGGCCAGCTGTAATCATTGTTGGTATGTCCCAGGGAGGCCTCTGAGAAATAGACCTTTTGCATCGCCTCCACGTGCATGTCAAAGGCTGATTTGTTCGGGTCTTTGGGTGTACAGATGGCGTTCAGGTAGGTATCCACAAGGGAATACTGGTTGCCGAAAACATTTCCGAAGGCGCCCACGCCAAAACTGTAGAGACTGAAGTTTCTGAAAAGGCACCCTTCATGGATCTGGGCACGGGCGCCGAAATCTTCATCACCCACCTTGAACTCGAAACCGTCCCAGAAAATAACAAGCTGCTTGTCCGCCTCTTCCTTTTCTGAAATATCCACCTTGTCATAGGGATAGACCTTAATGCCCTCATTGGATTCAACTTCCATTTTTTCAATATTAATTAAAACATCTTCTGTGGCTGAGTTATTAGCCGTGGGATCCGCATCGCCACCCGGATAGTAATTGCCATCCTTGTCAGTGAGAAACCGGGATTCATTGATAGTCCCTCCGGGATTGACCTCGGCGACAATTTTGAAATTATATGACTTGTAAACATCGCCATCTCCAATTATTTCCCGGATCATCATTGCATCATCTTCGTCCATACCATCGCCGTCAGTACTTTCGTCAACGCTGAAATCGCCATCATCGGGGATACGCAGAGCAAGGCTAACCCGTTCCGTGGTATTTGCCTTCAACATGGGAATATAGTAGGTTTTAGTCCACCCGCCCATATCGATATCATAAATATTCAATGGGATAGATATACCAAGATCAGTACTTTCCAGCTTAAATGTCACCGGCACGTTAAGAGCTTCACAGGCAGAGGAACGGACATGAACATTTCCCATAAATGTACGGTCTGAAGCTGAAGGGATAATATGAAAAGGAGAAGTAAGGGGATTTTCAATTTCCACACCGGGGATATCGATCTTAAAATCTTCAGCACCGGGGAGATTACCCAGATCAAGGTCGAGAAAGGTTACCACGTTGAGGGCCTCGTCACTGCCGGCAGTAAAATGCATTTTCTCTATCATAAGGTCAGGTTTGCTCATATATTCAGTCGTGACCAATATGGTGTTGTCTGCGCGGTAAGTAGCATCAGCGAGTTTATCCTTGAATTTTTCATAGACGGCATAAGCATCTATCTCTGCATCATCGTTTTTGTTCACCTCGCCGACAATACAGAAGGTGCCGGTTTTCCAGTCTCCCGTCATCTCATCTCGGCCGTCATCAGCGGGGATATTGATTGAAAGATTATAGGTATGTGTACCCGCCTGGAGCTGTTCGATGGTGGTTGCGCTGCTCCGGGCAATATAGTACATGCGGATATCACCGACATCACCGATACCTGCCTCCACCTCTTCGATATCATCTATATTGAGAAGATAGACCTGTACAGGAATGTCCTCTTCATTATATTCAGCGGTAAGCTCAATATCCACGGGCAAATCATGGCCTATATGGACTTTACGGTCAGCGTTAAAGGAACCGGTACCGTCCCTGTTCCTGTCTACCGGTGCGACAATGCCCTTGAGATCATAACTGTTCACCGCAACAGCACTGTCATCGATACAGGCATTCATTAAAAGAGCCAGTGAGGCGACTAAAATCATTAACAGGTTTCTCATATAATTCATAGTTTTCATCTCTCTTTTCATTATGCCCCTCCCCTACTCGTTGTCCGGAAACATGGAAAGGAAATACTCCGACGAGTATTTTGTCCAGTTAAAGGGGTTGCGCATAAAGTACTCCTTCGCCCCCATCACATCATCATATATGTCATGGGCCGCATCATAGTTCACGTTCTCCTTGCGTACACCGATCCAGAGCTGATCGGCATTAAAATCACTCCAAAAATCCGGGTCAGTGGGATTGGTTTTATAGTATGCCTTGCGAAAGACCGCCTTGATAAAGGTGGCGATCTCCTTATCATCAAAGGCGGGACTTGCCACCAGCAGGGACCGCACACGAACAGCCTCTTCATGAGTAGGGAGCCATGCATTAGGATAGGGATAATCCTCATAGGAGCCTCCCGTTCCCCTTATAAAACCGTCGCCGTCACCGCTATAAGCATCAGGAAAAATACCAGCATAAAAATGGACATCAATAAGACTTGAGGCATTCAGGTTCACCGCCACATCCCATGTATCATGAGAATAAAAATACTCAAAGGGCAATCCAGAAAGGACAAAAGCGGCATTATATTCATGACCATTGACAGAATCACCACTGTTGACCCGCTGAACAGAAACATCCGGTGCATCAAAATAGTAAAAAAGTTCATCACTTTCATCAAAGCTGTAGCTTTTCATCACGTTCATGGCGGTGACAAAGGTCCCTGATGTTTTTGGCCCGACATTTACTCCCGCTGTATAAAAATTAGCCCTTGAAAGAGAAGTGATAGAACTATCAACCAGCAGGTGCAGGTACTCATAGTGCAACGGCATTACCTTTTTCATGGAGGCAACCCGTACACTGTCGTCCATCTGCTCACGGTTGACATAGAAATCAAAAAGGTCGTCCTGGACCAGTGCCATGGCACAGGAGCCATCAGCGAGGCGAATGGCATTTTCACGGGCACCGGTACTGTTGACTTCTTTCAGATCAACATCGAGGTTGTGTGACATGAGCCATATGAGCTCGCCTGCCATTTCACTGGCGCTGCTGCCATAATCACCGCTGTAGATTTCAGGCTCAACGTCCATGGTGTGCACAGAGGGTGAGCCGGCGACCTTGCAGATGGCACGATAATTGCTCACCTGGGGATTGTCTCTCATATACTGAAAGGTACGGCTCAGGGTCACCTTGAGCCACTTCTGGTTATACGAAGAATAGTCCTCGGCATGGGTAAGTATATGTTCAATAAAAATATCAACAACTCGGTCATTAAAATTGGGCCCCACGGCAACCAGGCTCTTGACCTGTATGTTGCCTGAAACTGACGAGTCCTGAAAGGCATAATCTTCGGAATTAATCGTACCGTTCTCACTGTAGTATTTTTTGCCATCAGGCATGGTCACCTGAATAAGTTTAACCGGAGCTGAAGCATCCAGGGCCGCCAGGGTTTCATTGGGTGAACCTGCCACCATGAATGCGGCATCACAGGTACCTGCCACAACCTTTGAAACAGCTGCGGCAGCATCCTCAGTTGTTTTTGTTCCCGGTATAATTCCCTTTGCTGTGAGGATCGTGGTGGCAGTGACATATGTCCCTGAATTTTCTGATCCCACATTAACAATTTTACCTGCAAGATCCCCGAGAGTTGTAATTCCACTGGAATCGTTCACCAGAAGAAAAACATCTTCGTTATAGGCGGCCATGACGACCTGAATCTGTGAGGCCATCTTCAGGTATTTTTTCTGGGCAGTATCAGGATCTGTCGTGTACTGCTCAATGTACTTATCACGGGCAAATCGAAAAAGGTCTTCCTGTATCATTCCCATGTAGGCCCCGCCGCTGACAAGAAGTTCAGCGTTTTCGAGTGTCCCTTCCGTGGCGCGGTTTTCCATAAAAATACCCAGGGTTTCCCGGGCGGCATCGATAACACCGTCAGCAAAAGGATAATAGGTGCCGTATGTTGGCCCGCTGGCAAACTGGGGGGCCCCGGGACCGTCACCCGAATCCACGCCGCTGACATCGAAACAGGCCGTTATTGGAAACAGCAGAGCAGCAAAAAGAATAGAGGTAAGAATTTTATGCAGGAAGTTCATGACATCCCCCGATGGAAGGTTTTTTCACTATAGTGACATTAAGGCATCTAACACCTCTAAAAACGAGCCGTCAAGATTAATACCAATTTTAATATTTTAATTTTGGTAAATACGATATTTGAAGGCGCGAAAGCGCTTTCGCGCCTTCAAATATCGCCTACCTCACCTTCAAATCTATTTCCCAATTTTGGAAAAATCCACCTCGCCGGAAAAGAAAACCGCCACCTGGTAAAAATTCACATCCACCTTTTCATAATTTGACGCGGTAAGGTCACTGTAGACATCACCGGCAACAGTTGAACCGTACCCGTAAGCAAATGAGATCCCCACGGTTGTCTCTCCGAATCCCCTGATACTGGCAACACCAAGGGTACCACCGATGCGGTCGATCTTCATGGTAAGAATCTCACTGGCCACCACGTTGAATTTTTCAACAGTGGAGGGCATGTAAAAGAAACCGGCCCGGACCGCCCACGACGAAGTTACAAAATACTCCCCCCCCACCTGAACATTAACAGCCCAGGTTGAACCTGAATTATGGGTATCTGTCTCTGATACTACCGTCGTAGTGCCCCCCTGCACCCAGGTTGTGGTGGTATAGGTCATGTCACGGCTGATGAGTTTGTCCGTGGCAAAGATATATTCAACATCAAGGGCAACGGACCAGCTACGGGGGGCCTCATATCCCAGTCCAAGGCGAAGGCGGGCGGGTTTATGGTAGCCGATACTCCCCTCGCCGCGGTCGATCTGGACCTCGTCAAACACTCCCTGGTCATCGGGAGAACTCTCGTTATATTTTCCGCTATTGCGGTAATCCCCGGCCAGGTTAATGGTGGGAAAGGTAACCGAGGCCCCAACTTTGAAATTATTCAGCTGGTACTGGACACCCAGGATGGCGGTGAGCCCCCAGGTAGCCCCCTCTCCGTATCCAGTGGTCCTGGAGTCGATAAAGTTCGTGGAACCGACAGTGTAAAAACTGGTAGACTCGGCGCTGTTGAGCAGGGAACGGTAGAGGGTAAAAAGAGAGACCCCCAGGCGCAGGTCACCCAGTTTAATACCGTAACTGGGGCCGAAGTAGTATTCTGTCCGTTCCATGATATAGGTCTGGGCGGTATCCATTGTCACCGCATCAGGCGAGGCATAGGGAAAATCAATGGTTATGCTGCCGTTAAAGTTCATCCTTTCGTAGGTAGGGACAATGGCTGAAAATGAAACCACATGCATGTCACCTATATGAAGAAAGTAGCTGAGAGAACCGGGAAATCCCACGAACTTTGAGGAAGTAAGGTAATCCTGTTCGTAAGTATGAGTATTACCAAATGTGGAGGTATCTATCCCGTTGGGTATAAAAAAGTCCTTTATCTGGTATCCCGACTGGGTATAAAGACTCGCTGAAAGTGAAAGGATATTCCCCGGAACAAGGGCCACTCCGGCGGGATTGATATAGGGGGCCGCCGAGTCCCGGCAGAAAGCCGCACCGGCCCCTCCCATTGAACCGGTCCTGCTCCCCAGTGGAAGGGTGTCCGCGAAGGTCACTTCCCCCCCTGAAAAAAACAGCAAAGCAAATAAAATGATGATGTCAGTTATCCTCTTGCGCATTACGTTCCCCCTCTCTGTCTGCATACTGAAACTGCAATCCCTGCTTTCTCACTCACAGGGATATCTTCTATCGGTGCCGGCAGCGGCTGAAATCATGGCGTGGCCCACCCTTCGGCAAAATCACTCAGGCTGCTTTCGTTAAGAGCTGCGTCAACGGCTGAGACCTTGTAGAGATAGTGAATACCCGGTATTATTGGAGACGAAGATGGAGAAGAAGTTGAATTATAGGTTGAAACAACAGACGAATCCACATACCCAATCCACCAGTAACTGGTATCTATTGGTGACGCGCGGTAGATATAGTAATAGGCCGCGTTATCAACGCTGTCCCATTGAAGCTCGATACGATCACTGAAATCCCCCTGTGTGGCGGTGAGGTTCAGCGGTATGGCGATGTTCCCGGCCCCCAGGGTGTCACCATAGGTGCCGCTGCTGCCGGTATCCTGGAAACATGCCACAAAAGAAAAAAGTATAATAACAACAGGCCAGGCAAGACGTTTCACATGACGATTCATTTCCCCCCCCCTTACTCGTTTAAAGGCAAGCACATCCATCTCTGGAACATAAAAAAAATACATGTAAATGGAATCGTAATCAATTTTTTACCTTATATACCTGTGAAAAGGCAAGCACAATTAATTACGACAATTGAAGGCGCGAAAGCGCTTTCGCGCCTTCAATTGTCGTAACATCGCCTTCAATTATTGTTTCCCGTATCACATCATGAATATAGACACGAAAAAAATAAAATATCGCAGGAAATATTCATTATTTATAATTATTATCATAAAGTATTACTAATTAAATAAAAATATTACTTTTTCTTGACATTTCTCCTTTCTCACACAGAATATCCCCTAAAAAAAAGATGGCAGTGCAGGTAACAGACTGGCACTGCCGGGATTTATGGAGGACATTATGAAAAAAATCATGGGGTTTCTACTCATGTCGGCCATTGTTATGCCGGGAAGTGCCCTGCTTCACGCGCAGGATGAGCCGAAACCGAAAAACGACAAAAAACTCGAAGCGCAAAAAGAAAAAAAGAAGAAAAAGGTCTATACCCTGGGTGAAATCCTGGTGAGGGACAAAAAGGTCACTCCCGGTGTCACATCGGTTATAGAAGGTAAGGAAGTTAAAAACTCCACGAAAACAAATGCAATCAACCTGGTGAGTGAAAAGGTCCCGAGTTTTCATACCGGCAATAACCGTGTCATGGGATTCGGGGTTGCCGGAAGCGGTGCTGCTTCAATGAGTATCCGCGGTATCGGGGTCTCCGCCTGGTCACCCCAGTCAGGTTCAGGACCCACGACAGGTATTCCCATTCTTATCAACGGCCTCGACGTGGGCATGATGATCAATAACCATCCCGTGGCGGACATCTTTTCCATGAAAAACATCAGGCGCATCGAGGTACTTCACGGGCCGCAGCCGGTACTCTACGGCGGGGGCGCCATGGGGGGTATCATCAACATCATCACCGACAGAAGAGAACATGACGGGTACGATACTGATATTTCAGCCTCATACGGTTCATGGAACACCACGGAAGATTACGTCAGCCACAAGGGAAAAATCGGATCTTTTGACTACGGCGTGAGTTATAACTTCCGCTATTCAGACGGCAGCAGGGAGCAGGTCATCAACGGCACCAAATTCGATTCTCAGTACATGAGCAATAACGGCACCCTTCATGCGGGCTACCAGGTAAACAAAAACTGGTACGTGGGCCTCGACTCATACCTGATGGGACTCGAGATCAATGACCCCGGCGCAATCGGTGAAACCGATGACGGCCTTGAAAACTTCAACATACTCCGCAGCGGCAGTGTCATCCAGGTTGGCAACGATTACGGCAAACTCGAAGGATCACTGCAGCTCTATGGCAACTGGGGAAAGCACAAGAGCTACCTCCCCGCTTCAGGCAACCAGCAGTCATATGATTCATTCGACCAGATGCTGGGCATGAAACTGAAAGAATCCCTTGAACTCGATTTCGGCATGACCGTAACAGGGGGAACAGAATACCGCTGGTACGGGGGAAAGTCTCAAAACAAGGTAACCGGATTTGTCTATACCGACGACCAATATATTCATGAGGGATCATTCTACGCCCTCGTGGACCAGTCCTTTTTCAAGAAACTCTGGAGCATTTCAGCCGGGGGCCGTTATACTTACAATTCAGAATACGGCAGCTACGGGGCCTGGCAGGCGGGAACAATTGTTCGCCCCTTCAAGACCACGAAGATTCATTTTCAGTCAGCACAGGGATTCAAGGTACCGGACATCATTCAAATTTTCAATAAATGGCGTGATCAAGACAACAATACTACTGAATCAGGAATCAAACTCGATCCTGAAACCTATGTATCCATCGAACTGGGAGTAGAACAGTCCTTTATAAAAAAAATTGTTATTTCCGCAACAGGATATTACATCATGTCCGACAACAGATTCTCAAGATATATTGCCCTGGGAGAGACCTACTGGTATAACATGGATGAGTTCAATTATTTTGGAATGGAAACTTCTGTAGCCTACAAGCCAATTAAGAAACTTACCCTCTCAGCTGGTTACTCTTTTATTGATACAGACCAGAATGGCGAAATTCTACCTTATGTACCAAAGCACAAGCTGCTTCTGAATGTGCTCTTTGAAGGCTTTGGCTTGATGGTCAACATGGGTGGAGAATATGTTTGCGACATCTATGCCAGCAGCGGCGAAAAAACGTTCCCCTTCGGGACAGTCATTGCCAAAAAGCTTGATAATTATTTTATCATGAACCTGAAGGTAGCCTACACCTTTCTTAAACATTACCGGGTATTCGCAGACTTCAACAACATAACCGACAACGACTATTCAACCTACGCGGTCTACAAAACACCGCCGGTAAACAGTTATCTCGATTATCCCATGCCGGGTTTCAACTGGCGTCTCGGGGTATCTGCGTCGTTTTAAAAATCATGCGATATTTGAAGGCGAGGTTCGCCAACCTCGCCTTCAAATATCGCCAACCTCGCCTTCAAATATCGCCAACCTCGCCTTCAAATATCGCTACATCAACAGATCCAGGACATCCTTTCTTTCAAGACCCTCACGGGCAGGGTAATACCCGGTTATTATCCCCTCTTCCATAACGGCAATATGTGTTGCCAGTTCTCTCACGGGAAGAAGACGATGCGTCGCCATGATCATGGTCTGCGGAAGTTTCCGAAGAATCTTCATCAGTTCCATTGAGGCCCTTCGGTCTATGGTATTCAATGGCTCATCAAGAATAATTAAACCCGGTTCCCGCGCCAGGACTCCCGCCAGTGCCGCCTTTTTCATTTCACCGGAGGAGAGCTCCAGGGGGCTGGCCCCTTCATACTCTTCAAGGCCAAAACGGGCCAGCCAGAGACGCGCCTCCCGGGCCCGCTCTTCACCGGTACCCGTGCCGGGAATGCTGATCATTACGTCGTTAATAAGATCAGGCATAATGAACTGGTAGTCGATCTGGCTGAAAAGATACCCGATACTGTGCCGGATATGTCCCATGTTCTTTTTTCTGCGGGGGATCCCCATAATCTCTATTTCCCCTGCCCCGTCGAGAAGACCGTTGAGATGAAGCAGAAGAGTAGACTTGCCGCTGCCGTTACTTCCCACCAGGGCGACACGTGATCCCTTTTTAACGACAAGGGAAATATCCTTGAGGCCCCGTCTTCCATCGGGGTAGGTATAACTGAGGTTTTTCACGGTTACGGCGTTCATTTCAAATGTCTCCGGTTTTAAATAATGGCAGCAGGGTCACAGCACAGGCCAGGCGCGAGCCTGCATGACAAAGCCGGCACAGATGGATATCCCCATGAGCGCCATAAGTGCGGCCTCTCCCTTTTTTATTTTTCGCGGGGGCGTCCAGGGCGAAAGTGAATTTTCAGGCAGGCGTGCCACAAGGGCCGCCTGGTTATGCTGAAAGGCGTAGAGTTCCTTTGCGATAATGTTCTGCACGTAATAGCGCGGGATAAGACGACGCATCTCTCTCCGCGAGTGGAGCCGCGACTGTACCTGGTAGTAAACATGCCTGCTCACCTTCCGGTAATGCACCACCCCGCGGTAGAGGAGAATAAAATAAAGCTGCAGGCGCAGAGAAGATATCCTGCCCAGGAGAAAGGCAACGCCTCTACTTCCCCCCCATGACATTGTAAGAAGAATAACATTATAGACAAAAAATGTTTTCATCACGATTACCAGAACCGGAATGCATTCAACATCTTTCGTTTCGATGAGGGAGGATATATATACCGCGCCGCAGTAAAAGGCAATAAAAACGATAATAAAAATATTACGCCGTGCAAAATCCGCTGCACCGATTCTGCTTAAACAAAAAAGAAAAATAAAAACCAGGGCAGAGGCGCAGGCCCATGCGGGGAAGTCAAAAACCGGCAGCAGGGTGTGAACCACCGCCGCAATTCCGCAAAGGCCGATCAGCCCGTACATGGAATGGCCTCGATGTAGTTCAGTCCCGGCTCATCGAGGTAGAGGGCCATGTCGAAACCGGCACCCCTGAGAAGTGATTCCATTTCGTCCCTTTCAGGCAGCATGTCATGGCGTACCGGCGCGTCAAGGCGGCTGTGGAAATCGTTAAGCGATGCCGTGTCCGCAAGATGAAAAATGTAGAGACGCCCGTTATCACTGAGAAGTTCCCTGATTTTTTTCAGCGCCCCCGGGATATCATCCACGTGGGGAATCACCGCAAAGGCGAGAACAACATCGTAACTTCCCGCCTCGTCATTGATGTCTTCAACAGGTGAAGCAACATACCGCACGTTGGTAAATGAAGGATAGAGCTCCCTTGCCCTGTTGAGCATCTCTTCTGCCGCATCGAGGGCGGTAATGGCACCCTCTTCACCGATACGTTTATGGATCAGTGGGAGCAGCACACCGTTGCCGGAACCGACATCAAGGACCCGGTCACCGGGACGCAGTTCGATTCTCTCGAAAAGTTCGTCGAGTTTTTTAATCCGCTCTTCGTCATTACCCACCACACTGTCCCAGTCCGGTGCAAGGCCGTTGAAGTAGGCTGTCTTTTCATTAGTTTTCTCATTATATGAATTCATTTTTTTCTCCTCGACTCAGTCCTCTTCACCTGAAGAGAGCTCGTAAAGACGGGGCCGGTTATTTTTTAAAATCCTCTGCGAAAGGGGTACCAGAACCGGCACCAGTACAAGCATCAGCACAATACCGGGAAGACTTTTCATGGTATCATAAAGGGTGAAGGCCTTGAAAGATATATGAAAACGGGGCATAATAAACATGTAGAGAAGTACCAGCACCGCCCTGTCTGCCAGAATGGCAATTAAAAGAACAGCCATGCGGGGAAGTTTAGACCCGTGCTGCAGCAGGGAAATGATCAGGCAAAAAATAGAAAGCTCCACCACCATAACCGCAGCAACAGGCGGGTAGAAGGGGGGCATCCCTGTGCCGAGAGCGGAAACAAGGGGTGTCACCGCCCCCATCAGCAGGGCATTGCGGGGGCTCAGCAGAAAGGCCCCCACTGCCAGGGGAAGAAACATGGGAAGGAAAACCGGCCCCAGCCCGAAAAGATGAAAAATCATGGGAATAAAAATACCAAGAAGGGTAAAAATAACTGTTACGAGAATATTCGGGATATCGATTGTTTCATGCATGATATTACAAATCGTGAAATTTTACCAGATAGTGTATAAAAATGTATATTTTGTAATACGACATCTTTTGTCAAGCAATTCCCTTTATTTCCAAAACATTACTGCAACCGGAAAAACAATTGAAAAAAAATGCCTCACCGCGAATTGTGGGCCAGGTTATGATACTATTGTCACGACCATATAATTCTAAATAACCAAGGAAAAGTAACATGCTGGCAAAAAGAATCATTCCCTGTCTTGACGTAGATAACGGCCGCGTTGTCAAGGGAGTCAACTTTGTAAACCTCATTGACGCGGGAGATCCCGTGGAAAACGGACGTTTCTATGATAAAGAAGGGGCGGACGAACTGGTTTTTCTCGACATCACCGCTTCTTCTGACAGGCGCAACATCATTCTCGAGATGGTACAGCATGTTGCCGAAACGGTTCATATCCCCTTTACCGTGGGCGGGGGGATCCGCACCGTTGATGATGTACGCATGATACTGGAAAACGGCGCCGACAAGGTCTCCATCAATACCGCCGCGGTGGAAAACCCGCAGATCATCGAAGAGGCGGCAAAACGTTTCGGGTCACAGTGTATTCTCGTGGCCATTGACGCAAAGTCAACAGGAGACAACAGCTGGAACGTCTACCTTCATGGAGGGAGGACCCGTACCGAGCATGACGCCGTTGCATGGGCCCGCCGGGCCGAAGACCTTGGGGCGGGAGAGATTCTCCTTACCAGCATGGACCGTGACGGTACCAGGATCGGTTATGACCTTCCCCTCACCCGGACAATATCTGAAGCAGTCACAATACCGGTCATCGCCTCAGGGGGCGTGGGAACAATCGACCACATGTACGACGGCCTCACAGAAGGCAAAGCTGACGCGGTACTGGCAGCGTCCATTTTTCATTTCAGAGAGTTTTCTATTAAGGAAGTAAAAGAGGCCCTTGCAGCCCGGGGAATTCCCATAAGGCCCGTGCCATAAGAGGTACCATAGAACAACGTGTCAGGTAACAAGCATTACAATTGTTGCCACGATACCGATAAAAATAATGATAAGTATAATAAGAAGAGGAAGACTGATAGTGCTTTTATCCTCTTCTGCTGCTGCGGTTGCCCTCTGGGCCCTGTCAGCATCATCAACGGCAACCTTTATGTTTTCCTCTTCTTCTATGATTTTAACATAGATGCCCTTTGCGACAATGACAAAAATATGATACCCTTCCCTGATTGTATGTTTTTTAGAGACAATCCTGCCGGGAATGGCGGAAAAGGCCTTGTTCTCTTCGTCATAGGCGTTGAATGCCTTTGCCACCTGAACAGCCTTTGAGCCCTTGTCGAGGATCTTCAGCTTGATGCGGTCACCCACCTCGAGTTCAGAAATATCAACACCCTTTATGGGTGAGAGAATAAGGCTTCCGTTGAGGATAAGCTTGACTTCCTTGCCAGCGAGAGGGTCTTCTGTGTCTGTCTTTTTTTCCTTTACGCCCTCTTCTTTTTTGTCTGATGCCCGTGACCGTGCCTCGTCAATGTCCTGCTGGTTCAGCTTGGGAGCACTCGTTGAATTAAGTTCCATATCAAGGGAAGAAACAGGTTCGTAATCGACAGAAATTTTTATCTGCTGAAAACCAAGCCTGTCTTCGATGTATTTTTTGAATTTATGATTGATGCTGATAGCATCATTGTTTTCGATAAGGCGCCTCAGGTCATTGGAGAATTCAAGGGAAAAACCTGATGAAAGCTCTTCACGGGCATGGTTACAGAGTACGCCATCATGCTCGCCCTGGTCATAATGCTCCCTGATGATATGCTCAAACTGATGCCAGTCAATATTTGTTTTAATATCTTCTATCGTGAAGGAAGGAGAGACAAGAACATAAACACTATTCAATTTTGAATAAACAGCATTGAAAAAAAGCAGAAAAACCCCGTACATTGACGATGAAGAGAACCTCACCTTTAAAGCATAGAGATCTTTGTAGGAGCCGGCAACCATCTGTTTTGCCTTTTCCATATCCCCGTGGGTATAGTATATGGCAATATCCAGTTTTCTCGTCTGTTCAGCAAGGGAATCTGCCGCTGATTGTAGTTGATCACTCATATCCTAAAATTCATGCCTTCTCACAGTATCTCTACAGACAGAAACCGGTACCGGCTACCTGTGATATTTAATTATTACTTTTCTCAATCGCTCAAGTACGACCCTTCTATTGATGGGTTTAAGGATAAAATCCGCAATTCCCATTGAAATGAGGTCCTGCATGACCCCCTTTGTCGTATCATCACTTATGAAAACCACTGGAGGCCTGTTTTCTCTGTTCTTTAACTCAAACATCAAAGCGTACCCATCGAGAACCGGCATATCCAGGTCGGTTGTAATCAGGTCAGGAGGAGGGGACATCTTTTCCAGGGCATCAAGGGCTTCCTTGCCATTACCCACTGCTGCTACGATGGTATATTTCTCCGATTCAAGTATCTGAACCAGCAGTTTTCTCTGAAATTCTTTTCCTTCAACAACCATTACCCGATAGGGTTTCCCCCCGGGCTTGAGACCATCCGGCGATTTGGCGTTTAAATTGGGAAATGATTCATCCCTTGGCATTGTTTACTCCAGATACAAAAATAATTATAATAGTGAAACAATCACTATTAAAATATGGCAAGAAAAAAACCATCTCTTTCTTATTTATATGCATAAAAGAGAATTGTCAATGTAAAAAATATGACAAATGGTAATGACAGGGCATTCTCAAGAATAAAATAGGAGTAAAAGACTTGATTATTTCCGATTAATAAATAGACTTAGTGCATAAAAAATCTGAAACAGCAGTTCCCTGAACACTACCGCGTGTGTCAATTAACGCATTTCAGGACTCAATTTTTAAAATAAAGGAGATTACTGCTTTGAATGAAGTAAAGCAGTCAAGTCTGGTCATTAATCCACCAGATTTTAAAAATGCCATAAAACAGGAGAAAGACTTCTTTATTCAGTTTCACCAGGTAACCGGTGAAACCGAGGCACTCATCACCAGAATTGTGCACCGTTATCTTCAGGAATATGATATTCTCTATATCAAGGATACCATAATCACCATTGTTAAAGAACTCATCAACAATGCCGTTAAGGCAAACCTGAAAAGACTCTATTTCAGTCAAAAATCCCTCGATATAGCACAAATCGAAGATTACCGTACAGGAATGGAGACATTCAAAGAAGAAACCTACCAGGATGACATTGACATCTACCTTGAAAAACTTGAAAAATCAAAACTTGTGGTACGTGTCGCCTTCAAGACCTCTGATGAACATATTCACATTAATGTGATCAATAATATTCCCATCCTTGACCAGGAACTGAAAAAAATCAATGCACGTGTCAACAAGGCATACAAGTATAAGGATATCTCCGAGGCCTTTGAAGATGTTCTTGACGATTCTGAAGGTGCGGGCCTGGGCCTGATAATGGCGATGATGCTTTTCAAAAATACCGGCCTTGGAGCAGAAAATTTCAAAATCTACCGCAAAGAAAACCTGACCATCTCAACCCTCACAGTTCCGAAAAACCTGACAGAGCAGAGCTCAACTCATGAAATAACGGAACGAATACTTAAAGAAATAGACGAAATTCCCGGCTTTCCTGATAATATTACCGAAATACAAAAACTCTGCAGTACACCTGATACCCCTATCAAGGTTATCGCGGACAGTATTTCCCGTGACCCGGGACTGACAACTTCGATATTAAAACTTGCCAACTCTGCGGGCTACCTCACCATTCGTAAAGTCGACACCATCGAAGAGGCAGTAATGAAAATCGGAATGAAGGGCATTAACACCCTTCTTGTCGCCTCCGGGGTTTATAAAATCATTGATGAACGTTACCGGCGTTTCGAAAAAATATGGAAAAGCAGTTATAAAAGGGCTTTTTATGCCCAAAAGCTTTCCCAGAAACTGAAAGAACCCCGCATCAGTGAGTTCGCCTATCTTTCTGCACTGCTCGCTGACATCGGAAATATTGTTCTACTCTCCATTGACGAGGAGCTGATTCAACGCCTGAAAAATATTGCAGGATTCAAGGGAATCGATGACTCTAACCTGCTTGAGGAAATATCCCTCGGCCTGAGTCACAGTACTCTGGGCGCCCTCATTGCAAAGAAATGGAAGTTTAACGAAGCCCTTATCACCGCTATCGAACTCCATAACAGGCCCCATCTCGCCCCGGACCACCTGAAACACCTTGTATATATCGTGTACCTGGCTGACATGTTCGTGGAAATCGAAAACAGAAAACAAAAATTTCAAATCATCGACGAAGATGTTCTCGAAGAAATGGGACTGCAGGACAAAGAAGAATTCGAAAGGATTCATCAGGGCCTGAAAGACGCCTATGAAGGAGAAGGATAGGGCGTCATGAACATTACCTGCCGCTGTGCAGAAAAAGATGTTGCAATCAGGAATAAAATGGGGTATCCACTTTTAAAAGAAATTCCCAAAACGGTGGAATAATGGAAAAAGGATTCAAAAACCTCGATGCCTTCCTGAACAGGTATGAAAAATTCGTAATCTCGACACATGAAAGCCCCGATGCAGACGGCCTTGGGGCTGAAATTGCCTTTCACGAACTGCTTCAGGTCATCGGCAAGACATCGATTATCATCAACTCGGACCCCACCCCCGACACCGTTGAATTCATCGATATTGACAGAGAGATCAACATCTACGATGATTCGTTTCAGCCTCCCCCGGACATTGAAGACTATGCCCAGATAGTCCTCGACACAAACGACTATGACAACATCGGTGCCGCCTACCATAAACTTAAAGACCTGGTTCAGGACCTTTTTATCATCGACCACCATGAAGGGGACAGGGACAAGTTCCAGTCAAACTTTATCAAAGTAGAGGCTTCATCCGCCTGCGAAATTATTTACGACATTATTATCCGCTACGGAAATGAACTCTCCTTCAAGGCGGCACAGGCAATTTATACAGGAATGCTCTTTGATACGGGAAGTTTCCGCTACCCAAAGACTTCCCCCTGGACCTACAAAATAGCCGCACATTGTATCGAAAAGGGAGCAAATCCCTTTGCCATCTATGAGCACCTTTATGAAAGCAATTCACTATCGAGTTTTTCCCTGCGGAGCAAAATTACTGCATCGATGGAGGTTCTTCACGGGGGAAAAATGATTGCCATGAAACTGACCCCTGAAATGCTGGAAGAAACAGGTGCCACCTTTACCGAGGGGGAACCTGCCATCAACCTGCCCCTTACCGTAAAAGGTGTCGTTGCGAGTGTACTGGTAAAACAGGATTTCGGCGGCCCTGTCAAGGTGAGCATGCGCACCAAGGGCGAACTCGATGTGGCAGAGATTGCCATGACAAACGGCGGCGGCGGGCATAAAAACGCGGCGGGTTTTAAATCAAAACTCTCCTTTGAAGAGACCTACCAGCATGCCATTGATGTGGTGGGCCGCCTCTTTAACTGACGGCCCTCATTCTCACACCTCTTTATTTCTTTGAAACTATTTTTTCAACAATAGAAGCAAAAGCTTCTGACGCACCTTCAGAGGGTTTATCCGTGTTACTAAAGGGATTCCCTTCATCTCCCCCGGCAACGATTGACGGCTCCACGGGGATGGCACCAAGGAAGGGAACCTTCATATCGGCGGCCATTGATTCACCGCCGCCCGTCTTGAAGATATCAACCCTTTCACCACAGTGTGGACAGACAAATCCACTCATATTTTCAATGACCCCCGCCACGGGAATTTCGAGTTTGCGACAGAAGGAGATTGACTTCCTTACATCACTCAACGCCACATCCTGGGGAGTAGTAACGATAATGGCCCCGTCAGGATTTTCCAGAAGCTGAATAACAGACAGGGGCTCATCCCCTGTTCCAGGAGGAGAATCAACAATAAGGTAATCCAGTTCCCCCCATTCTACGTCTTTGATAAACTGCTTTATCACACCGTGCTTGAGAGGGCCCCGCCAGACAATGGGATCATCGTGATCATCAGTAAGAAAACCGACAGAGATGACCTTCAGGTTTGAACCATGCTCAATGGGTATGAGCTTATGCTTCTCATTAGCATGTGGCTCTTCATTTTTGAGACCCAGCATTCCGGGTACACTGGGACCGTGGACATCGATATCAAGGAGTCCCGTTTTGAATCCGCGCCGTGCCAGGGCCACTGCCAGGTTAACCGCAACAGTAGACTTGCCGACACCTCCCTTGCCTGAGAGCACCACGTATGAATTTTTTATTCTGCCGAGAACCTCTTTCATTTCTTTAGCTTCGGCGGCTTTTGCGGGATCAAATACTGTTTGCCCGCCCTGTTGTTTCTGGTTACTCATTTTTTCCTCCATTACCATGACCGCCGTTTTCGTGCAGCCATGTCTCTGCATCTTTAACTTTTATATCGAAACCCTTCTCCCCCGCCGCTTTCTCCATCCAGCCTGTCCTGACATCAACAGCAGCGTCAAAGGCGGGGCTGTAGGGTTTTATATCCAGTAAGGGCGTCCCATCGAGCATGTCAACACCTTTCACCACGAGTGATTTCTCTCCCACCTCCGCGAGACGCACCAGGGTCATACCGATATGGTTGGGCCGGTGAGGTGACCTGATGGCAAAAATACCATGCTCAACATCCTCGGCATAAGGACACGCCCTGATGGCAGTCTTCTGGCTCCAGTGGAAAAAATAGAGGAGATAGACATGTGAAAAACCTTCAAGGTGCAGCAGGCCCTCGTGATAGGGCTCATAGAGTTCCACACGCCCTTCAGTGTGGGGATGACGCGCCCCCTGTATAGGGACCCCGTCAGCAACAGTTTTGTAAGGGGTACGAATAATTCCGACAGGTTCTATTTCAATCTTCAAGTTTCTCTTTCACCTTTTCCCAGATTTCTGTCAGCCTGCGGGTCATTTCTCCATCGCTGTAGCGCACAACGGGGAGTTCTGCCACCATGGCGTCAGTAAAGACAGTATCAAAGGGAAGTTTTCCTATCACGGGAATGTCCCTTTCTCGGCAGTAATTCTCGAGTTCGCTGCTTCCCTTTTCACTGAGATCGTACTTGTTTATACAGACCGTTACAGGAATAGTGAAGTGTCCAGCCAGGTCCACCACCCGTTTCAGGTCATGGATACCGGAGACAGTGGGTTCTGTTACTGCAACAACAAGGTTCGCCCCGGTAACACTGGCAATAACGGGGCAGCCTATCCCCGGAGGGCCGTCAACAATAATATAGTCTTTCCCGTTATCACGGGCAAAAGTCCGGGCGCTGTCTCTTACCCGGGTAACAAGTTTTCCTGAATTGTCCTCAGCCACGTTGAGACGGGCGAAGTAGAGGGGGCCATAATCCGTGGTTGACTCGAACCACCGGCCCGCCATTTTTTCATCGAGGGATATAGCCTTTTCAGGACAGAATTCGACACAGACTCCGCACCCCTCACAGGCAACGGGATCAATGGTATAATCATCATAAAAGGCATCAAAGCGGCAGAGTTCCCGGCACTTCCCGCAGGAGGTACACTTTTTAAGATCAGTAGTGGCAACCATACCGGAAAAAAATTCATGCTCCACATCTACCTTCGGCTGCAGAACCAGGTGCATGTCCGCAGCGTCAACGTCACAGTCTGCAACTACGGCATTCTCCGCCAGCGCCGCCAGTGAGGCGGCAATACTGGTCTTACCGGTTCCACCTTTACCGCTTATTATAACTACTTCCTTCATTTTTCTACCTGCCTTCGGGTCACCTCATCAAGTATATCCCGCAGAATATCCCCGTGCATCTCTTCAAGTTTTTCTATCACCTTTCCCTCGGCATAGGCCTCAGCCACGGCACGAGAAAAGGGGATACGCCCCAGTACAGGGATATTTTCCTTCCTGCAGTAGACATCAACACGGTCATCCCCTGCATCGGACCGGTTAATGACAACCCCAAAGGGTATGTTGAGGGCCTTTATCATTTCCACGGCAAGGGCAAGATCATGAAGGCCGAATGGTGTGGGCTCCGTAACGAGAATGACAAAGTCAGATTCACGCGCCGTCTCTATGACAGGACAGCTTGTCCCCGGGGGGGCATCAAAAATTACGACTTCCACATCCTTTGCTTTTTCAGCAACGGCATGAATCAACGGCGGTGCCTTGGCCTCACCGACATTAAGGCGTCCTCCGAGAAAACGGAGCTTTTCCTTTGTTCCCTTTTCAATGACACCGATGGGGCGTTCCACCTCGGTAATGGCATCAACAGGACAGACAAGGGCACATCCCCCGCAGGAATGACACATGTCAGGGAAAACAAGGGGGTCCCCGTTAACCACAACAATGGCGCTGAACTGGCAGATATCACCACAGGCACCACAGCCTGTACAGGCATCCTTGTCAACGCGGGGGTTCAGTACAGTCACTTCTTCTTTGGCCTCAAGAGAGGCCTCAAGGAAGAGGTTGACATTCGGTTCTTCTACATCACAGTCCACGAGGGTAACGGGCCCCTCCCCCTTCCGGGAAGCGGCCCAGGCAAGCCCGCAGCTGAGGGTGGTCTTTCCCGTTCCGCCCTTTCCGCTGGCAATGGCAATTCTCATGGTCATGAATCATCTCCCCCGCGGCCTGAACCGTCACCACGGAAAAATCCCTTCAGGCGTCCGGTACCTTTTTTATTACCCTGTCCCCGGCCTTTACCACGGCCCTTGCCGCTGCCGTCGCGAAGTCCGCGGCGGGGGGCTTCTTCGCTTTCCCGTCCCGGACGGTCTGAGCCTGAAGAGCGGCCCAGTCCCCTTCCGGTTGCGGGTCCTTTTCCTTCCGGTCCTTTTCTATATCCACCTGGCATCTCTTTTCTCCTACCAGTGACCCTCGACATCTGCCCCCGCCGCGGCGGAGAGGTCACCGGATTTATATTTTTCTATTACATCCGCGACAGTTCCTGAAATACCGGTATAAATCTTTACCCCGGCTGAATTAAGGGTGGTAAAAGCCTTGGGCCCCACATGGCCGCTGATAAGGGCACCGGCACCGGCATCGATCACATTCTTGGCAGACTGGATGCCCGCTCCCTGGGGAGCGTTCAGGTTCTGTGAATTTTCCTTGTAAACAAAATCACCTGTTTCGATATCATAGATGATGAATCCCCGTGCCCTGCCAAAACGGGCATCAACGGGGGAACTGAGTTCATTACCTTCTGTTGATATGGCTATTTTCATTGGATCAACCTCCTGGTTTTTTTCATAAATCGAAAGGATTTCCCGGTACCTGGGGCACGTTCCGTCCCTGAAATGTCTGCGCCAGCGGCATCCCGGCATCAGGTAACCCTGAACTGTCAGGTCATTCCGGAGCCAGGCCCTGATAACTTCCCCGCATTCTCCCCTTATTCCAGGGATCAGTTCGATACCCTTTTCATGGATACGAGAACTGAAGGGCCTGCTGATGGCGCTGCATATAACGTGGGTAACTCCCCTTTCCTCAAGCCAGAGACACCATGCCGCAGGTGACGGGTTGTTGACTTCCCTCTCCTCCTCATGGGAAATCTTACCATCATGTACACTATAAAGCGCTACATCAGTGGCGGTGTCAAAAAGGGGAGCAACGCGTCCCCTGCACAGGGGAATCAGTACTTTTCCATTCATACCTTATATAAAAGCATTTTTCGTGCCATTTGTTTCGATATGGAAAAAAAATGGTTTAAAAGGAAAACAGGAGGAAATTTATCCTCCCCCGAAGGTTTATTCGTAGAATTTCACCCTCAGGAGAGATGTTTTTATGGCAGGGCCTGCTGTTACAGCAGGGAAAAATTGCATTTTGCAACGTAAATATCATGCCAAACGTGCAAAGTGCACTTAAAAAAATAATTAAATCTTACATATCCAGAATTTCATCAGGATCAATCTCATCGGAAAGACGTGCCTGCACCTGGGAGACTACTTTCGCAGCGGCATAGCTTGCAAGGCGCCCTGCCTCTTCCATTGAGTACCCGTGAGTAATTCCGTAGAGAATACCGGCGGCAAACATGTCACCGGCTCCATTGGTATTAACCACTTTTGCCTCCTCCGCCTGGATTGAATAGGTCCTGCCGCCGAAACGGATGAGGCTCCCCTTTTCGCCGAGCTTGACCACGGCACACTCACAGATTTCACCCAGCTCGAGAAGGGCCTCTTCTGGTTCTTTACCGGTATAGGCGGATGCCTCATCCTCGTTGACAAAAATTATAGAAACATATTCCTCGAGAACAGCATGAAAACGGTCATGGATCCTGCCGATAAGGCCCGCATCGGAGAGGTCAAGAGAAATGGCAAGGTCATTATCACGGGCAATCTTCATGGCCCTGGTACAGGCAAAGTGAAGGTTGTCAGGTTCGAAAAGGTACCCCTCCAGGTGCAGTACCTTGCCCATGCAGATATCCTCCGCGGCAACATCCATGTCACTGAATGCAAGAGCAGCCCCGAGGTGAGTGGCAAAGGTGCGTTCTGAGTCAGGTGTAATAAAGGTTATGGCATGGCCCGTCATGGTAGATTTTCTTCCCAGTGATGTTTCCACCCCCTGCTTCTCTGTTTCTTCCACGTAGGTGGCGCCATGTTCATCGTCACCTACACATCCCAGGAGCAGTGAAGAACCGCCAAAGGTAACCAGGCCGGCCAGGGTATTGGCAGCACTCCCCCCCGGGGCCATTTCTATATTCATCGCCGCGATACGCCTCTGTATCTCACGGCTCCTGTCTGCGTCTACAAGGTGCATCTGCCCCTTTGTAAGGCCAAGATCTTTGAGAAAGGCGTCATCCACCTCAACAATCAGATCAAGAAGGGCCGAACCGATACCTACCACATCGAGACGGCCGTTTTCATTTATTGCTACTGTCATTAATCACTCCTGCTTAATGTCTTTTTCGATGGCCCCCGGACATTCGCCGGGAAAACCCCAGGTTTTTCGGTTTCACATCTCCCGGCACTGCGGGAATGAATGAAATCTGTGACTATCTAAAAAGGACAGGGAAAATCTACAACCCCTTTTCGTGCGTTGTCTGAATTAATCGTCAAGATTGTAACGCCTTATCTTGCGCCAGAGGGTGGAAGCATCGATACCGAGTTCATCTGCGGACTTTTTCCTGTTCCAGTCATTACGGTCAAGGGTGCGCATGATATGTACTTTTTCCATGTCCTCGAGGGTGAGGTGCTCCGCGGAATAATCATCGGCAGGCTGCAGGTTCCGGGGAAGGTGAGCAACCTGGATATTGAACTCCTTACAGAGAACAAAGGCATGCTCCACAATATTTTCAAGCTCCCGTATGTTCCCGGGGTAGTCATGGGCAAGAAGAATGTTCATCACATCATCACTGACACCCTGAATCTTCTTTTTTCGTATGATATTGAAATGGTGAATAAAGTGCCGCAACAGCAGGGGGATATCCTCGCGCCTCTCTTTCAGGGGGGGAAGTGACACGTTAATAATATTCAGCCGGTAGTAAAGGTCTTCCCTGAAGAAACCCTCCCGTATGGCGGCGGAAAGATCACGGTTCGTTGCCGCCAGGATGCGCACGTCAGCCTGTTTCGATTCAACACCGCCCAGTGGTTCATAAACCTTTTCCTGGAGAAAACGGAGAATTTTCACCTGCACGGCAGGTGTGAGTTCCCCTACCTCGTCGAGGAAGAGGGTGCCCCCTTCGGCGAGATATATCTTGCCGGGCTTGTTCTTTTTGGCGTCTGTAAAAGCCCCGGCCATGTAACCGAAGAGTTCTGATTCGATCAGGTTTTCAGGCAGGGCACCGCAGTTAACCACCACCAGGGGCTCCTCCCTGCGGGGGCTCAGGTTATGAATAGCCCGGGCAATGAGTTCCTTGCCAGTACCGCTGGGCCCGTCAATGAGCACAGAACTGTCACTCTCGGCAATATCAGGAAGTATATCAAAGATTTCACGCATTCGGTGGTTCTTGCTTACCATCTCTTCGAAACGGTATGATTTTTCGAGGGTCTTGCGCAGCTCCTCGATATCAGAAAGATCCCTGAATGATTCCACTCCGCCGATAATATTTCCCTCATCATCTTTCAGGAGAGCGGTACTGACACTTATGGGAATCCGGTCACCGTCAGGGGTCACCACTGTAACGGCACGGTTGACGATATTCTCACCGCTGCTGATGGTCTCACGGAGAACACATGAGTGCTGACACACGTCAGCGTGAAAGACATCGCTGCAGAACTCACCGATACCCTCCCCCTCGGAAAGTCCCAGGATACGCCGCGCCGCGCGGTTAATAAAGGTGACACGGAAATCGAGATCAACGGTAAAGAGACCGTCGGCGATACTGTCGAGTATGATTTTATTATAATCTGGCATGGGCTACCGGTCGCATGGCCGCAGGGTTATTTCTCCCGGCTCCTGATATTTTTCTTTTTTATTACATAATGTACAACTGCCGCGTCTCCACTGAATTCAACACCCTTCACTGACCCGTCACGGCGGGGATCAATGCTGTCACCAAAATCCTTACGGATAAAATAATAAATATTCATCAGGGCGGCCCTTTTGGCAGATTCAAAGCGGGCGACACCGATGGTCCCTTCTTTTACATTGCCGCGGCAGGCGATAAGAAGGGTATGGTCATCCTTGAATTTTTTGTACACCAGGGGCCCCCCGGTATTGCGGGCACATCCCCCTGCCAGAACAGCAAAAGCAAGAACAACAAAAAGAAACTTTTTCATTGAATCACCCCTCGAATGTTTTATTATCCCCGCCGCCTTCGGTGGCGGGGATGTATAATTCATAGCCTTTTAATATAACGATGCCATGATTGTTTTACAATCATGGCATCGTTATATTAAAAAATATCTATGGGACCTTCGATATCCCCTTCAACAAACTGCGACGTATAGGCATCATCCATGGCGAAAAACTCGTCACCGGTGCCTTGAAAGACCACCCTGCCGCCGTAGAGAAGGGTCATGGAATCAGCCACCTTGCGGGCCACCTTCAGATCATGGGTCACCACCATGGAGGTTGTCTTCATGCTGTCCCGGATCTCCAGTATCAGGTCTGCGATAGAATCAGAAAGTATCGGATCAAGACCCGCCGTGGGATCATCGTAGAGAATAATATTGGGATTCATACAGGTGGCCCGTGCCAGGCCCACCCTTTTCTGCATTCCCCCGGAGAGTTCAGAGGGAAGTTTTTTTTCACTTCCCGTCAATCCCACGCGGGCAATGGCGGAAACAACAAGTTCTTCAACTTCCCCCTCATCAACCCCCATTCTTCGCAGGCCGAAGGCAACATTATCAAAAACATTCATTGAGTCAAAGAGCCCCCCCTTCTGAAAGACATAGGCGACCCTGAAATCATCGATACTCTCCTGGTGATGACTCTCCCGCTGGCTGTAAAATTCTGCAAGGGGACTGCCGTTGATATCAATGCTGCCACCGTAGAGGTCGACCAGCCCCGCCACGGCCTTGAGAAGTACAGATTTTCCCGCGCCGTTTTTACCAAGGACCACCATGGTGTTCCCTTCGGGAACAGCCAGACTGATCCCGTCGAGTACGACCTTTCTACCGAAAGCGATTATAATATCTTCAAGCTTAATCACAGGTTTTGACCTCAGTACATGCTGGCATAGTACTCCCTCAGGGAGGCAAGAATATTCAAATAAGAAATGTATCGTTCCTCGCTGATCCTTCCTTCTTCGACGAGTTCCTTGACACGGCACCCCGGCTCATGATCATGACTGCAGGGCGAAAAACGGCACGCCTCCAGTTCCCGGAATTCGTGAAAATAGTTCCCAAGTTCCTCGGGTTCGATGTCCATGAGGCCGAATTCCCTGACGCCGGGGGTGTCGATGAGTGTCGTCTCCTCATCGAGTTCAACCATCTCCACGTTGGTTGTGGTATGACGCCCTTTTCCGGTCGATTCAGAGACCTCACTGGTGCGCAGCGCCAGGCCGGCATATATACTGTTGAGAAGTGATGACTTCCCCACACCTGAATAGCCTACAAGGATAGAACACTTCCCCGATACCGCTTTTTTAAATTCCTCGAGGCCTCTCCCCTCATGGGCACTGGCAATGATAATATGAACACCCGCGTCGCGATAGTAATCTTCGATAGACTGTTCGTCTCTCTCCTCTGCAAGGTCACACTTGTTGACACAGAGAATAACGGGCAGGCCCTCTTTTTCTCCCCGCACCATGATGCGGTCTACAAACCGGAGATTCAAAGGCGGGTCATAAAAGGCCTGGATAACCAGTATCTGATCGATGTTGGCGGCAATGAGGTCTTCTTTCTTGTGGCCACGGTCTTTGCGCGAAAAAACACTCCGGCGCGGGAGGACCTCTTCGATAACGCCTGAACCGTCATCATTGAAGGCAAACTCCACCATGTCCCCCACGGCGGCGGGCTCAGAAAAACGCCTCAGCCGCTCATCTTTCTTCAGGCGCCCCCTGAGAACAGCATTGACCCTTTCACCGCCTGACCTGATGGTGTAATAGCGCCCGAAAACCTTGATGATACGCCCCTGTGGCATTAAACCTTCCTGAAAAAAAATAAAAAAATCTAAAAATTAATTAAAGTATTCACTATAGAGGTCCGATCTTGAACATACAAGTGGTAATATGATGTTTCCCTCCCGATACTATCATATTCATTGCTTGGCACTGCGTTCACTGAAGGCAGAATAGCCGCCCAGCTATTCTGCCTTCGTTTATTAATGAGACCCACGGGAATCTTATCCAGAACAAGCGGTGTAAAAGAAACAAGCTCACCCGTTACCAGCCCCAGAGCCCCCACGGTAACAACACGAAAGCGGACACGATAGGTCAGCCCTTCGTGAAGGTTCACCAGGTTCTTTTTCAATTCAGGGGTCAACTTCTTCTTTTCAATGGAAAACTCGATGTCATGGTTGTTCCCGTCATAAAAGATGACCTTTTCAAAAATCCTGTCATAGTGCTTCAGGCGCAGTGACATGGTTACGGTCCTGCCCCGCCAGGCATCAATAGAACCGGCAATTTCCTGCAGGGTTACCGGGCCCTTGTCAGCCTCTCCCGATGCATCAGCGAAAGCGGGCCGTGACAGGGCCAGAAGGAGAAGCAGAACTGCTGTTTTTTTCATTTTAATTTTCATACTGACAGCCATCATAGCCCCTGATAGAATATTTTCAAATACATTTTAGCAGATTTCCACTACAGGGTAAAGATTCTGAAAAAATCAAACCATTATATCAGATAAACTTCCCCGCACCTGAAACGACAAAAAAGAGACCAAAGGCAAAAAGAAAAATCCCGCAGAAGCCGAGAAGTACCTGTTGAAAACGGCCACCGAAAAAGTGTTTTCCCCGTGAGGATATCCAGCTCAGGGCCGTGAGCCATACAAGGTCACAGAGCCAGTGAATGCCCCCGAAGAGAACAATCCCCTTAATACCGAAGGACTCTGCCTTAATCAACATGGAGGCACCCACGGTTGCCCACCATACAAGAAAATATGGATTACTGAGACTGAGAAGAATGCCTCCGCGCAGGGGGCGCCCTTCCCTGAGGGGTTCTTCTGCTTTTTCAATGCGGGCGTCACGCAGCATGCCCAGGGCCATATGGATCATGATAATGCCCCCGAGGATAAAAATCAGGGGCTTGAAAAATGACGAGTTGATGAAAAAACCGAGGCCCCCTGCCACTGCCGCCATGAGGGGAATCTCGACGATACCATGCCCCAGGGCAACGTAACTTCCCGCCCATGGGGAACGGTTCCCTTCGCCAAGGGTCAGGGCCGTGATGGGACCCGGCGCCATCACCCCTGAAAAGGAAATGGCGGCGGTACTGAAAAGAAAGGCGGCAAGGGTCATTGACAGGGCCTGCTATTTACGCGAAAAAATTCCCTTGATTCTGTCGGAGAATCTCTTTTTGTGCGCTGCATTCTTTTTCTTTTCTGAAACAGAAGGCCCGCCTTCGACCTTGAAATCTTCGCCGTATTTCTGGCTGTAATAGGCGAGGCGTTCCTCCATGTTGCCGCGGGGATTTGCCCTGACATTCTGCTTATTCCTGGCCTCTTTTTTCTGCGGCTGCCGGTTCCCCTTCTGTGCCGCTGCACTCTTTTGAGGCGCTCCCTTCTGAGGTGCACTCTTATTTTTTCGTCTCTGATCAATCCCTTTTCGGGGAGATGGAGTCCTTGCACCTTCGGTGCTCTTTTGAACACCACCTTCAATGACACTGCCAGGCTGGCGTTTTCTTTCAGTTTTCTGACGCTGGCCTGACTGTCTGGTCTTATCCCGGTTAGGCTTCTTCTGTCCCTGGCGTCCGTCACGGCCCCTGTCCCTCTCGCGGCCTTTGTTCCGTTCCTTCTGAAGGTCAAAATACTTCCCCGCACTCGCATCTTCGAGATAGTCTTCATCATCGGCCCAGCTGACGGGTATCTTGATGCCGGTAAATGATTCAATGGCATCAAGTCCGTAAACATAGCGCTCACAGGAAAGGCTTATAGCCTTGCCTGTTTTTCCGGCGCGGGCTGTGCGCCCCACGCGGTGAACATAATTTTCGCAGTCCTCGGGAATGTCATAATTAATGACAAGGTCAAGGTCATCGACATGAAGCCCACGCGCGGCAACATCGGTTGCCACCAGGATGGGTATGTTTCCCTCTTTCATGTCATCAATAATTCTCAAACGCTTCGACTGTGGAAGATCACCAATGATATACTGTGCCTTCATCCCATTGTGGTTGAGGCGCATTGCCACCTCGTAGGCGGCCTGTTTCGTATTGGTAAAGATGAGAACATTTTCAGGATTTTCCTTTTTTAGTATTCCCAGAAGTAATTTCATCTTTTCATGGCGGCCGACGTGGTAGAGTTCCTGTGTAATCTTTTCTACCGTCACTTCTTCAGGATTAATCGTGACTTCAGCGGGATCTTTCATATGCTCCCAGGAAAGATTGCGCACCCTGTTACTCAGCGTTGCCGAGAAGAGCATGGTTTTACGATTTTCCAGGGGCCCCATTTTACGCAGCATTCTGCGAATATCAGGATAAAACCCCATATCGAAGAGACGGTCCGCCTCATCAATAATGAGCATATCTATTTCCTTGAACTTCAGCTTACCCATCTCGCCAAAATCAATAAGACGGCCCGGGGTACCAACAATGATATTCACCCCTTCTCGCAGTTTTCTTTCCTGCGTGGTGTAACCCACACCGCCATAAAAACTGCCGATAGAAAAATCGAGATGGCGCCCCAGCAGTTCAGCTTCTTTCTCAATCTGAACCGCCAGCTCCCTGGTGGGAACAATAATAAGGGCCCGCTTCGATTTCGGGTCGTCTTCATCAAGAAACAGTTTAAATATAGTAATCAGGAATGCTGCCGTTTTACCTGAACCGGTCTGAGATTGAACAAGTACATCCCGTCCCTTGAATGTTTCGGCAAAGGTCAGTTCCTGTACGGGCATGCATTCTTCGAAACCCGTATCTTTTATTCCTTTTAATAACTTTTCATCAAGATTTAATTCTTCGAACTTCATTTTCCTCTCTTTCGTATCTACAATTCGTATTTTGATAACATTTTTTCAAAACTTCTATTCATGCCGGTTTTCTCTCAGGTCCTTTAACCGACATAGGTCTCTCCTTCTCTACGGAAATAAATAATCCCGTTATCATGAAGATTACGCATTCTTCCCGTAATTATTCCACGGCATTCTTCAACCTCACTGAGCCGTACTGGCCCCAGGGTGTCCATTTCTGTAAGAATATCCGTCGCCCTGTTCTGACTCATATTTCTGATAAACTTGAAACGTATATCATCCCCGGCACCCTTCAGGGCTCGCGCCAGGAGTGAATCATCAGCGACTTCATCGATAAGGACTCTCACATCCTGGTTGGAAAGCAGTACAACCTTTTCAAAGGAGACCATTTCGTCACGTATCCGTTCAGAAAGATCAGGCATGGAACGGTCAAGTTCTTTAAGAATACTTCTCTCTCCCTCTCCGCTCATATGCCCCAGGATAGTAATGAGAGAATTAAGTCCCTCCGTTTCATTTCCAATACCGCCATCCTGCAAAAATTTCCGGTACCGCTTTTTCAGTGCCCGCGCCACTTCAACCGCAGCCTCGGGAACAACATTTGCCATCTTTGCCATACGTATGGCGATATCCTTCGCGCTGTCCCGGGGAAGCCCTTCCAGAACCCTTGCGGAGAGATGGGAAGGAAGGTATGTCATGGTAAGGGTAATGACCTGCGGCATCTCATCCTTCAGCAGCAGGTTAATAACATCCGGTTCCAGTTCATGGAGAAAGGAAAATTCCTTATCTACATTAACGGGAGGGAGACGGTTGATAATCTCATCGGCCCTTTCCTCTCCCAGTGTATCAACAAGAAAATCCCGGGCATGCAGGGTCCCCCCTGCGAGACGTTTTCCCTCCTTTCGCAGGGAGATCATGAAATCGCCAATGAGGTCCTCTCGCTCTTCAGGGGAAAGATTCTGTATACGAGCCATCTCCAGTGAGATCGTTTCAATACTCTCCTCGTCGAGATGTTGTATAATATCAGCGGCGATAGAAGGCCCCAGTGCCACCATCAGTGCGGCAGCCTTTTCGCGGCCATTCATGTCATAGATTGATTTCATTCAGCCTTCACGTATTCAGCTTCAGCTTTTTCTTCATTTTTTTTCTGCTGTGCCTTCTTATACTTTTTCGATACCTCTACGGGATCGATTACCGGTACGGGGCAGACCTCTGCGCAGGTGAGGCAGTTGGTACACTTATCATAGTCAATAACAGCGCGGAAATCAATGACCTTGATGGCCTCTACGGGACAGTTTTTTTCACAGAGTTTACAGCCGATACATCCCACGGGACAGCCCTTTTTCATGACCGGGCCCTTTTCTTCATTCAGGCACATGACATGAACGTCTATTGTGTCAGGCACCAGGGAAATAATATCCCGGGGACAGACATCAACACAGTTATTACAACCGGTACACCGCTCCCTGATAACAACGGGGAGCCCCTTATCCCCCATGTGGATAGCATCAAAGGGACAGACCTGTGTACAGTCGCCGAGACCGAGACAGCCGTATTCACAGACCTTGTGGCCTCCCATGATACCTGCCGCGGCACTGCAGCTCTGGGGGCCGTTATAGGTAAAACGTGTGACAGCACTGTCCCCCCCCTGGCAGTGCACACGTGCCGTCATATGAACAGCGCTCTCCACTGCCTCCATGCCGAGTATGGCGGCAATTTTCTGAATTGTCTCGTCACCCCCCACGGGGCAGAGACTTATATCATACTGCTCCTCCACGATTTTCGTGGCATAGGCCTGACATCCCGGCAAACCGCAGGCACCGCAGTTTGCTCCCGGCAGGGCATCATTGACCAGTTCAATTTTCGGGTCTCTTTCAACTGCAAGTTTCAATTTTGCTATCGAAAGAATAAGGCCGAAAAAAAGACCTATTGCCATGAGAGTCAGCAGCGCAGGGAAGGAAGGAAAAATCGATTCAATCATATATAAACCTCTGTAGTAACATTACCATATTTAACCCGCATTTCTCCCTTATTCAGGAAACCTGTATCGCCATAATTACTCCACAATATCGCATTATTGCCTGAAACAATACCGAAAGCATTTTTATCTCTAACTCCAGCAGGCAATAAACTAAATGTACCAGGAAAATACACAGAGACCATACAGTAGTACTTTTATTGCATATCTACCTTTATAATACCAGAAAAAATAATTTTATAGTCTATTTAAACCATATATTTTTTCTACTTGAAAATTTTTTTATTCTATATCTATTCTGGTACCGTAATTAATAAACAGACGGTAGCAAAAATGCCTTTTCCCGGAGAGTCTGAGCAGTAATGATACCAGCCGATACCCTTCAGAAAGTAGATATAAAACGCGATTTTCAGCGTAATGTCATCACTGCCATCAAAAACGGCGATGATATTGTCTTTGTCACCTATTCAGCCATCGAAGATACCGAAGAAAAAATCAAGTTTACCCTGCTGAAAATCCTCGAAGGGTTCAACCGCCAGGAGATATTTACCCCTGTCCTCAGTTGCATCAAGGAACTCATTGCCAATGCCACCAAGGCAAACGCGAAAAAAATTCTCATCGATGAGGGGAAGATTACCAACCCTGATGACCCTGTCCAGGTGGTAAAGGAAATCAGGTCAATACTGAACGAGGATGCCCTTCTCGAATACGGCATCAAGGCCAAGGAGAAACGCCTCAGCACCCGGATCTACCTGAAGGTTCAGAACAAAAACCTGATAGTTGAGGTCATTAACAACATCCCCCTGACGGAAAAGGAGCTGACAAAGATATCCCGCAAAATTGAACAGTCATCAAAATATGATAACATCGCAGAGTTTTACATGGAAAACCCCGACCCCGAAGCTGAAGGTATGGGCCTGGGCCTTTCCATGATCGTGGTTCTTTTGAAAAATATCGACATCTCTCACAAAAACTTCATGGTAACCACGGACAGGGACAACAAGACCTATGCCCGCATTCTTATTCCCATGATTCATTGAGACTTTTCTGTTTTACCTCTTCGCCGAAACACCTTTTCAGATATCCTTGAGATGATAAAAGACACCCCTCTCCATTTCCTCCCTGGCCAGGGTGCCTTCATTCTCTATCTGCCGCATAAGTTTCTGCACCTCAACATGACGCAGGCCCAGCATGTGCGCCAGGTCTTCTACTGTTGAGGGACGCCGCCGCAGGATTGACTTTATCATGTCAAGCTGCTCCTTTACCGACGCGGGGACCTTTCTGTTGGGATCAGGTTTACCGATAACTTCCACGGCCAGGGGAAAAAGAAAATCCTTAACACGAAGAAATTCATCCCAGGGAAATGGCTCTACCCAGTCCACGGTACCGGGACGGTCAAGGCGGTTGAGCTGTACCAGGTCAGGTTTTATCCTGAGGGCCGCCTGCCGCAGAAGGGCAAGCTCCTCATCAGTATCGTTGACTCCGGGAACGAGAAAAACTTCCAGCAGAATCCTGCCTTTATAATCTTTTTTGAATGTCTCCAGCCCCTTCACGATTTCTTCAGGATCAAGGCCCGGGGCGGGACGGCACATTTTTTTAAACGCACCAGGCGTGACCGCATCCAGGGAGGGGACCACGGTATCGACATGCATCAGGGCATCGCGCACTTCCTTTTTATAGAGGAGTGTGCCGTTGGTGAGAACACAGAGGGGGTACTGCGGGTACCTCTCCTTCAGAAACCGGGCGACTTCCCCCAGACCGCTGTGAAGGGTTGGCTCCCCGGAACCGGAAAAGGTGAGCACATCGAGCCGGGGGCCTTCCTTCAGATATTTATCGAGTTCATCTATCACTTCGACGGTGGGAACATATTCCCGGAGTTCCGTTGTCAGGTTCGTGGTAACACCGCACTCGCAATAGACACAGTCAAGGCTGCAGGTTTTATGGGGGACCAGGTCGATACCGAGGGAGATGCCCAGACGCCGGGAATTAACGGGGCCGAATAAATATTTCATAGCATAAGTCCTTTGAAAAATCTTACAAAAGAAATCGCCGTTACCGGGCTCCAGCCCGGTAACGGCGACAGGTAATTTCTAATACATTAAAAAAATAATGTTATCGCATTGCAGGTTTTACATCCACGTCAATTTCAATATTGAGATAATTGCCCTTACGGGTCCCTGAAAGATAAACATCTCCGATACTTGAGCTCAGCTCCTTAATCTCCTTTTTCGGCGCCCTGGTTGCCATCAGTCCCGAGAGGAAAGGATTCTTCTTTACATAAGCCATGAGAAAATAATTGTTCTGCAGTTTTTTCAGGAGCCTGCTGTTCCCTCCTGCACGCCGCACCATCCGATAGCTCAAAGCCTTTTTCAGGGAAAGGTTATTATTGGAGACATAGAGCCCCTTTGAATTATTAAGGAAGTAAATCTTTTTTCTGCCTTTATCAAGAATCCAGAAACAGCGACTTCCTCCGATCCGGGCGGTACCATAGGCCTGTTTTTTAGCCATGGTCTTTCTCATGTGACGCTGTATCTTTCGATAAAGGGCCCTGCCACTGCCGGCACTGGTGGTGGGAAAAAATATCACCATGTCATTCATATTCATTGTATCCATAATGACATTGACTGATCCCCTGATGGCGGGAAGAACATCTTTTTTAAAATCGAGCCCCGCCGCCATTTTCATCTGCATCTGTAACTGGCGGTACTGGCCGCAGATGGGAAGAGGTCCCGGACAAAGGGAATCAAGTTTCTTCAGATCAAAAGCGGCATGGCCCCAGATATAAGATAGAGGGGGATAGAGAGAAAAGCCCGTCATGTCTGTGCGCAGGATATCGAGAAGTGTGGTAAAGAGAGGGTTCGAATCATTGAACTCAGCCCCCACGGAAAAGGAGAGCCCCGATGAACGCAGTTTGAGTGCCAGGGAAGCAAAATCTACCGCGTCAAGGGGTGAAGGCCCTCGATGGCGTCCCCTCATGCCGTAGGGAGTGCCTCCACTGTACCGGGCGGGAATAACATGATACCCTTTCTGATTGTTCTCGTTCAGCCCTCTCATTCGCCTGTTTTTGCGGCGGGATTTGGGCTGCATAAAGGCCTTCTGTATCCCCATCATTGCTTCGGCAAGAAACTGACGGTTCATATACAGAGTGGCATCCGCATCACGGTCAATCTTCTCCAGAAAAGTGCGGTAATTATTTACCGAGGCAAGTGTCTTTTCTCCCGACCGGGCAATATCGATGACCCTGCGTGCCAGTTCTCCCCGCGGAGTAAGGAAATAATAACTTCCCACTGCACCCATGAATGTTTTTTGCACCTGGTAAATACGGGTGTTACGGTAGGGGGTTATAACGGGATTCAAATCTTTCTTTTTCCCCTTATCTGCCTTTTTTAAAATATTGATTAATTTCAGAGGGAAGGTCCTGGCATTATGAACCGGCAGGTAGACAATCATCCCCTCTGAGCCTGTCTTTTTACCCGCATCGATATAGGCAAACCCTACTGGAAGGGATGTTTCGATTCCCAGGTCTCTCAGTGACTTTTCGTTGAGAATATCAATACCGGTTTTCTTTTTCAGCTGCAGAAAATCCTTGAGAAATTCAGTTTTCTGCTGAGGCGTCAGGGCCGTGTTGGTAAAAGTGTTAATAGACCTGACCAGCTTTGTCACCGGGGCAGTACGGAAAAAGGCCCGAGTCTCAGAAGGCACCATGGACTCCAGGGCTCCCTGGCCGCGTACACCATGGCCGCCTGCAAAAAAAACGCATACAATTAAAACATAGACTGTTCGTCTCATATGTTCACTCCAGAATATTAGTTTTTCATTATAAACAGGAAATACCGGTACGAGACCGGCAACTTCCCCGCAGACTCTACTCTATTGAACAGGAAATTTCAGGAAAAGCAAATAAATTATTAAAAAAATGAAAGTCTTTCCGATTTCATGAGAACACTCTTTAAATCCTGCTCATCATCCCTCCTGAAAGGGGGCTTAAAAATAAATTGCCCGCCCCTTTTAGGGGGTTCCTGTTTCGGGTTCTATTTCTTTTTCATCGATTTCAGGACAACGTCAAGAACCTTTCCCATTGCCGTGTACCGTGCAGCCCGCCTGTTAGCCCTCTTGAGTGCATACGTTGACCGTGTGCGATTGTAACTCTTCATGGCCGGCGCCAGGATGGCCAGAACCTGAGACGAGACCCTGATACGGGCGTTCTTAAGTCCCTTGTAGACCGTAACGGTGCCATATTTTTTTTCAAGACCTGCCAGGTAGTTATAAAATCTTTTCTGGTTGTGGCGGTATTTCAATGAATAAATATTTCGATTTAGATAACTGTAGATAAGGTTTGTTACCAGGCCGACATTTTTTGTGGATTTCTCATACTGCTTTTTAGCATATTTCGCCTTTGCTTCGTTTCCTGATTTTTTATAATAGATGGAGGCCATGAGATAATTCTTATCTTTATAGTATTTGCCGGCCAGCTTGTAGTATGACCACTTCTCTTTTTTTTCATTACCGGTTTTTTTATAGTATAATGCCGCCTTGCGGTAATCCTTTTCGCGATAAAACCGGTTTGCCAGAATGGTGTTTACCTTTTTCTCTTTTCTTTCGTCCCCCGCCTTCATATAGTATCGGGAGGCCTTCTCATATTCCCTGTCTTTATAAGCGATATCTCCCGCAAAGAGATAGGCTTCCTTTTCTTTTTCAGAATTATCAGCTTTCCCGAAATAGGATGCGGCAAGGAGATACTTTTTCTCTTCAAGATACCTGTTTCCCAGGAGATTATTACATTCCCGGTACTTTTCAGTATTTTTCGATTTTTTGTAATACATGGCGGCAAGGATAAATTTCTCTTCACCATAATATTTGTCGGCAATCTTATCATGGGCTTTTCTTTGCCCATCCCTGTCCCCGGCGTCTTTGTAGTACCGGAGAGCGGTAAAATAATTCGACTTTTCGAAGGCGGCATCTCCAAGCCGTGAACGGGCCATGCGCTGCTTTTTGTAGCTGCGGGATTTTTTATAGAATTTGAGGGCTTTCGCGTAATGACCGTACTTGTAGTACGAGTCCCCCACTGTACGGTAACAGGTTCTTTTTTCCTTCCCGGATTTGTCGTTACAATACCTGTCCGCTTTTTTGAACTTTTTCCCCTCTACCAGCGTATCTACACTTGCACAGCCGAGTGAAAAGGAAAAAACAAATAATAACAATATACCTGGCAGAATCTTTTTCACGAAGAATTCCTCCTGTATTCCAGTTGATGGCAGATCATATTTTTTATTTGCCCGGTATTTTTTTCTCCCGGGAAATCTAAATATGATCATCTACACACGGGGGCATTGAACCTGAAAAGTCAAGTCAAATGCCCGGCCGCACTTCATCATACTATTCATTTTGAGTAATGTTTCGGTAATAATTTTCTTGTTAAAATCAGCCCCGTCTGTTCATATGACACTGAAAGAATCTGTCCCTGCCGGGGGTGCCCTCCCGTGACCATACAGGAAACACACGGGTCAGAGGATACACCGGAAAGACCGCGGGCTTGAGAGGAGAAAAAACTTCCCCGCAAAAAACAAAAAAAGAAAGAAGAATCAACGAGGTACGTTAATGCCTGATATTGAAGTCAAAAAGAGCTACCAGGAAATAAACGAAAAGATACGCAAAGGCAGCGCCGTGGTGGTCACCGCCGAGGAAATGCCCCGTATCGTCGAATCAGAAGGAACAAAAAAAGCCTTCGAAAAGGTAGATGTCGTAACAACCGGCACCTTCGGCACCATGTGTTCCTCAGGTGCATTCATAAATTTCGGCCACACGAAACCGAAAATCAGGGCCAACAATGTCTGGTTCAACGACGTTCTCGCCTATGGCGCAGTCGCCGCCGTTGACTGTTTTCTCGGCGCCACCCAGGTCAAAGCGGGAGACCCCCTCAACGCCGTTCATCCGGGCGAGTTCAAATATGGCGGGGGTCATGTCATTGAAGACCTCATCGCGGGCCGTGAACTGAAATTTCGCGCCGAGTCTTACGGGACTGACTGTTATCCCCTGAAAGAAATCGAAAAAACCATTACCATTAACGACCTGAGAAACGCCTTTCTCTACAACCCACGCAACTCATACCAGGGATACAACTGCGCTGTCAACGCCACCAGCCGCACTGTCTATACCTACATGGGCATCCTGAAACCGGGCCTGCAGAACGCCACCTACAGCAGCGCGGGGGAACTCTCACCCCTGATGAACGACCCCTACTACTGGACCATCGGCAGCGGTACGCGAATCTTTCTCGGCGGCGCCGCCGGCGCGGTAACATGGCACGGCACACAGCACGCCCCTGGCTCGACGAGGGGCGAAAATGGCGTTCCCCGTGAAGGCGCGGGCACTATCGCCGTCACCGGAGACATGAAGGAAATGAGCACGGATTTTATCCGCGGCGCATCCATTACCGGCTACGGGACAAGCCTGATGGTGGGTGTCGGTATCCCCATCCCCATTATCAACGAGGAGATGGCATTTTTTACCGGCGTAAGAAACCGTGACATATACTATCCCGTCATCGATTACGGCAGGGACTATCCTGAAGGACGCGACACTGTTCTTGGCGAGGTCAACTGCCTGGACCTGATGTCAGGCACCATCGAGGTAGCAGGCAGAAAGGTTCCCTCCGCGCCCCTGAGCAGCTATCCCATGGCGCGAAAAATCGCCGCCATACTGAAAGAATGGGTCGAAGGAGGGTTTACCCTTGGTGAGCCCGCGGTCACCCTCCCCTCAGTTAAGGCTGAGTTTAAAAGGGGGTAAGGGGGAAGTATGGGCACCCCTGACCAGAGACAGCGGTTCTACCGCAGCTTTAATGACACTGTAAGATGGAAAACATTCAGGGTCAGAAAAGATACATCTGACCTCTACATACGGGCGGCAGAAAACCTTTCCCGTAAAGCGGAAGAAACAGTTACCCGCGCCCGGCAGGAGATCGAAAAATATATTGCGGCTGACGAGAAATTTCTGCACAGCCTCACCCCCCTGCCGGTACCGGAGGGGGCGCCGGCAATTGTCCGGTCCATGGCTGACGCGGGCACCAGGGCGGGAACAGGGCCCCTCGCTGCCGTGGCGGGCGCCATCGCCGAAGCAGTGGGCCGGGAACTGGCAAAGTTTTCTGAAGAAGTCATCGTGGAAAACGGGGGCGATACCTGGATCACCGCGAAGGCCCCGGTACTGCTGAAAGTTTACGGGGGGGGTGTTTTTTTCGGGGAAGGTATCGCCATTAAACTAAACCCGGGTCAGACCCCCTGCGGGGTATGCACCTCATCAGGAACACTCGGCCACAGTATCAGCCGTGGTAGGGCTGACGCGGTGACCATCATCGGCGAAAACGCCGCACTGGCCGACGCGGTTGCCACGGAGGCGGCCAACAGGGTCAAATGCATCGACTGTATCGAAGAGGCCCTTGATTACGCCCTTTCCGTTGAAGGGATCAACGGCGCCCTTGTTATCATCAGGGACCGTATCGGCGCCAGGGGAACAATCGAGCTGGCACCGCCGGAAGACACGTAAAAACGCAATAGATCCGAAAGGAGCAGATAGAATGGAATCAAAAAACGTACTCCTGGTCTTCGAAAGGGAGATAATGTATAAGCCCATAATCTACCGTCTCGTAAAAGACTTTGATATCGTATTCAATGTCCTCGAGGCAAAGATCTACCCTAAACAGGAAGGGCGGATAATACTCGAGCTGAAGGGAGAAAAAGAGGCATTCGAAGACGCCCTCGCATACCTCACCGGTGAAGGGGTAAAGGTCAGAAAACTCGCTGACATGATTTCCCGCCGGGAGGAACGGTGCGTCCACTGCGGTGCCTGTACTGCTGTCTGTCGCGTTGACGCTCTCAGTATCGACCGTTCCACCATGGAAGTTGTCTTTGACCCGGAAAAATGTGTCGCCTGCGGCCTCTGCATGAAGGCCTGCCCTGTAAATGCGATGACGGGCACCAGTATCGATATCGAGATAAACGGTAAATGATACTGGATAAAAAAAACACTCCCCTGAGACTTCTCTTCGAAAAAGTCCATGTGGGTATATGTTTTACCGGCGCAGACCTGACCTTTCTGGAGCCGAACAAAGCCTTTCTTGACCTTACCGGTTATACTCATGAACAACTGGAAAACATGGACCTTTACCATCTCTGCCAGGGGGACACAAAGAAGGCGATACGATTTCACCAGGATCAGCTCCTCCGCGGGAACAAGGAAAGCTACCGAATCGAAGTTACCCTGTGTACCGGGAAAAACAATATCATATGGAGTGACCTTGCAGTAACCGCCATCAGGAACACAGAAAATAACCTCCTCTACTGCTCCATCCTTCTTGAAGATATTTCCTTCAGGCATAAGATGGAGCAGGATCTTCTCGAGTCAGAAAACAAATTCAGAAATCTCTTTACCTCCTCCACCGATGCCATTGCAATATTTAATGAAGCCCGTATTGTGGACTGCAACGAGAGCCTCTGCCATCTTTTCGAAACAACAAAAGAAGAGATGAAAGCAACAAATCCCGTTGATTTTGCCCCCCCGGTTCAGCCCGGGGGCCTGGCAACACATGAGAAAATGAAACAGCAGATACAGGAATCAGATAAAGGGGAAAAGCACCCCGCAGAATGGACCTTTCAAACAGCAAAGGGGCGCTTCTTTACCGCGGAGATGACTCTCACCCCGGTACTCACCGGGGGGTTAAAATATTACCAGGCCGTTATCAGGGACATAACCGAAAGAAAACTGGCAGAGCAGACCCTCCTGGAGAGCGAAGAAAAACTGCGCAGAATGCTGGAAAACAGCTCCGACGGCATCACCATCGTTGACCGGGAGGGGAAACGAATCTTTATCAGTGGCAACGTTGAAAAAAAGCTTGGCTATAACCCTTATGATCTCCTTGGCATTTCAGGATACTCACTCATTCACCCTGACGACGTGGAGAAGGCAGACGCCGCTTTTTCTAAAATCCTTAAAAAGGATAATTCCACAGAAATGCTGACCTATCGAATCAGGAAAAATGACGGCTCATGGGTGTACGTGGAAAGTTCGATTAAGAACCTCCTCCATGATCCCCTGATCAACGGCATAATCGTCAACTCCCGCGAAATCACCGAAAGGGTTGAAACAGAAAAAGCACTGAAAATCTATGAAAACATTGTTTCCACATCGAAAGAACTCATGGCTTTTATTGATACCGGGGGTAAAATCCTTGCATGTAACGACGCTTTTTATACTGGCCTCTCCTGCGCCCCCTTTTCCCGTGATGAACTCACCCTTGACATTATTTTTTCAGAGGGGGGAGTTCTCTCATCAATCAGGGAAAGCTTCACCAGCTGCCTGGCAGGTAATGAAATCCACACCATGACCTGGTTCGGAAAAAGCGAAGAAATGAGTATTCTTCTCGATATTTCAATGTACCCCTTCATCGGGGAGAGGAAAGACGTATCGGGTATTGTCATGAACTGCCGCAACACTACCCGTGAACTTCAACAGGAAATGGAGATTCTCAACTCCACTGAAAGAGAACGAAGACGTATCGGCATTGAACTTCACGACGGACTGAGTCACGAACTCCTTGATATTGCCATAAAGAGCAGGATGCTTGCCGATCACCTTCATGACCTTGACCTCCCTGAAAGCGAGGAGGCCCTTGAAATTGAAAGAAAGATCAACCAGGCCATTACCACCACACGCGGCATGGCACACGGACTCTTCCCGGTGGACCTTGAAAAAACCGGTATCGAAGGCCTCCTTTCTGAAATTGTCATTATGCTGGAGGAACAGGAAGGAATCAGGTGCCGCCTCAATGTTGACCCGTCACTGTCTATTGATAACCAGAAAAAAGCGCTGCACCTGCACTATATACTCCAGGAATCCGTGGTAAACATCATCCGTCACTCCCATGCCACGGAGGTTACCATTTCCATGCAACAAAATAAATCCCGGCTGGTTCTCGAAATCAGTGACAATGGCCGGGGAATTAAAAAAAAGCGAAAACGGGAAGGAATGGGCATAAACATAATGCATTACCGTGCCCGCCTTATCGGGGCAAATCTTTCTATCGAATCATCTCCCGGGAAAGGCACAAAAATTTCCTGTAATTTTAAAGTGTAATTGTTGACTTTTTATCACTAAAATATTGTTTTAAACTAAACAGGATTTGATATAATAAAAATATGACAACAAATATATTAATCATTGATGACCACCCCATAGTACGGGACGGTCTGGAACATCTTCTCAGCAGAGAAGATGATCTTGTTATCTGCGGTCAGGCGGAAGATGCGGAAAGGGGACTCAAGGCCATTGAAGAAACCGGTCCCGATCTGGTCATAGTCGACATCTCACTTTCAGGAAACATCAGCGGCATGGAATTGACAAAAACAATCCACGAGATTCGGCCAGAACTCCCCATACTGGTCCTTTCCATGCACAACGAATCAATCTATGCCGAAAGGGCATTAAATGCCGGAGCCCGCGGCTATATCATGAAACATGAAATGACGGGCACCATCGTAAGCGCCATCCGCATGGTAATGGATGACCAGGTCTACCTGAGTGAGCGCATGAAAAACCGCTACATTGGAGAACTGCTTCCTGACAAAACAAAAGAAATCCAGAACCCGGCAAAATGTCTCTCCAACCGTGAACTGGAGGTTCTTCGTCTCATCGGGGAGGGCCTTACCAGCAACGAAATAGCTGAAACACTCAAGGTGGGCATAAAAACAATAGATACATACCGTTACAGAATCAAAAACAAGATGAACTTTAAAAACAGCACCGAAATGGTAAAATTTGCTGTCGAATGGTTCAACAGCAACTGATTTCTCTCCGGTTCCTCATGTACTACCGGCAGAGCCGGTAGCGTGCCCCCCCAACCCCACAAAGGGGATTTGTAAAATCAAAATGGTGCCCTCCCAGGGGGAGAGGGGTTTAAAGGCAGCGCCTTTATTTCAAATATTCAGCAAAAAATTAAAATTAATTACACAATTTTCTTTTCGGCACTTGACGTTCAATATATTTTTTTGTATTATATTATTGTTAGCACTCAATAAAGATGAGTGCTAACAATAATAATCAAAGGGAGGTCAACCATGAAATTCCCACTTTCTCGAAAAAAAGAATCAAACACTGTTGATCAATTCAACAGAACCATGCCGTCTCTTTTTGACACTTTTTTCGATATGGACAACTTTGGCCTCTTTGCCGGCGAACTCTCCCCGGCAGTAGACATCGAGGACAAAGGAAACAGCATTGTTGTCCGCGCTGAACTTCCAGGAATCGAAGAGAAAGACCTGGATGTTTCCATCCGCGACAACTATCTGACCATAAAAGGTGAAAAAAGCAGGGAGCGAAAAGAAGAGAAAAATGAAGGAAGTTATATTCTCTCCGAAAGAAGCTATGGTTCTTTTTCACGTGCCATACCGCTTCCTGAAGGTATCAAAAAAGAAAAGATCACGGCAGATTACAAAAAAGGCGTTCTGAAGATAACCCTCCCCCGGGAGAAATCAGCGGAACCCAAAAAAATCAGTATTGAGGTACACTAAGCCACTGGCAAGGAGGACACCATGGTACACAACACAGTATTACACGATATGCTCAATCTTGGTAAAATAGTCGACGAATTCTTCAATGTTGTTCCCCAGAGGACAGGAAGAAACGGATACCCTGCCCTGGATATCTACGAGGGGACTGAAACCATTGAAGTAAAGGCCATTATGCCTGGAGTCGACCGCGAGAGTCTGGACATCGAACTCTCAGAAAAGACCCTTACCATCAGCGGTGAGAAAAAACAGGAGGAAGAGAACCGCAATTACCTGAGAAGGGAACGCGTTTTTGGAAAATTTTCACGTTCCATTGAACTTCCCTACCAGGTTGACAACGATTCAATCAGGGCTGAACTGAAAAACGGTGTTCTGAGCATCACCCTGACAAAAAGTGAAGATGCACGGCCCCGTAAAATCGAAATAAACTAAAAGGAGGTGCATCATGAGACATGAACTGGAAAAAACCTGGAATGAAAACAGTGAGAGGGTTCTGGCACCCGTAACAGACATATACGAGACAGAAGAAAACTATACAATGCTGATGGAAATGCCCGGAGTCGAAAAAGAAGACCTGGACATAGTACTCGAAGAGGACAGTTTAGAGATTCGGGGAAGTGTAAAACCCTACACACCCGAAAACCTGACACTGAAGTATAGCGACTGCAACAGCGGAAACTATTACAGAAAGTTCAGAATTGGAAACGACGTGGACCGGAACAGGATCGACGCATCCCTCTCAGAGGGAACACTGACCCTGACACTGAACAAAACCGAAGAAGTAAAACCAAAGAAAATTGCGATATCAGCCCACTAAAACTCCTGTGAAAGCCTGGGGGCCTTAAAGGCCCCCTCTTTTTTATACAAACATATCAATATGTTCACCAAGCCCGTCTATTTTTGCCCCCACTGTCACCTTCATCATTTTTTCATCAAGTTTCATCTCCGCTCCGGTCATCATTTTCAGCATGTTATTCATCTGTTCAATCTGAGCGGTCACCTGTGCAGCACAGCTCTCAGCCACCTTCATTTCTGCCTCCAGGGGGAAACATCCCCGGTTCATTATCGACAGAACCCGGCCTGATCTGAAGCGTTCACTGTAAAGAATGGTCAAATTGTGCAAATTGAGACAAAATGTCCTTGATAAAATTTCAATAGTTTTATCTTCTTACCTTCAGTAAAAGCTAAAAACTAGTCTTTATAGGAATTTACAACACAGAAGGAGGACATCGAATGTCTAACGAAAAGGTAATGAATCGCTGGCTTGCCGTTGTCGGCGCCATCCTGATTCAACTTGCCCTCGGGGCTATCTACGCCTGGTCAGTTTTCACTCCTGAGCTTACCAAAGCAGGGTGGACAAAAGTAGACACACAGATCGTATTTGGACTGGGCCTCGCATTTTTCGCTATCGTAATGGTTTTCGCCGGCAAAAAACTTGCCACATGGGGACCTCAGAAACTTTCTTTTATCAGTGGTATCGTTCTTGGCGGCGGTTACCTGCTTGCCGGTCTCTTTGCCGGTACTGATTTCTGGCCTGTTGCCATCCTTATCGGGGTTGTTGGCGGTTCAGGTATTGGTTTTGGATACGTTGTACCTATCGCCGTTGGTATGAGATGGTTCCCTGACAAAAAGGGTATGATCACCGGTCTCGCCGTTGCCGGTTTCGGTTTTGGCGCCATGGGATGGGTAAAACTCGCCGGCGCATGGGGACACCTCATCGCGAACATCGGCCTTCCAAACACATGGGTCGCCTATGGTATCGCCTTTGCCGTTATGGTAATCGTTGGCGGACTCTGGATGAAAATGCCTCCCGAAGGCTGGTCACCCGAAGGCTACAGCGCAGAAGATGCAGCTGCAGCAGGTGACAACGAAGCAGGCTTTGAAAGCGGCGAAATGCTGAAGACTCCCCAGTTCTACATGATCTGGCTCACCTTCTTCTTCGGCGCATCTGCAGGCCTCATGTCTATCGGCCTCATGAAACTCTACCCCATGGAAGCGCTTACCACTGCCGGCCTCAGCCAGGTCGAAGCAAGTGCAGTTGCCGGTACAGCAATGGCAGTATTCTTCAGCCTTGCTAACGGTCTCGGACGAATCGGATGGGGAACCATATCTGATAAACTTGGCCGCAAGACATCAATCATGATCATGTCCGGTACACAGGGTATTGTTGTTCTCGCCTTTACCGCAATGGCAGGGACCCCCGCGCTTCTCTATCTCGGCGCCACCCTTATCGGTTTCAACTTTGGCGGTAACTTTGCACTCTTCCCCGCTATGACAGCAGACACATTCGGAACAAAGAACGTCGGTAACAACTACCCCTTCATTTTCCTTTCATATGGTGTTGGTGGTATCGTCGGCCCCATCATGGGCGGAATGCTGGGAGACATGGGGAACTTCCCCCTCGCATTTACCATCTGTGGTATTGCATGTCTCGCAGGCGCGGTTCTTATCGCTACAGTTAAAAAACCTGTTAAAGCATAAGAATCTCTCATTCAATTGGAACGAACAGGGCCTGTTTCCCCCGCGGGAACAGGCCTTTTTACTTCCCCCCCCTGCCCCTCTTAAAAAAGACTTGCAAATAGATAAAAATTCCCTACGCTGGGGGAGGTAAGGCAATATACCTGCACCTTAAAAAATGTGCACGGGCTATGAAAACGCAAAAGAGGAATCAGCCATGTCCACCTACATTTCAGACAACAAGAAAAAGATCACCACGTCAGTCCTCATGGAAATGAAAAAGGCGGGAGAAAAAATATCCATGCTTACCGCCTACGACTATTCCATGGCCAAAATTGTTGATGCCGCCGGTATCGATGTCATCCTGGTGGGGGATTCCGCCAGCAATGTCATGGCGGGCAACGAATCGACCCTGCCCATTACCCTGGACCATATGATCTACCACGCCCAGTCGGTAATGCGCGCCGTAAACCATGCCATGGTTGTGGTGGACCTCCCCTTCGGCTCATACCAGGGGGACAGCAGGCAGGCCCTCAATTCAGCCATCCGTGTCATGAAAGAAACAGGCGCAAACGCCATTAAAATCGAAGGTGGCAGTGAGATAAAAGAATCCATTGAACGGATACTCACCGCGGGCATCCCCATTATGGGACACCTGGGACTCACACCCCAGTCGATAAATAAATTCGGTACCTACTCTGTACGCGCAAAAGATGACGCGGAGGCAAAAAAACTGATCGAAGACGCCCATGTCCTGGAGGAGACTGGATGCTTTTCCATTGTTCTCGAAAAGATACCGGCAAAACTGGCAGCAGAGGTGGCAAAAGAGGTTTCGGTTCCCATTATCGGGATAGGCGCCGGTGCCGGGGTCGACGGGCAGGTACTGGTTCTCCACGACATGCTGGGCATTACCAGTGAATTCTCACCCCGTTTTCTGCGGCGTTACCTGAACCTCTTTGACGAGATACAGGGAGCGGTGGAAAAATATATTGACGATGTGAAATCCGTTGATTTCCCCAACGAGAATGAACAATATTGAATAAATAAAATCGCATTGAAGGCGCGAAAGCGCTTTCGCGCCTTCAATGCGATTTAAATTATAAATATTCCCGAAATATTTTCCCCTCCACGGGGTCCCGCAGTTCCGGGTCAAGTTCCACGAGATGCTTTACAATAAAATCCCGTTCAAGACGCCGGGGATGGGGAATGGTGAGATCTTCACTCTCCATGATACAGTCATCATAAAGAATAATATCCAGGTCGATAAGACGAGGGCCCTTAGGAATCGTCTTTTTTCTTCCCATGCGGGCCTCGATCCCCTTTAAAAGGCGAAGAAGGTCACGGGGGGGAAGTTCAGTCTCCACTATCAGCATCTGGTTGAAAAAATCAGGCTGATCAAAATAATCCACCGGCGCGGTTTCCAGGACAGTACTCTTCGCGGCAACTTCCAGACCCCCACTATTCTGAAGATATGTGATCGCCCCGGCAAGATTATCTTCTCTCTCCCCCAGGTTCGTTCCCAGGGCGATAAAGACACGGGCCATCTAAAGGCTTTCCCGGTAATCCTCTCCGGTCAGTTCCATGATGCGGCACATCTCCCTGAGACGGGAAAGGATACGCCCCGCGGAGAGTTCCCTGAATGTTTTAACCGGGTCGTAGTTCGAGGTAAATATGGTGAACTTTTCAGCCTCGTAGCGGGCATCCACCAGGTTGTAAAGGGTCTCCTGCTCCCAGGGAGAATCACGCTGCACACCAAAATCATCGACGATGAGAACGTCAACTTCAGCCAGTTCTTTTTCAATGGCGTGGGACTGCCCGTATGAACTTGAGGCCTCGTTGAAAGTTGCCTTGAGGCGGCTGAAAAAATCACGGGATATCTTGATAAAACGCCCCTCCACGGTATAGCGGGTAATCAGTTCAGTGAGAATAATGGATGAAAGCAGAGTCTTACCTGTACCGGGATTCCCCCAGAAAAAAAGCCCCTTTTTTACATCAGGAAATTTATTAATTATATCGTAGGCTGCCATCTTGGCGTCATTTGCCATTTTACTGCGCGACGCATCATAGTCGCCCAGGTACTTCCACTGAAACTTACGGTCAATACCGGAATGGTTATAAATTTTCTTTACACGATCGATTCTCATACGCGTGGGCCTGCAGGGGCAGTCGATGATTCTTCCCCCTTCACGGTAAAAATAGGGTTCTTCCCCCCCGCACTTACACCGGGGGATGACACAGCGGGGACAGGGCACCAGTGGATCTTCACCCAGTTCCATGAAATGGTCGGGGTGAATAATGCCGCTGTCGCCGCAATAGGCACAGGATGGTTTCTCTTTTGGTTTTGGCGTTTTTTCGGTCATAGGGGTATCCGGTTTTTCAGGTTACCTGTTACAAAGGCCCAGGAAAGCGAACCTGTCAATAAAAATACTGAATGTTAAAACTTCCCCCCATACCCTTAACAAAAAATCCCGGAAAGGCCCTTTTTTCCCCGTAAAGCGGGGCGGCAATTGCCTGAACCCGGCAAATTCAGTATATTTTCTTTTCAGGGGGGGGGAAGTAGAAGCCTCCCGGCAGAGAAAAACAGCGCTGAAGAGGAGGAAAATAATTTTTTTTTCAACATTCTCCTGTTCACTGCCGATATTTAAAACGTAGTATACTATGAATTACAAGGGGACACCTATGGTACGGCAAAAAGAAAACAAATTCCTCAGAAATGCTCTCCTGAGTATAGCCTCTCTATTGATATTTGCGGGAAGTGCGACAGCCCAGAACCAGCCGGCTGACAAGGCCGATCCCAATAAAACGGTCACGAAAAACGATAAGATAAAACCTGACAATACAGGATGGCGTATCCGCGACTTTCAGCCCTATGTCAGGGCCATAAGGGAACTGGAAAAACTGAACAAGGAGTATTCAGAAAACCTCTTAAAACTTGCCATAGACGAGTATTCAACGGGCCTTGACATCCTCGAGGACATGGAAAATGAACTGGTCCGCATGATCGAAAAAAATAAAAAGAAAAAAAACCTTAACGAACGCTGGTACTGGCAGGAAATCGACCGCAAGAACCAGGAACAGCGCCGAATCGCGAAGCAGAAATATGAAGCGAAGATGAAGGCCATCACCTACTTTACAAAATCCATCAAGTACCTTGATGAGGTACATAATGTTGACGTACGTAAGGACCCGAAATTTCTAAACTTTCAGTCACGCCTCTACCAGGTCTATGTTTCGACACAGTATGACCTGAACAACTTCAAGCCCTGTATTCCCATCCTTGAAAGGTACCTTGCACTTTCAGAAAAAAACAAGAACGATGTCTGGGCGCACAAGTACCTGGCAAGCTGCTATGGCTACATGGAAGCAGTCCTGACCAAGTACAAGCACGCCACCGAAGATGAAATCATGCAGTACCGCAACAAGAAGAACCGCAGCATGCTCCAGGCGGTTGAACTCAAGTACGGTGTCGATTCACCCCACTACAAACAGCTCCAGGAAATCGTTCAGCAGAACGAGAAGAAAAGCGAAAGAATCAACGATTTCAACTGATAGAAATAAATTTTTCACTAACAAAAAAGACGCCAGGAAATACGGTCGGCTTTTTTGTTAGTGCTTGGAGCTTTTCTATATCTGATATCAACAGCAGGCTTTTATTGAATACTAAATCAATGCACTAATGTCTTAACTGGTGATACCCTCACTCCCCCCTGACCAAAATTAAATTTCAGAGGGATATCCCCATAACGGTAAAGAAAAAGTCTTGATTTATTTACATTTGGTGTGAATCTGATATATTATATAAAATGGAGAAATGGAATGAATTCTTCAATTGATGATGTACGAGCTCAAAAAGTATGGTTTGACAATGATAATATGTGGATATTATTTACTGACGGCCGTCAATTGGCTGTACCTTTTGCGTATTTTCCCCGGCTAAAGAAAGCAACACCTGAGCAGAGAAAAAACTTTGAAATGAGTGGCGGTGGCCCTGGCCTTCACTGGGATGAACTGGATGAAGATATCAGTGTCCCGCATTTGCTTCTTAGTTCATCTATGAAAATTGCGGTATGATTTTTTTACAGTAAATTCACCTGCATAAAACCAGTTCATTACCTGAGACTCCACGGAGGACAAAGAGCGACCGCCAGGATCGGCAGGAGTTTTTTAAAATGTGAAAAAGGTTGACGAAACGGTTTAAACTATCTATATTGAATTTCATTCATATCTCCCGGAGGCAATATGCATACCGAATTTATTGTATCAGACCCGGATATAATGATGGGAAAACCTGTTATCAAAGGAACCCGAATCACAGTAGAAAACATTCTGGAAAGATTAGGCAACAATGAAACCATAGAACAAATTCTTGAAGCATATCCCCACCTGTCACACGAATCAATTCGCGCTGCTCTTGTATTCGCCGCGAAAGCCCTCAAGGCAGATGTTATTTATCCTACAGAGGGAGATGTTGCGTGATCTTCCTTGCGGATGAATGTATTGATAATATAATTGTAAAACATCTAAGAGAAGCCGGCCATACAATCTGGTTTATCCAGGAAATGGATCGGGGTATACCTGACAATGAAGTGCTTGAACTGGCCAGCCGAAAAGATGCCATCCTGCTTACTATCGATACAGACTTTGGTGAACTGGTTTACAGAAAACAGATGATTTCAACCGGTGTGATTCTCATAAGACTGACAAATTCTACCAATCTGGAAAAGGCCAGCATCGTTGCCCAGGCCATCAAGCAACATGAACAGGAACTAAAAGGTTCATTTACTGTCATTTCTACAAAGAACATCCGCATCAGACCACTGAGCCTCTCTAAATAGAGTAAAGCGTACTTGATAATAACCAGTACATGCCTCCATAAAAAATATGATAGGGTAACTGCCTGCATGAAAAGTTCCCCGGTCACACCCCCCCCTTCTCCTTGAGGAGAAGGGGGCCGGGAGGGGGATGAAGTCAAACGCCTTTGATTACATTCTTAATATGTTAAGTCCCGGCTCGCCGGGAGATTACCCCAGAAAAAAGGGGAATACCCTTTTAGACACTCCCATTTTTAATTTTTAACACAGAGCTGCCCCCTGGAATTAAATTTCAGAGGGATATCTCCATAACGGTAACGGGATGTCCCCTGAAAGAATCCATTGAAATTTTATGCCATCCCAGCCCCGCGTAATGTTCAGGATTCCTTATCTGGATTACCAGCCAGCAGATCCTGTAAATCCTTTGCAGAAAAAGAAATATTCTGTGAAGCACTTGATAACTGTTCCGCTCCTGAGGCAAGGTCCTGAGTTGATTCATTTATAATACCGATGGAATTTGTTATCTCCTGAATGGCATTTTTCAAATCATCCATTGAGATGGCGATTTCTTCAGCCCCCTCCATAACCTTTTGAACGTTCCCCTGTACCTGTTCGTTAACATTCAGGTCTTCACTGGAGATAGCGTTTACTTCTATTACATAATTGCCAAAATCTGCAGCATACTGGAGAACATCTTTTGTTGCCCTGTTAACATTTTCAAGAGCCAGGCTTGTCGCTGAGAGCTGTGCGTTTGTAGCAGAGACAAGACTCGTGATCTCTTTGGCGTTGACCTGGGTCTGTTCGGCGAGCTTGCTTACCTCATCTGCCACAACGGCAAAGCCCCTGCCATGTTCCCCTGCCCTTGCCGCTTCGATCGAGGCATTGAGCGAGAGAAGATTGATCTGATCCGATACGTCATTTATCAGTGCCGTGGCATCATTGACTTTTTCACTGCTTTCAAGGGCTGTTTTCATGGCCACCAGGCTTTCAGATATATCACTGTTAACATCATTGATTCGCTGATCGAGCTTTTCTTTCAGCTCAAGTGCGCTCGACATCCGGTCCCTGCTCCGGGTAATGAGTTCATACATTCTTTTCAGGTTATCAATGAGAATGGTGATACGGTCTTTTTGCCCCTGTGTCAATAATACTGTTGATTCTGATGAGGCCTGAATTTCTTCAAGTGTTGAAGTAATCTCTTCGACACTGGCTGCCTGGGCCTGGGCATTGTCTGAGAACCCTGAGGCACTGGAAGAAAGACCATCTGTGGTCTCCTCAAGAGTACGCGATACAGACGTACAGGTTTCAAGAATAGTGCTGATATTTTCAAGTTGTTCGACAATTGTTAACTTGCTGTTATTGGTTTCTTTAACTGTGGCGTTAACTATTTTATAAATAAGGAGGCTCAGGGCGGAGACAAAAGAAGTGACAATTGTAAAATGGGCAACTGTGATCCTGAACTGTTCACCCAGCAGTTTCGCCGCATGGAATAATGTAATATTCGCAAGAATAATTACAAAAATCGTGGTAACAATAATTGTCCACCGGTTCCCGTAGAGAGCGGCCATGACAATAAAAAGCATAAAATAAAGCAGGTAAATATACTTCCCTACCGCCGTGGGAACAATCAATGCCTGGTAAAAAACAAGCAGCAGGGGAAACATTAGCCCCATATACATGGAAACGATATACTTCCCGGTTTTAAGGACAAAGAGAGCAACAACGAACATGGCAACAATAATAGCGAAACTGACATTATACTTTACCGTTGCCACATGGGGAGAAAAAATATTAGTACTCAAAACCGAAAACAGCAAAAGCCCTATAAAGACAAGCTGCATCCACATAAAAACCAGTGTTCTTTGCTGCAGCATATGGGAACTGTTGCTGTAGGCAGATAAAAAATACTTTTTTAATGAAAAATTCAACCGCTTCCCCTGATATTTATTATTAAGGTAATTTTATTTTAAAATTATTTTAAAGTCTACCACATTTTTCATTACTGTATTCACTCAGTACATCTTCACTATTATCCACAGGATTAACTTCGAGGAACAAAACTTCTACAACCGGCACCAGGTCTGTCAAAAAAAAATTCAACAACATTGCCGGTTACAGAAAATACTGACAAAAAGCAACAGGCATGTAAAGCTTTTTTAATTTTTATCAACTCCATAAAAAATATGATAAAATGACTGTCCGCATGAAAAGTTCACCGGGCTCGGCAGTCCGGAGGACTACTTTCGAGCCCGCATAGAACCGGTTTCTTGAAAGCTGAGAAGACCCGCCAGTAAATTTTATCAGAGATAAATAAGAGCCGAAAATTTATTTTGCATACAGTTAAGACCCCGTGGCGTGTGAACGGCAAGGCCCTCCGCCGTATGAGTGCTGAACAGGATGATCGAATGCCAGCGCAAAACAGGAGGTTTTAAACAGCGCTGGCCGAGCGGCTTTTTGCTTACTTTTTTGCCGTCAAAAAAGTAAGCCCCCGGCGGAATTGCTGCCATGGTTCCGGGAGGAAAAAGCTTATATTACATGCCTGACCAGGCTCAGGGCATGATGACAAAAACAGGGAAACTCTGGGGAGACATCCCTACCTGGTAATCACATTTTTTAATAAAAACCTGCCGCAAGGCTCAACCGAAAAAGATATATCATACCCCCGCCTGGAAAAGCTGAAAATACAACTCTCCGATATCCCCGGGTCTGAATGAATCCCAGCCATTACCTTCAATATCCCGCATAAAGAGAACACGGTCCTCACTGTCACTGCTGTGATGATCATCAAGAATGTAAAGGCCGGATCTTCGCTTGCCCACAAAAACCTTGGGGAACATAACTTCACCAACCACAGTGGGCGCCGCATTATAGGTCCCGATATTTCCATTGAGAGTTGTCAGCTCCCTGTCAAATTCAAGAATCCTGTGTCCTGCGTCACCTGAAGCATTGGTCATAAAAACGGCATCATTTTTTACCAGGACATCCCAGTTATCCATTATGGACCCATCACCACCATATTGCCCAAGCAAATTCCCGGCGCTGTCATACCGTGAAACATACTGCCCCACATCCTGGCCGTGAGTAATATAGATACTCTCCCCTTCAACAGAAATGCCCCTGACAGGCATATTGGTAACCAGGAAGTTATCGATTTCACTGAAGGTTTCAGGATCAACGCGATAGACTACGGAAACATCTGAAAGATTGACACAATAATAGAGAATGTTATTTTCTTCATCAAAATCAAGCGCCACGGGCCCATAATCATAGCCCGTTGACGAAGACCGTACTGCGTTATCACCGGCTATATTATCAATGCGAATGATACAGTTATTAACATCGCCTGAACCACCGTAATTGTTGGCAATAAAAATTCTCCCTTTATTATCAATTGCTGTATCATAAGGTTTAAAAGGCATTGCCCCCAGCGGGGTACCACTAAAGAGAATACCATCACCATCCAGCACCTGCCATCCATTGCCGTCCATGTCATCGATCTGAACAAGTCTGCCACCTGATGAGCGAAAATCGGGAATAACGATCTTTGTATCGGTAACCCTCATCTGCAGGCTGATATCCCGGGCCTCCCCCGCAATGAGATCAGCGGTTGTCTCTCCTCGATACTCAGTGATTGTACCACTGCCACGGGCGATAACGGAAAAATATCGCGAACTTCCTGCCGGCAGATAAAGGGTAAGGCTTCCAGTTTCCATTGGAACTGTTTCAGAAACAGTCTCCATGTCATCAGCCTCAACCGTCAGGGTAATCCCTGTGACCCCTGAAGGCGCCGCCGCCCTGCCGGCATCTTCAACCGGCACCGGGCCGAAATTTACCGTCACACGGGCACTTCCTGCTGAAGAATCAAAACAGGCTGTCATGAGAACTACCGTACTGATTACCGCCACAAAAGAAAGGCAAAAAGAATTAATAACCTTCATTTAGCGCCCCCCACCTTATTATCGCATATTGACAGTTATGTTTACCCTGCAAATATAAACCAAAGGGGCGTCCTTTTCACCAAATTTCATCAAAAAATGAAAAGAAAAATTATTTCTATATTTGCTATATTAAGAACTGACGCTACAGAAAAAATTTTTATAATCATTTTTTTGCAACCCAACCGGACCTTTTTCTCTCTATAGATACACAAACAGAATAACTTAAACGGAATAATTTACTCATGGAATACAGCCTCAAAGCACGAAACCCCTACAGCAACCAGACAAAAACAGAAGAAATCATCAACACCATAACCCATGGCATCGGAACAGGCCTGGCCATTACCGCCCTTGTTCTCCTGGTGATTTATGCAGCCCTTGAAGGCAGCGCCATAAAGGTCGTCTCCTTTTCAATTTACGGGGCAAGCCTCATCGTTCTCTACGGGATGTCAACGGTCTACCACCTGGTGAAACAGGAAAAGCTGAAAAAATTCTTTCAGCTCATGGACCATTCATCCATTTATCTGCTCATTGCCGGGTCATACACGCCCATTATGCTCATAGCCGTGCAGGGCCCCTGGGGATGGTCACTCTTCGGTGTTCTCTGGGGATGTGCCGTGGCGGGAATATTCTTTAAGCTGAAATTTGTCGGAAGGTTCGAAGTTGTCTCAACCCTTATCTATCTCTTCATGGGGTGGATCATCGTTTTCTTTTCATACCCGGTACTGACCTACCTCTCCCCCATGTCAATCGCCTGGCTTTTTATCGGCGGCGGTGCCTACAGCATCGGGACAATTTTCTTTCTCTGGGAAAAACTCCCCTTTCATCACGGCCTGTGGCACCTCTTTGTTCTCGCGGGCAGTATCAGTCATTTTTTCTGTTTCTTTTTTCATATACTTCCAGCATAAAAATGCAGGGCATGTTCGGGGTTGGGGGGAAGTCACACCTCCCGCATCACGGCAATGCAGGTGCCGGTCGGCTACTCACCTGCTGAAGAATCCGTTGCAGCCTCTTTCATCACTGTTTCAGTGGCAATACTGTGCTCTTTTCCATCAAAGATGACGGAGACCCGGATAAGGCGCCCGGTGGGAAGATAAATTCTGCTCGGCCGGGGCTGAACAATGTTGTTGGCACGCTGGTACCGACGTCGCTGCCGGTGAAGCTCCCAGCGTTCAAGGCGCAGGATATGCCATGCACCCTGCCCTGCGCCGGTTTGCATCTTTTTTTCAAGGGGAGCGGGGCCTGTTTCGGTTCTCCCCATTTCACGGCCGTCAATAAAAACCTTGTAAAAGACAAGTTCCTCTTTCTGCTTTTCGCTGACATTCGCGTCCTTTACCACGACAACAAGATTTTCTTCACCTGGTTCAACAGGGACTCTGTTTTCTCCGTAGCGGTAAATATTTTTCATGGCACCCAGGTCAATGACTTCGGTTTCATCTCTTCCCCTGACAAAAAGAAGGCGCCCGTCAATTACTTCCTGCAATGCCGCTTTTCCCCGCAGGGTCAGGGGTACATGCCTGCCGTTGACATTGACACGGCAGGCATCAGGGCATCCCTCGAGAACGAGCATACTGCCGCGGTGAAGCAGAAAATCAACGGCGGAGTCACAGGTATTCACTGCACCGGTGTTGAAATTGAGGCGAAGAAGCTGTAAACTTCCCCCCGCCTCATCTCTCTTTTCTTTTTCGTACAGGAGAAAAAAAACGCCGCGGTAAAAATCAATTTTTTTAATAACACTCTGAGCCGCAACACCTGCGAGGGGCCACTCAACAGCCTTTGACTCTTCATCGAGACGAAGAAGACCCGCCATGAGCCGGAAACGGGGCGTTTCTTTCTCTTCGGCATCTTCAGTATTTTCAGGTTCTTTCTGCCCGTCTTTATCGATGCGCAGGTAGCAGAGACTGTTTTTCCTGAGCATGGCGGCACGGAGCCCGCCAGGAAGGGAAACCGTACGAAGCCCCTCCCTGGTCAACACGGCAACCTGTTTTTTTTCACCATGGAAAAGGCGGCTCTTTTCACCGAAGAGAAGCGGAGTCTCCTCTGCGAAGGCTGCGGGCCCCTGCAGTTGTGTGATTAAAAGAAGTAAAAACAAAAAAAATATTTTATTGTGGTTAAAGCCGGTCAAAGCGGTTTTTAAACTCTGTCCTGTAAATTTTAACACCGAGTCGGTCCTGTTGTTCAATTATTTCTTTTAGAATTTCAGGGGTCGTCAAAGGATTTATCGTGACCGCCCTGAGTATGACCACATTCTGGTAGAAATAGCGCGGAGAGTCAAGCATAGTTCGGGAAACAAAACTGTCATCTTCTTCACGAAGGGCTTTGTGCAGTTCAATATTCAACTCATTAAGGACAGCGTTTATCTGTTCAATGCGGGCAATCTGCTTTACCGCTATTTTGGGATCGACGCCACGAATCCTCAAAAGAATTTTCTCAAGTTTTTCGCGCACCTTCTTGGGAGTAAAACGGTAATTAAAAATAAAAAGTTCAGGCTGGTTCATGGGCTCAAAGTTACAGTGCATCTCCACAAGGCCCCGCAGCACCGAAGAAAGCTCGTTGGCATGTTCAAAGAGAAGTTTGAACCCGTCCCTGCCGAGAATCTTTATCGTTGTCCAGGGCTTGAGGGCTGAAAAAGCGCGGGACCCCTCAATATTGAAACGCCCCAGGTCGACAGAATCGGGACGTATGATATAATTGGCGGAATGTTTTAAATGATTGATCTCTTCTTTTCTGCGAAAAAGAACCACGCCCATTGATACCGGTGAATAGAGAAGCTTGTGAGCATCGAGGCAGACAGAATCAGCCTTTTCGATACCCTTGAAAAGATAACGATACTCGTCTACAAGGAGCACAGAACCGCCCCAGGCGGCATCGACATGAAAATGTGTTTTATGATCATCAGCAATACGACGCAGTTCAGTCAGATTATCAATATTTCCCGTCTCAGTAGTACCGGCAATACCGATGAGACTGAGAATTTTCACCTTCTCGTCACTGTTTTCATTATGAGTACGGATTTCACGACAGATTTTTTCAACACGCTGAACATCGACCTTGTTGTCACAATCAACAGGCACCTTGATAACATTTGAATCTCCAATACCGATGATACGGGATACCTTGTCGATGGAGTAATGGCCGCGCTTTGAAACAATCATGACCGCTCTTGACACCCCGTAATGCCTGAATGCCTCGTAAACACCGGCTTCGCGGATACCGGGGAAACGTCCATCAGAGGGAAATGCCTTGTTGCGTGCCACTATAAGTGCCGTCAAATTTGCCAGGGTACCGTCAAGTGTCGCCGCTCCCAGGGCAATATCCCTGTTCTGAATATTGGCACGATAATACCTGGGGTCACGATTATAGACAAGTCGATGCATCCAGGAGATAAATTCCCTCTCAACAAAGGTTGATGCCTTTGCAGATTCGATCTTCACCTGATTCTGGTTCAGGGCGGCGATAATCATTTCGAGGAGAATCATAAAATAGGGAACAGCACTGGTCATGTGACCAATATAATAGGGATTACCCACCTTCACGGAATGAGAGATGATCTTAGATTTGATCTCTCCAAGGACATCTTTAAGAAGATGCGGTTCCTGGGGAATATTTATATCGGAGAATAATTTTGCCAGGTCAGGAAGTGAAATGGCACTGTGAATCCCCCCCTTTTCCTGGAAAAAACTGTGAATCATATCCAGAAGTTCTGTACCAAACTCGATAAATTTATCAGGTGAGTCTGGCATAATAAAAAGTTTCTGGAGATGCTCCATGTCAGACTTGAGTATTCTTTTATCTTTCTCCTGTGTCTTCATCCTTTCAGTCACCCTTCAGGTAAAATACCCCTTTTCTGTCTGAAAAGCCAGTTTTTCTACAGACAGGAGACACCTGCACAGGGTGCCGGGTAGATTCTTACTTATCCAGTTAAAAATGTCATAGTGATTTTTCAAGTCTATTTTTTTCATTTTCAGAATAGCTGGACTGTTTTCACAAGACATGAATAATCAAGGATTACCTCGCCGAAAATATTTTTTTCTTAACCAATTTCAAGAAAGGTACGACAATAGTAGTAGAGGGATACTGATGCTCCCTTACATGTCATAAGAAAAACAGGGATGTTGAAATTATGAAACAGAGCCAGCAGCAAAAGAACCACTGGATATTTCCGGAAAACATCAGCTTTGAAGCCGTCGCCAATTACAGCCAGCTTTTTGAAGGAATCAGTTCAGAGAAAATCATAACCTTTGATCTTTCTGAAACAGAAAATATTCATTCATCATTTATCGGTTTTCTCATACACACCAAGCATGTCCTGACTCGTCAGGGTGGATCTCTAAAACTGATCGTTTCCTTTACTGCCGAACGTATACTGGTAATGCTCAACATTATCGATTATTTTGCACCGGAAATCACCATTACGCCGGCACGAAAAACAGCCTGACTTTTTTCCCGCAAATAAAAATAATAAAATTGACAGAAAAACAGCATTTCATAGAATACCTTAATACTAAAACATCCATCATGGCGAAAGGTACAAATGATGCTTTTTTCTGAATGCCAGATTGACACTGCCACTGAAATTTTAAAATCCATCGCTCACCCCATCAGGTTAAAAATTCTCTGTTTTCTTCTCGATGGTGAAAAAAATGTCAGTGAAATCGAACACCAGTTCGGCTCTACAATTTCAAATATTTCGCAGCATCTGACCGTCCTGCGCAAGGCTGATATTATCAACCGCCGCAAGGAAGCGAATTACATGTATTATTCCATTAAAGACAATAATATTGAAGCCCTGATGGAGACGATCAAAGAAAATTTCTGCTGATGCAGAGAAAAACATTTCTCTTACTCGTCCTTTTGGCCTGTTTATGCATCTGTCATAAAGAAGCCCTGTCTGCTCCTTTCAAAAAACTCACCCTCCAGGGAACCATTATTTTCGAAGAGCAAAAGGTTATAGAAGGTGCAGGCCTGACCCGTCTCCTCAAAAAGGAACGGAAGCCATCCTCAGTGGCCCGGGCTATCCGCATGTTTTACCGGTCACGCGGTTATGACCTGGTAACAGCCTATATTGTTCATGACACCCCACATGCACTGGTTATTTTCATTGACGAAGGACGCCTGGGAAAAATCGTTTTTCTCAATATCAATACCCTTGATTTTATCAGGATACGCTATGAATTTCGTCTCGAGGGAAAAATATTCAACCGTTACCATGTAAAGCGTGAACTGGCAGCCCTGGAAAAAAAATATCGCTTTAAACATGTCTCCTACAGGTTACGGGAAATAAAAAACTATGACCGTTCATTCTTTCAGATTGACCGTGACCTGAATATACCGGTAATTATCTCACAGTTCATTCCCTACCTTGAAACATATGCCCCCCGTTATATCATGGAAGTTATGATCGATAAAGGCAGAAAAGGGACACCATCTAACTATGGATTCAAAATAGGCATCAAGGCAAACAGGGGCAGCGGATTCATGCCGCAAATTCGCTACCACCATAACTCCCTCATCGGCAGGGGAGATTCTCTCAAAACAAAATTCACAACCGGAGTCATGTACGGCCTTAACTTTAAATTCGACACCCCGCCTGAAGTGACCTGGTTCGATTTCGAGGGGAAATATCGTTTTCCTCCCCTGCTGAAAAAAATCTTCACCCCTGTTACAGGTTTCAAAATTTATCACTCCAACCAGGAGCGTATTGACATCGACCTGGCCCAGTTCAGGTATACACGTTACCGTGTTACCGCCGCGCCGGGTATCACTCTTCTGAAAAAACTTCTCATCTCTGCGGGTTTCGGATATGAATACATCAACCATTATACCAGCATTCCCGAAGAAAATGCACAGGTCCCGCCGGGGATTCCCTCTTCTGAACATTATTTTATCATCAACACTGAAATTTCTCTCGAAACCATTCCCTTTTTCAAATGGAAGACAACACATAAATCATTTACAATAAATTATGACGCATACATGGACCATGTCACTTTCCACCGCATCAGGATCACCGGCCTTGCCGGCTTTGCTCTCAGCCGCCAGGACCAGCTCTCCCTGAAGCTGAACTACTCCCTTAACGAGGGATCTGTTCCCCTTGTTTACGAATACCGTGTATCAAATGATTTTTTTAAAGGCTTCCAGGGAAGGGGCTACTATAGCAACAGGACAGGAGCGGTTTCTCTGGAATACAGCTTTTCCATCTACAGGGATTTCATCTATACGGGACTTTTCGGTGAGGCAACAATCTTCAGGGCAACAGGCAGGGACCTTTCAGGGCTTAATGGAGGCATTATTGGGGGGATATCATTTCGGCTTCTCCTCTTCGACCAGTTCGAATCGGTCATATACCTGGGGCAGGACTGGCTTGTGGCAACAGATAAAACACAATTTAATGGTTACTTTTCACTGACAAAGAAGTGGTGAGTCCGCCTCGATTTTCATGATACGCGACTCCCTGAAAACACGTTCTTCTTCACGGAGAAAACAGAAGGCACGCAGATAGGTCTGCCTGCCGTACCTGATAACTTCCCGCGGCAGTATTCTTCGTTCTGTAACACTGCCGCGGGCATCACGGTAATGGATGACAACTTCCCTGCCCTCGCATATCCCCTCAATTGTACTCTTACCGGGCCAGAGTCTTTTAATCTCCCCGGGGCCGACGGGACTGCCATGACTGCGCCAGAGGCGTGCAAGGGAATCAGAAGAACTGATATCAAGTTTTTCAAGGCAGCGTCGAAAAAGATGCATGCATGCAGTGGCATCGGAAAGAGCCCGGTGATGATTGAGCTCAACACCAAGGCTGCGGCAGAGTGTATCGAGACGGTGATTATCCATTGCGGGAAAGGCCTCCCGGGCGAGAACCACCGTATCGAGTGCCATAAAGTCGGGCATGGACTGTGATGCCTCCCGGCAGGCCCTGGCCATGAAGGAGAGATCAAAGCGGGTATTATGAATAACCAGAATTTTCCCTTTCAGAAAAGATATGACTTCCCCCATTATCTCTTTTACCACTGGTTCACCGGCAAGTTCAGTTGATGAGATACCGTGAATATCGTATGCCCGGGGAGAAACGGGCATTTCAGGATTGACGAGCCTGCCATAAGAGGGGCCTGTCTCATCAAGTGTGAAAGAGACCATCCCTATTTCTATAAGGCGGTGCAGGGCCGGGTTAGCCCCGGTCGTTTCGAGATCAAGGGCACAGAAGGTAACATCTTCGAGGGGTGTGGTGTCGGGCAGCATGGCACTTAGAACTGCCCCGTCATTTTTATCTCTGTTTCGAGTCTGACGCGAAATTTGCGGTAGACTGTTTCCTGGATGAGCTCAATGAGATGGCATATATCCTGCGACGTGGCCCCTTTATAGTTAATGACAAAATTAGTATGCTTTTCAGAAACCATGGCACCGCCGACGCGGCACCCCTTGAGGCCGGCACGGTCTATAAGTTCCCAGGAAGAATGCCCCGGCGGGTTCTTGAAAACCGATCCAGCTGAGGGGTATTCAAGGGGATGCTTCATTTTACGATCAGCGAGGATGGCCTCGACTTCTTTGCGGACCTCATCTGTACGGGAGGTGTGGGGAAGTTTAAAGTATCCACCCGTAACAACAGTGTATTCCCCCAGGTTCATTTCGCGGTAATCAGACATGTCGGGAAAAATTTCAACATCCTTTACTTCGCCCCTGTCATCAATAACAGTGACTTTTTTCAGGATATCAACAAAACATCCCATGAAGGTTCCGGCATTCATCCTGATACCACCGCCTATAGTTCCGGGGATTCCCACCATGAACTGAACCCCCTCGTACCCGTTATCAAGGGCGAACTGGATAAAACGTTCCTTCGAGACAGAAGCATCAGCATAGATTAATCCATCGTCATTAACAGCAATACGGGTACAGCCGGGCCCCTTTTCAGAAACAGAAAGAACAATACCGCGGACACCGCCGTCTCCCACCAGCATATTTGATCCCCCGCCTACAACGGTAAGGGGAAGCCCCTCCCTTCGGGAAAGACGCACCACCTGGCGCAAACAGGCACAGTCTTTCGGTTCAAAAAAAATATCTGCAGTGCCCCCTGTTTTAAAGGAAGTATAATCCGACAGGGGCGCATCCAGGGTAACACGGCCGCAGCCCCTCAACTCGTCAAGAACCCGTGGTGAATTGATTGTCTTTTCTGCATTCATAGAGTATATTACCGTTATTGCCGGGGCGATGCACAGTGAAAAATGCATTATTTCAGGCACGAACTGTTCCTGTGTACCATTTTTGAGCCGAAATAATATATGTCAATTAAAATGTCACGCTCTCTCTTTATACATAAAAACTTTACCCCCCGGCTCGTGAAACTTTCGACTGCAAAAAAATATGCCTCTCGCCACCCCAGGTGGGGGTTTTAAACTATAATGTATAAAACCTCCCCCCTTCGGGGGAAATAAGGAGGACATTCCGAGGGACAAAAATTCACCTGCACAGAAGGGAACAGTGACATTTTAAAAGAGTTAAAACTTTGTTTTAGGACACACCTTCATTATCGTGTTATAATAAATGATGAACAATTTAGTGTATTTTGACGATATTATAAAGAGACATCTGAAAATACGGACCTGCGAAACAGACTGTACATGAAAAAAGACAAATCAAAAACTGCTGTCAGTGACCTGACCGAATTTACCGACGAAGAGGGGAAACGCTGGGTACAGACTTCAACGGAAGACCTTTTTTCTTCGAAAGAATTCAATGACCTCATTGAATCAATGGAAAAGGACCGTGAAGAAGGAGAAATTGTTCTTGCCCGCATTGATTTCCAGAAGGTAAATAAAGAATACTATGAAACAGCCCTTGAACTGCAGCAAAAACTGGAAAAGCAGACAGAAATCCTTCAGAAGGTCGTTTCCCGTTCACAGGAGATCATCGACCGTAAAAATAAAAAACTTAAAGAACTGATCCAGTATATCCGTAAACTCCATTATTTCATCGCCAACCTCGATTCAGGCCTCGAATACCTGAAAAACCTTGAAGTGCCCCGCAAAGTTGTTGCCGCCGCCGAAGAGGAAATCCCGGAGGACGAAGCCCCGGCAGCGCCTCCGCGTAAATCTGTCTACGAGGAAGTTGAGGAAATCGTACTCGGGATAGATGACGACGTGGACAAGGCGCTAAAATAAAGGTCACTGACCGGTTTATGTATTCTATTTAATACGAATCCAGCGGGTACGAACTCCTATATTGTTACTGTTATATTTTATCCACATGTATCCATTTTCACCCCAGCGTTTTCCCCATGAATTTTTTATTAAAAATGCCTGCTTTTTATCGTCCCATCCCACGAGAACAATGGCGTGATTAGATTTCGATGCGGAAATATTTAAATCCCTTTCCTCGTATACACCGCCGACATAACCTTTAAAAAGTTGAGTCACATATACTGATGAACTCAAAGGGCCATACTTAACAAGGGCTTTTTTAAGCTCTTTTACCGTCGGTTTGTTTCGAGAAACATATCCCCAGCCTTTTAACTTGTATGGCAGGTCTTTTCTTTTTACATAACAGCGGTCATCTTTCCCCTTGTAGGGAGTCATAACTTCTGTAACATTACTGTATTCTTCCAGGTACCTGAAAACGATACCACTGTTACCGCCATTACAGGTTCCCGCGTCCCGATTGTTTATTTCTGCACAGTCCAGTATATACTGTTCTGACAGATCAACTGTTTTGTTATAAATGATTTTATAGACTGACTCGTATGCAGCATTGGCTGCAAAGGCCCAGCAGCTGCCACAGGGAGACTGTCTTTTTACTTCTGTCATTTTACCAATATCGCGCCAGTTGAAGGCAGTCATATTCTCATTTCTTTTAATAGAGGCCGGTATATCTGAAGGCGCGGTGTCATCTTTCATATAGAATGCATTTTTAGGTGTACCCATGTCCTCGATCAAACCGGTGATGCTGTCCATACTCTTATCCAGAACTGATGTAATCCCGACACGGAACTTGTAACCATTCTTTTTTACAATACGCCTCAAACGCTTGACCTCTTTCTTAAGGCCTTTACGTACTTCTTTTGCGCGTTTTTTGGCAATTGTACGCCTGCTTTTTTTCTCACTGCTTTTTGCAATGATAATAAACTCCCACCGCGATTTACCATAAGCTGAAGAAGAGAGGGTCAGCTTTGATCCATTCTTTTTTGCATTACCTGAAGCGCTGATATACTTTTTGTTCAGTCTTGATTTAAAGACAAAGCGGTTTTTACCTTTATTGATAATCTTCCAGTGATAACTTTCATCTTTATATTTATTTCGAGAATTATCCAGTTCAAGCTGGTAGTTTCTTATTCTATACCTGCGCTTTCGAGGAATATAAGCCTTGCCGGTACGTGGCTGAACCAGGACCCACTCCATCCAGGGCCCCTTGTGATCTTTCCATAGGGCAATGGATGTCCCGTTACGTGATTTACGGCCCCGCAAATGTACGACATAGTTTTTCCTGGTATAAATTTTCCATCTGCCCCTGCCCAGGTACTTCATACGAAATTTCTGCGCCCAGGAACGATTCTTTTCCCAGAGCTGTAATTTTGTGCCATTGCGAAAACGCCCGCCATCCACATCGACATTATGACGTCCCCTGAGACCTGACCTTATAGTATACCAGTCACCATGGAGATGACGAAAATAGTATAACCTGTCCGGATTTTTTCTGTCACCGGGATACATTTTCCAGGCTTTGATCTTTTGACCGTTTTTATAGCTTCGGGGACGGCCGCCGATATCCCAGTACCCTTTTTTTGATTTTCCATATTCCTTTACGGATTGAACGTAAAACCGTTTATAAGAGGGAATTTTATATATCTGTTTATACCGTGGTTTTTTCGGGGCCGTATTCCTGACATAGTAACCTGTTTTACTTTTGATTAAATAATATCCCATGTCTGAGGCTTTTCTTGTAAGTTCCCACAGGGGATAAAACTTATACCTTCTGTCATGACGGGGATATTTTTGGAACTTAGCGGACATTTCCCACAACTGCAGTTTTTTCCCCGGACCGATAACAGACCGCCCGGACCCCGGAACGTCCCAGAAATTACCCATATCTCTTTTATTTCTTTTATATACTGTGCGTATTGCCGTCCACCTTTCGGTAGAAGGTATTTTGCGGTCTCCCCAGGCATAGATATACCTGTCCCACCCGGCGGTGACCTCAAATTTTCGTTTTATCTTTTTTGCCTTTTTGAATATTTTTTTACCGCCCCCTTTTATTCGCTTCTTTACCTTGCGGGCACCCTTTTTTGCTTTCTTTGTTCCTTTTTTAATGGTTTCTATCGGGTTCCAGGCATAAACAGACTCTTTTGAATCGTGGGATAAAAAATCGCTCCCCAGAAACAGCACTGTTATAACAACTGAAAGTATTAGTAATCTTTGTTTTTTCATCTTTAACTCCTCTTTGTCCCGGTAAATCCCTGTCGTAGTACTTATACTGCCGGTAAATGACAGGTAGTGGATTCAGAGAAAAAAATCTTCCTGTTTTGAAGAAAAATAATTCTGATAAACACTTTTTAACTGAGTCCATTCTTTCAGACTGGTAAAATCTTTGTCAAGAAAATGATAAAAGATAAATCAACCAGCTGTCTCCGTGGTTCAAATTTGCACATAAGAGAAGAGGGTACCCTTTTAAGCATTAATTACGTAAATCTGGCTACTGCAAAATCGGTTAAAAGAGCCAACGAGAGAAGAGGGTAACCTTTTAAGGTACCCTCTTCTCTTGTGTGCCTGTCAAATGCAGCTATTCTATTTTTCTTTTACCGGCATCATCGCCATTCCCCGCGACTCCCTTCCAGAATGAATCAAAATCATAGGATATGGAAAAACTCGTGGCAATGGGAGTCGAACGATCGGGATTGGTGTTCATGGAATAACCTGAAATAAAATCAGGACCACGTGTAAATATGTCCACGTTGAGCAGCCAGTCAAGGCGCACATTGTAAAACTTCCATGTCAGGCCAAGATTAAATACTGTGGAGTTGGAATTATTCAGGGTCTCACTCCATTCCGCGGTAGGATTCGTTGCACCATCGAAATCATAGAAACTGCTGTCTATCATGGTGGTATTGTAAAGGACATGAGAAAGCCCCACCCTTACCTCAAAATTTTTATGAGGGCGCAGTTCCATACCAACGTAAAGGGGAACCTGCACAACCGTTGCATCTGCCTTATAAAAATCGTTTTCAATAGTGGTGGTATCCGGAATTGAATCAGCCTTGAACTCGTAACTGAAGAGAGAATAGATGGCGTTTATACCAACAAAAATTGTCAAACTTTTCATAAGGGTCAATTCATCAGAGACCCCGGCCCTCACCTCATGTCCGGTACGGGAAAGGGAATCGGAAACTGATTCAGTTGCGTCACCACCATTGATATCCCTTGTGTCATAAAGAGTTGACTTACCCGAGCGATTAAGCAGCCCGTACTGGACCCGTGTGTGGATCTTTTGCTTTGTTCCGACTTTTATATTATAGGAAACCCCTGCAAGAATATCCATGGCGCCGTCACTTCCATAAGAGATATTGGTGAAACCCGGGTTGGCACCGGTCGTCATAGTGAGATCATAGCTGTTCTGAAGGTCATAGTACTTAAAGGTCACATCCACTCCGATATCCATCGTATCGGTAAGACGGAAGTTACCTCCCGCCACCGTATCATACTGGACCTCTGAAAGAGAATAGGAATCTTTATCAGCCCCGTCGTTATAGGTTTTATCATCCCATCCTGATGAAAACCCGAAAGAAAGGCCGGCATTGATTTTGCCAAAATCATAGGCGGTGAAAATCCTGAAAGCCTGCTGGTTAAGATCAATATTTTTGTCTCCCCCTGCAGGGTCAGCAAGGTGAACCTCAGAGGTACCGTCTTCGAGAAGTGTCCCCTGCAGGTTCGTTGATTCAACAGAGGCCGCCTTTGGAGTATAGTTTCCCAGGTAGTAGAGACCCTGGGCGGCACTGCTGTTCCATAGACTGCCGCTTACCGGGAGGCCTGAAACAATGCCTATGGTCAGGGCCGCAACCGGGTTCCAGAGAATCCCGCCGGAATTAAGGCCGTTTTCAAAACCGGTGCGGTCAAAGAAGACCCTGTTGGTGAAATTCACCGCATTTGCGGGATTGATATAGACCGATCCCTGCAGGCCGTCAACCATCCAGGGGACATCCGAAAGCCCCATTCCCGCGTCACGGGTTATGGTCGCCCCCAGGAATGAAGGTAGAGAAAGCAGAAGTGCAGTGAGGAAAAGGACTGTTTTTTTCATTGTTATTGACTCCTTAAAAAAAATAATTGTTATATTGTCACTGTTCCTGTTTTACAGATGATATGCGAAAATAAAATTTATCCCGTAAGAGGCTGAAGGGCTTCTCTCGAAATAATAGTAAACAGCCGCCTCGAGGCCCACCATGTAATGCTTTGAAAAAGTTTTCATAACGGCAAAGCCGGTATAGAAAGTAAAATCATGTGAATTATTGATCAGCTCCTCAGTACCTGCTTTGATGTCAGAACGGAGCCATGTCATTCCCCCGCCGGCGCGCCCCTGGAGTTCAATGATATCAAAGGGCTCAAAGTTGAGGCAGAAATAGGGTATATAGTGGAAGTAAAGCATACCCCCGTCGATTTCACGATCTTTCAGGTACGCCGTGGATATCTCCATGCCTGCACCGAAGCGCTGTACCGGAAGACGGTAGTACTGGATAAATACCTTTCCTGTAAAGAAACCGGGTTGCAGGCTGTCATTCATGGATCCCAGGGCGGAAAAGAATCCCCCTCCCGCGCCGATCATAATGGGAACATCTGATTCTGTTTTTACTTCCTGCACCCTTATCTTTTTCTTTGTTCTCTGCACCCTTTTTTTCTGGTCTCCCAGGAGGGGTATATAGGTCGGTTTCTTTTCGGCCCGTACCGGCACCGTTGTGATACCCGCCAGAAGGAGTATCACAAAGAGGGAAACCATCAGAACAGCTATGTAACTCTGTTTTTTCATAAAAAATTTACCACAACTCCTTTACCAGTCCATTGATTCCTTCGAGCCGTATGACAGGTCGGCAAACTGGTTAACTACATGTATGGTACGGTTTGAACGCCCTACACCCTGGATATCAATTTTTATTGCCTTCCAAAAGTTGGGACTGGCGCCTGACCATCCCGTGGTGGGGAAATTTATCTCCCGCGCCATGCCAATGGCATCGTAGACCCGCATGGTAATGGAATATCCCGCGGGGACCCATTCTGTCTCAGACCAGTTGTCTACCGTAAAGGTATAGACACCGCGGGCATACTGGGTGTTGCCATGACGGTAAAGATTTATAGCCTCTGGCCCATAACCGGGATTTGCAGCTGTAATGTCCTGCACGAGACTTGCCGTCGACATGGTACCCGTGGTATCTCCCCTGCTCCATGAGCCTCCATCACCGGCAATATAGTTACCAGTATACTCATCAAAGGTCTTATGGTTGCTCCAGTAGACATGGAACCGGTCTGTGGGGTTACCTGTATCGCTGTCTCCGGTAACAGTGGGCCCTACAAGATGAAGGTCTAAATCCGCGGGAGTTGCCCCCCAGAGAACAATAACACGCACCTGGGGTTCTGCCAGAATTTCACAGATGGCCTGACGCCCCATGTTCAGGTTCCCGTTTATCACCTGGTTGTCAACGGTAAGGTCAAAATAGTTGTCATTGGTAATAATGACCGTATAGGTACCGGCGCTGAGGCCGGTGATAGAATAATCCCCGTTTGAATCGGTAGTATCAGTCCCCGCAACGGTAAATGTTCCGGTACTGATGTCCCAGCTCTGGACAGTAACAACAGCCCCCTGGATGACCTCGGCGGTATTTGCATCCACAACTTTACCTGTAATATCTCCCGCGGCGGCACCGGAAGGCACGATATAGAGTGCCCCCACATCGGTATTTTCACCGGCGACAACGGTGACGTTGTTCTTTACGATACTGCGGTCATCTATTTCACAGACCAGGCGATACCTGTTTGTGCCTGCGGGAACGTTTTCGATGACAAAACGGCCGTCGCTGCCGGTGGTAACGGTAACTTCCTCAGGAGTTTCCGCGTTGGTCTGAACAACAGAGTTGTCATCCATATATCTCAGGGTAATGGTGGCGCCACCAATGTCGTTGTCATCGGTATCACGCACAAGACCTGAAACAGACCCTGCAGTTTCAGTGGGACTGGATGCAGCACCCCAGGTAAGACTCCAGTTGCCGCTGGTATCCTGCACCTTGACACGGGCAAAATAGCGAGAACCATTGGCCTCTGTATCAGCGATATAGTTATAATTTTCAACATTGCCGATTACGGCCTGGTAAAGGGGATTGTCAAAATCCGCGGTACCATCAGTCTTTGCCCCGGCAACCTGTATCTCCACGTTGCCGGTATCGGCAGGATTGTCCCAGGTAAAGGGAACCAGCAGACTGTTTACATAACGGCTGCTGTTAACCTGCGGCGCCTGGATATAAACAACATCCCATTCGAGAAGTGTTGGAATTGTCTGCCAGTTACCGATTGAATCCCGTGCGATAACTCGAAGAGAATAGCTGCTGCCCTGAACAAGCCCGCTCTGATTAATGGTGCTGGTCACATCACTCTCTGGCAGAGACTCCCAGTCAGGACTTGCATCATTGACAACAGACTTGTAGGCCACCACACCGTCGCCTCCCACGGTAATGTTTATGGAAGTCTGCGTGGTATCGCCATTATTTTCAGGGGCATTGAGAAGAACCGCCGTGGGAGCGGAGCTGTCAACTTTCCATGTATATGTTGTTGCCCCGGAGAAAGACTGCCAGACCCCGGCCACGCTCTTAGCAATAACATAGAGCCGGTGATAGCCGTCATCAAGCCCGGTTTTTTCAATGTGAGTACTGATACCGAAACCGTTTTCAAAATCTCCCCCGTCCTGCCATTCACCATCATCGATTTTATACTTATAGGAGACGACTTCTGCGGATCCGTCTTCGGTACCAACTGCGGCATCGAGTTCTGCTGACATTGTCTGTGCATCAGGAAGTCCCGTCAATTTTGCCACGGGCCGGGTTGAGTCGATTTCCCATGTTACAGAAGTAGGGCTTGACTCATCCTGCCAGTTCCCGTAAATGTCTTTCCCCACCACCTGGAGGATGACCGTCCCTTTTGAAGGCAGCACTCCTGAATCGAGAACGATATGCTGCTCAACAGGTAAAACCTCTGACCATGCTTGACCATCAGGTGCTGAACCGTCAGTGCTGTAACGGTATTTATACCCTTCAAGGGTCAAAGGCCCTACAACGATATCAGCGGATGACATACTGGTAAGATACCCGTTACTGTCATCATTATCAGTATCGGGTATATTGGTAACTTCAGCCACGGCAGAAGAGGTATTCACAGTCCAGGTATAGCTGGTACGGTTTGCATTGGTCTGCCAGTTTCCCGCCTCGTCCCGGGCAATAACGTAAAGTACATGAGCCCCTTCTGCAAGAGCTGCGCTTGTAACAGGCACTGAAGCATCATACTCTGACATGCCGGTCCATTCAACATCATCAGCAGGTTCATAGTCAAGGGAATACTTATAGGCAACCACGCCGATGCCCTCTACGGTAATGCTGATGTCAGTGGAATTGGTCACATCATTGGGCCTGTTACCCAGTTCCGCAGCGGGAGGGGTTAAATCGACTGTCCATGAATACTCTGTAGGATCTGTTTGCCAGGTGGTACTTGAGCTCTTGAAACCTATGACATAAAGAGTATGGTCCCCTTCAGAGAGACCGGTTACACTGATACCGGTACCCACTTCTATCGTTTCTGAAAATTCCTGTTCGTATTCCATCCTGTACCTGTAATAGGTGATGCCGTCACCACTGACGGTTATGGAGGCATCGGTCTCTTTCGTCTTTGAATCCTTTGCAGGTGTTCCGGTAAGAACGGCTTCAGGGATGGAGGTATCAACTGTCCAGGTCAAAACAGTTCTATCAGCATTAGTCTGCCAGTTCCCGGCGGCATCACGGGCAATGACATAGAGGTTATGTTCCGTTTCGGAAAGAGGAGAACTGTTTTCAATGGGAGTAGCGATTGAGTACTCTGTCATAACATCCCATTCCGCATCAGATGCGGGAGCCAAATCAAGTGAATATTTATAGGCCACCACGCCGGGGCCTCCCACGATGACAGAGATATCTTCCTGGGAAGTTGTGCTGGCAGGCACATTAGAAAGGGACGCCGCGGGAGGTGTCGCGTCTACTGTCCATGTCACCGTTGTGGGAGCGTCAATTGCCTGCCAGTTGCCAGCGGCGTCACGGCCGATAACACGAAGCTGGTGAGAGGTTTCACTCAGGCCGGAAAGAGATATCACTTCGGATATGGCACGTTCACCACTCCAGATACCGGTATCGAGCCGGTACTTGTAGCCCACCACGTCAGTTCCGCCAACAGTAATACTGACGCTGTCATTATTTGAAAGCGCCGGGGGTGTGCCTGTCAGTGCCGCTTCTGGCGCTGAAAGATCTATCGTCCAGGTATGTGCAGTGGCAGAGGACTGATCTTTCTGTTCGTTGCCGAACTCGTCCACTCCGGAGACTTCGAGGGTATGACTTCCTTCATTAAGGCTGTTGATTTCTATGGCATCGCTGACCTCGTAGTATCCGCTCCAGGCGGAACCATCGAGACGGTAGCGGTACTTCACCACGCCTGCACCTGTGACAGAAACATAGATACTCCTGTCACAACTTTCCACGGCAGGAAGATTCTCAAGGAGAGCGGTGGGGGCGATACTGTCAATGGTCCAGGTATACTGTGCCGCTTCTTCTTCGGGTTGAACTTCCCCGGCAAAATCAGCCCCCCTCACCCTGAGGGTATTACTTCCCTCACTGAGACTTTCGAGTTCTATCGGTTCGAAAAGATCCCTGAGATTCGACCAGTCGCCGCCATCGATGCTGTAGACATAGTAATAGGAATTGACCCCGCCCACGGTAACAGAGGCAGAGTCCCTGTTTGTTTTTTCATCAGGGAGACCGGTAAGGGTCACCACCACCTGTCCCTCTTCTATGATCCTGAAGGTATAGGTGGCAGCGTCAGCCTCTGCCTGCCAGTTGCCCGCGGTATCCTTACCAATAATAGAAATGGTATAGGTGCCCGCATCAAGGCCTTCAAGGGAAAGTGACTCAGAGACAGAAGTCTCTTCTGACCAGCTTCCCCCGATGAGAAGATCATCAGACTCGAGAAGATAACGCCAGGCGGCAACACCTGTACCGCCAAAGGTAAAGGAAACATCTGTAAGATCAGTGACCGAATCAGGGGCGCTGCCGATCCTGATTTCCGGGGGCGTAAGGTCAACATTCCAGTTGAGCTTTGAAGAATAATTTATCTCCTGCCAGGAACCGTCAGTATGTTTGCCCACAACACGCAGTTCATGGGCGCCTTCGGTCAGTCCCGTCACCGATATTGGCTGTGATATGCTGTATTCCTGTGACCAGGCGCCGTTATCGATACTGTACTGGTAGCCGACAATATTCTCTCCCGCCACGGTAACATTTATACTGTCTGAATTTGTTATTGATGCAACATCAGCAGAGAGGCCGGCAATGACCCATCCCCTGCCGTCGAAATTAGAGGTCTTATATGAAATAGCATTTTCACTGGTATCCGCCACGTTCTGCACAAGAAGGGTATAGCGGATGCCGCTCTTCATACGGTGTTCTGCCCGGTCGGTCCAGAGGACAAGATCAACAGTCTTTTCATTGTTCATTTCTATATTCTTGACAACAACGCGGTTCACGCCCTGTATATGGTAATTCTCAATCTTTGCTGCCGATACCGGGTCGAGTTCTTCAGAAAATACTACCCTCACCCGGTCAGCTTCTACAGCGGTAGCGCTGCTGATATTCGGCGCTGACCTGTCTTCAACAGGCCCGGGGATAATAGTAGTATCCCGTGATTTCTTATACGAATCAAAGGCGTCACCGCTGCATGAGATGGCAACAAAGGCCATGGCGGGAACCAGTGCCAGGTGAATAATCTTTTTGATATTTTTCATGGTAATCATAGTCATACCCCTTAGTAACGTCTTACCTTAACATTATCGATAACAATATTGCCCCCGGTATCTCCCGCGGAGACGGCTTCGAAACGTATCAGTACTGATGGTTCTCCCACATATGTGGAAAGGTCAAAATAGTATGAGAGGAAATTGCTATAACTGCGGCGCGTGATTGACGCACCTGAACCAAGATCAACTGTCTGTCCGGCAAGAATATTAAAAACATCATAATAGGTCCAATCATCCCAGTCCCATTGATCCTCAGCTACACCACCGGTAATAATGAAAGAATTGCCAGCCGCATCATTAAAATAGTCACCGGCAGTAACATTGCTGACATCAGTTGGATTACGGGGGAGCACAACCTGCCCCGTACCTGAATCATAACTCTGGGGATCGAAATCATCCAGGGAATCACCGGATACGACAGCCTCTGTATAGTAAAGGCGATAATCATGACGAAAAACAGCAGGTGAAAGATTTGAATAACTGCTGCCGCCGTTTGTACTGACAGAAACCTGCAGGTAATCACCCGCAGGAGAGGTGATCTCATGGGCCATATCGAAACTCAGGAGATAAGTCCCGGCGGTTGAAAAATTCAGGCTGCTGCTTACCAGATACCCTTTCTGCCCGGCACCCCAGGCAAGGGTCGGCGCCATGGCCATGTATGAACCGTCAGTGGGGGTTGCAACGGGATTATTGGCCTTTATCACCTGTGTCCAGGCGCCGCCGTCACCGGTAATGACTTCAAAGTAAGTAAAATCCGGTTCAGTGTAAGACTCGAAAGAATCAGCAATAACCTCATCGTAACCGGCAGCAGCAGAGGTGGTAAAACCAAAGGTCGTACCGGAAAGGGCATTGCCCGCGGCATCGCTGAAACCGTTCAGTGTTACCGTATATGCCGTAGAGGCATTGAGCTGAGATGATACGGGGAAGACAACCGTCCTGTTCTCATTGCTCCATGTCCCTGAACCGGCACTGACTCCTGAAAGTGAACCTGTCGGTGTCATGGGTTCATCAAAGGTAATGGAAATTACAGGAATGTCTCTCCCCACACCGGTGTTGCCATCGAAGGGAACCGTGGCGGCTATTGAGGGGGCACTGCCGTCACTGCCGGTGGTAAAATTCAGGGTGCCTCCCACCACAGGAGTGGAGTTCAACTCGTTGCCGTCAGTATCTTTAAAAGGCTGCCACCATGATTCAAAGGTCACGGTATAATCTGTTCCCGCGGCAAGGGGGCCAATAACGGGATAAACAATGGTGTCACTGTCAGTCCAGGTGGGGGTCCCAAGGTGACCCGGGCCGCCGGAAAGGACCGCGGTACCCGCGGCCTGGTCCATGGCCCGGTTAAAGTTTATGGTGATGGAAGTTGTATCAACAGAGACAGTGTTACCATCACCAGGAATAGTACTGGATATCTCCGGGGGGTCCACCGACGTGAACGTCCAGCTGGTTGAAGCAAGATTATTGCCTGCAAGGTCAGCAATTCCCGTGGTGAGGGTCACTGTGTATAAAGCCCCCGGCGTAAGATTGTTTCGCGGAATCAGCGTAGCTGTTTTCGTTGAATCATCATAGTAAACATCCACTTCATCAACTGTTGAGCCCCCCTGGGAGAGAACAAAAGTTGATGACGACACGCCGGTCACTGACTCGCTGAAAACAGCAGTGACCGTGGGGCGTACCGGGGCGCCGCCGCCGGTGGGAGAGTATAAACTCACCACCGGGGGCACATCATCTGCTGCCCCTGTGGTAAAACTCCATGAAGGTATTTCAGAAAGCGGGTTGCCCGCCATGTCGATAATACTGTTTTTCAATTCGACAGTATAGGTGGTCCCCTTGATGAGGTTGTAGGCAGGAGACAGGGTGGCAGTATGCGTGGCGCTGCTGTAACTGACATTCGCCTGCACGGCAATCCCGTCTGCCTTTAACTGAAAGGTACTGCTGCTGATGTTCTGTACCTCTTCGCTGAAGGTGGCGGTAATACTCGCCAGGTTCAGGGCAACATCTCCCGTGCCATCAGCAGGAACCAGGGTATTGACCGTTGGCGGTGTTTCATCAGGGACCTGTCCCGTGATAAAGGTCCAGGTATATTCGTTTTCAGGGCCTGCAATGGGTATTGAATTCTGCCCAAGGTCTTTTACGCCACTGGCACCGTAGATAACATGCACCCTGTACTCTGTTTCAGCCTCAAGGGGAGTGGCAAGACCGATTATGGCCTTTTTACTGGTAGTATTGAAATCATAGATGACATCTGTCTTCTTCGTTGATGTGGCGGTATCTTCTATATAAAAGGTATCAGTATTCAATGTAGAGAGGTCTATCTCTTCACTGAAGGCGACAGAGATACTGCTGCTGATACCAATGGCGGTACTCCCATCCCTGGGGGATTCACTGTCAGTCATCACCGCCGGGGGTGTTGTATCAGGCTCTGTGTAAAAATCCCATGGAATTTCAGCAAGGGGCAGACCCGCATCATCGATTATGGCTGAAGAGAGGGTCACGGTATATTTTTTACCGGTACCGCGTTTCAGGACACTGTTTTTAAGGGACCATGTGGCGGTTTTACTTGTTTCATCATAGATAACAGTAACATCTTCAGGAGGGAAAACCGTACCCTGGTCATCTTTGACAGTGAATGTCGCAGCATTTACATTGTTGACATTCTCATTGAACTGAATGATTACAGCAGTATCGATGGGAACATCTGATTCTCCCGCCGTGGGTGAGCGTTCTTCTATGGACGGCGGCACCATATCTTCTTCAGTGATGAAGGTCCACGTTTCACCGCCAAAGGGGTTACCCGCAAGATCATGAATACCGGTGGTCACCTCAACAGTATATTCAGTGCTCCCCTTAAGGTCCGTGTCAGGGGAGAATACCGCTGTCTTTGACGCGGCGTTATACTGGACAAGACCGGTAACAATATCTGCCCCCTGTTTCAGTTTCACCGTGGTATTGGAAACATCTGTAACGGATTCATCAAAGGTAATGCTTACCTGGCAGTCGAGGGCAACATCCGTGGCGGTAACCTGGTAATCAGGGCTGCTGGAAGATATCTCCGGGGCCGTGGTATCCTCGGTATTTTCTGTGGTAAAGGACCAGTTCGTTGCTGTCAGGGCATTGGCATTTGCAGACGTATCAGTAATGGCTCCTGTAAGATACACAGTATATGTTGCAAAATCTTCAAGAGTATCAGTGGGAGTAAGTATGGCGCGGAAGTTGTCACTGTCATAGGTCACGGCCGCGTCTACAGGGGCACTGCTCGCGTCCTGAAGATAAAAAGAATCCCCTGAAACACCCGTAACATCTTCGGAAAACTCAACTATTACACGACCGTTTATCTTTACCGCCGGTGCATCGACAACGGGAGACTGGCTGGTTATTGAAGGAGGAGTATTATCAGCAATGGTAAAAGACCAGCTTTCAGGCACAAGTGGATTACCCGCCGCGTCCTTTATTGAGTCGCTGCAGCTCACGGTATATGATTCACCTTCTTCGAGGTCGCTCACCGGGTCTACTACCGCCTCCCTGGTGCCGCTGGTATAGGTCACGACAGTGCTTACCTCTGAATTGTCACTGTTTTTCTTTAATTTCACTGTAGAGGTGGAAACAGCGGAGACGTCCTCATTGAAGGTCATACGTATCGTAACAGATGAACTCTGATTACCCGCCCCGGCGACAGGAGAGAGGGGTGTTACTATGGGAGAAACCTCATCAGGGGCGTCACTGGTGGTAAAAGTCCAGATTCTGTCAGCGGAGAGAACATTATACGAGGTATCCATGATGGAATCTCCGCTCCCCCCTTCAACAGTTACGCGGTAGAGGGTATCATATTGAAGTTCACCCGCAGGTTTCAAGGTCACCATTCCTGATGAACTGTCATATTCGACACGCCCCGGATAGGTAACACCGGTACTGACCTCTTCTATATATACGGTACTGTTGGTGACATTGGTTATCGACTCGGAAAAGGAGACCTGGATTTCCGTGTTGGGGGGAACGCCTGTAGCATCTTCCTGGGGACTGATAGTCAGTATCTCCGGCGGTGTGGTATCTTCTACCTTGAAGGCCCATTCTTCTGAAACCAGGGGATTACCGGATGTATCGCGAATACCGCTGGTTCCGCCGACACATGAAACCGTGTATTGAATGCCCTGTGAAAGGGCAGCGTCAGGGGTAAAGGTGGCAACCTGTTCATCATAGGAAACCGTACCGGGAACGGTGGTCCCTGTAGAGGTTTCTTTCAGGGTGACGGTACTTTCCGAAACATGTGTCACCAGTTCGCTGAACTTTATGGTGAGGGCCTTGCCTGTTGCAATATTCTGTTCTCCCGGATAGGGGCTTCTCTGTATAATCCTGGGCACCTCGGTATCGTCGAGTTCACCTGTAATGAAAACCCATGTTCTGGGAGCATTCTTAATATAGTTGCCCAGCTGGTCCCTTACCGTGGCGCCAAGGGTCACCACGTAATATGAATCAGCCTCAAGATTTTCACGGGGCGTCAATGTCGCGGTATAAGAAGAATCATCATAGGTAACGTCTGCGGGCACATTAATGACAGAGCTGAGACGTCTCAGGGAAAGAACGCCTGAACTTCCATCTATACCCTTGACAGACTCATCGAAGGTGACAGTTACGGCGGCAGAAACAGGAATATCTGCTGCATCCTCAGCGGGATAGCAACTGGCTATCTCGGGAGGTTCAGTTTCAGCCTTACCTCCTCCGCCGAGACACCCGGTGGTGAGAGAAACTGCAGCAACAGTAATTAATAATAAGGAAAGAATTTTCCCGGTGGCAACCCCGGCAATCCTTTGTCCTGATGATATTTCACCTGTTCTTTTCATGGCGCATGTCCCCGTAGTTTTACGCATTATCACATTCCTCTATAGTCAATATAAATTGTCGGCATTAAAATGTCAAAAATAAAAGCCCACTCAGGCGGGTTTTATTATTTTTTTTTAAATTTTACAGTGTAAATGCGACATAATACGCTAAAATGACATAATTTTTTCACCACATTCATGACAACCTGCGTAATCACTAACAAAAAATATTATATTATTTATCACATACTGCCCCCGGGACCTTCGCAGATTTTAAACCCCTTGCGCAAAAAAAACAGGCTGCCTTTTACCTTCCTCAGTAACAGAGACACAGGCCGGGATACTAAAAAAGATTTGACAGCCGTTACCGCCTGACCAACTGATAAGTCAATAAACGAAAACACACACCAAGAGGGAAAAGCGTGACACTGAAAATTCACAACACACTGAGCGGCATGCCTGAAGAACTGGTACCGGGAGGAGAAAAAAGAAACTCCCCCGCGGACTATCCCCCCGTGACCATATACTCCTGCGGCCCCACTGTCTACGGTTATGCCCACATCGGCAACTTTCGAACCTTTGTCTTTAACGACATTTTGAGACGTTATCTGAAATTCCGCGGCTTTGCCGTTGACCACGCCATGAATATCACCGATGTTGATGACAAAACCATTGCCGGTTCCAACGAAGAAAAGATAACCCTGAAAGAATACACCACCCGTTACAGCGACATCTTTTTCGAAGACCTGAAAACCCTCAATATCGAAACGGTGGAACACGTCCCCCGTGCCACTGAATCCATCGACGCCATGATTGACATCATCAGCCGTCTCCAGGAAAAGGGACTGACCTACGAGAAAGACGGCTCCACCTACTTCAGCATTTCAAAGTGGGATAACTACGGGCGCCTCAGTCGCCTCGACTCCCGTGAAATCAAATCGGGCCTGCGCTACGACACCGACGAGTACGAAAAAGACGACGTGCGCGACTTTGTTCTCTGGAAGGCCTCAAAGAAAAACGAGCCCACATGGGAAACCCCCTTCGGCGCCGGGCGCCCGGGCTGGCACATCGAGTGCTCCGCCATGATTCGAAAAATATTTAGCGCAACCATTGACATTCACACCGGCGGGGTCGACCTTATCTTCCCCCACCATGAAAACGAAATCGCCCAGAGCGAGGCCGCCTACGACGAGACATTTGTACGTCACTGGATCCACGCGGAACACCTCCTGGTTGAAGGGACCAAGATGTCAAAATCAAAGGGCAACTTTTACACCCTTCGGGACCTTCTCGAAAAGGGACATTCGCCCCGCTCAATCCGCTACCTGCTCCTGTCGGCACACTACCGCAAACAGCTGAACTTTACCTTCGACGGCCTCAAACAGGCAGACCAGGCCCTGGACAGAATCGACAACCTGCTTCTTCGTTTAAAAGACATTAAAAAGGAAGAAGAAGGCTTCCCTGAACTCGACGGGATCATTAACGCCTTCTTTGATGAATTCACAGAGACAGTGGATGACGACCTGAACATTGCCGGCGGGCTGGGGGTCTTCTTTGACTTCCTGCACAAAATCAACAGCCTTATCGGGGAAGACAAATTAACCATCACTGACGCACAGAAAGTTATGGCAGCACTTGAACGAATCGACTCTGTCTTCGGCTTCATCTTTTTTGCAGAAGAGGGTGCAGGTGACATTGACGCGGCAGAAATCGAATCCCTTATAGAAGAAAGACTTGCGGCAAAAAAAGAAAAAAACTTTGCCCGCGCCGACGAGATCCGCGACATCCTTACAGAAAAGGGCATTCTCCTGGAGGACACCAAAGACGGCACGCGATGGAAAATAAAGAAATAATCACCGGGAGAAACCCCGTTGTAGAATATCTCCGGGGCATAAAACCGGGAGCCCCGGCGCGGCTCATAATCGCCGCCTCGGCCCACGGGAAAATTATTGCCACGATCCGGTCACTGGCGAAGGAGAAAAAAATCCCCGTCACGGAACAGGAGAAAAAATACTTTTCACGCTTCGGGCCATCATCAACACACCAGGGGGTTGTCCTTGAAATAGAGGGCAGAAAAAAAACCACCGCTGATAAGGCCACCACGGAAGAATTCATCAAAGAGACAGCCGGCCGCAGGGGCGTCATCGCCCTTCTTGATCATCTCACGGACCCTCACAACGTGGGTGCCATCATCCGCAGCGCCGAGGCACTGGGCCTGGCAGGCATTGTTCTGCCCCGCTCTGACGCCGCTTCAATTACCGACACCGTCATCAAGGCATCGGCAGGGGCAACGGCACACATTCCCGTACACCGCGTCGCCAACATTTCCCGTTTCATCGACGAAGCAAAGAACGCGGGCTTCTGGGTAATCGGCACCACGGACCACGGTGACCGTTCTCCCGAAGAAGTCAACGACACACGCCCCGCACTCATCGTTATCGGCAGCGAGGGTGAAGGGATGCGTCACCTCACAGAAGATAAATGCGATTTTCTCGTACGCATCCCCCTCAGGGGGAATATCTCCAGCCTGAACGCATCAGTGGCGGCGGGGATACTATTCTACGAAATCATGAAGAATGAAAACTCAAAAAAATACTTGCCAGAAAACTCACAAAAATGACTGTATTGCATTCAAAGGACTCGTTATATTAAATAAACGAACCGCGCCCCCGGGGCCTTAAACACAGGAATGTACATGGACCTACAGCACATCAGAAACTTTTCTATCATCGCCCATATAGACCACGGCAAATCAACCCTCGCAGACCGCCTTATAGAAACCTGCCAGCTTGTTGACCCCCGTGAGCGTAAGGATCAAATGCTCGATACCATGGACCTGGAACGGGAACGAGGTATTACCATCAAGTCTAATGCCATTACCCTGAACTATATGGCAAAAAACGGCGAAGAATATATCTTTAACCTTATCGACACCCCTGGACACGTTGACTTTACCTACGAAGTCTCACGGGCCCTCACCTCCTGCGACGGGGTACTCCTCATCGTCGATGCCTCACAGGGTGTTGAGGCGCAGACCATTGCCAACATGTACCTTGCCCTTGAAAACGACCTTGAAATACTCCCTGTCATCAACAAGATCGACATGCCCTCTGCCGACATGGAGATGACCCATGAAAGCATCGAAACAAGCCTGGGCCTCGATCCCGAAGAGGCGGTAGCTGTATCGGCAAAGGAGGGGACCAATATAGACCAGCTCCTTGAAAAAATCATCGAGGTGATCCCCCCCCCAAAAGGTGAACCTGACGCCCCCCTGCAGGGACTTATTTTTGACTCTTTCTTTGACCCCTACCAGGGGGCCATTATCAAGGTGCGTATTTTTAACGGCACCCTGAAAAAAAATGACACCATACGCCTCTTTTCCTCAGGCAAAGAGTACCTTGTCTCCGAAGTGGGCCTCTTCCGTATAAAACGGGAACAACGGGGATCCCTCGGCCCCGGTGACGTGGGATACGTAATCGCAGGCATCAAGACTGTTGTTGACACAAAAATCGGTGATACCGTTACCCTGGCGTCACGGCCCTGCGAAAAGCCCCTGCCCGGCTTCAAAGACGTTAAGCCCATGGTCTTTTCAGGCCTCTATCCCATGTACAGTGATGACTACGAAGACCTGAAAGAAGCACTTGAAAAGCTGCAGCTCAATGACGCCTCCCTTCTCTATGAACCGGATAATTCATTTGCCCTCGGTTTCGGTTTTCGCTGTGGTTTTCTCGGCCTGCTCCACATGGAAATCGTTCAGGAACGACTGGAAAGAGAATTCGACCTTGCACTGATCACCACCGCCCCCAGCGTTGAATACCGCATCACCCTGACCAATGGTGAAAGTTTTCATATTGACAACCCGGTAAAAATGCCCGACCCGGGGACTATTGAAATTATCGAAGAACCCTATGTTGACGCCTCTATCGTGACCCCGAAGGAATACGTGGGAAACCTCATGGCGGTAGTACAGGAGAGCCGCGGCATTCACAAGGACATGCAGTACATTGACACGCGCCGGGTACAGCTCAACTATGAAATTCCCCTTGCTGAAATCGTCTTCAACTTTTATGACAAACTGAAATCTGTCTCCCGGGGGTACGCATCCTTTGACTATGACATAAAAGATTTTCGTGCTTCAAACATGGTAAAGGTGGACATCCTGGTCAACAGTGAGCCCGTTGATGCCCTGAGCTTTATCGTTCACGAAGACAAGGCCCGCAGCCGGGGCAAGGATATCATCAAAAAACTCCGCGATATCATACCCCGGCACCAGTTCAAGATACCCCTGCAGGCCGCCATCGGCGCCACCATCATCGCACGGGAAAACATCAGCGCCGTGAGAAAGGACGTTACCGCCAAATGTTACGGCGGCGACATCTCCCGTAAGAGAAAACTCCTTGAGAAACAGAAAGCGGGGAAAAAACGCATGAAACAGGTGGGCAGTGTTGAAGTCCCCCAGGAAGCCTTTATGAGTATCCTGAAGGTGGACTGATCCAGGCCGCTCTCACCGGCATACACCACAGCAACGAGGAGACCCATCGTCACCGGGTATCCAGGGCATCAACGCCATTATTGAAAAGGACATCGCACCATTGAAGGCGAGGATAGCCATCCTCGCCTTCAATGGTGCTCCAAAAATTTTTATGAACATACACTCGGTACTGAAAAAAAACTTTCATCTCGACTCCTTCAGGGGAAGCCAGGAACAAATCATCACCACCATCATGAAAAAAAACAATGCCATGGTACTGATGCCCACGGGCATGGGTAAATCTCTCTGCTACCAGCTTCCCGCCCTGCTCATGCCGGGACTGACCGTGGTTATCTCGCCACTCATAGCCCTGATGAAAGACCAGGTAGACGCTCTGAAGGCAAAGGGCATCGACGCTGAATATATCAACTCATCACTTTCAGGCCCCGAGCGTGAGGCGCGCTACCGGGCACTGGCCGACGGCGCGTATAAACTTCTCTACGTGGCGCCGGAGCGTTTCAGAAAAAAAGATTTTCGTAACGCCATCAGCAAACGAGAGGTATCTCTCCTGGCCCTTGACGAGGCCCACTGTCTCAGCCACTGGGGCCATGACTTCCGCCCCGACTACTCCCGTGTCGGTGAATTTCGTGAGTTCCTGGGCGCGCCGGTCACTGTTGCCCTGACAGCAACGGCTACCGCGGCGGTACAGCGCGACATCCTTGACATTCTCCACTTCAGCGATGATGACATCGTTACCTTTAACGAGGGGGTCTGCCGCCCCAACCTGGTCCTTTCGGTGACAGAACATCTCGAGGAGACCGAAAAGTTCGAGGATCTGCAGGAAGTTCTCTCACAGCAGCAGGGCACCACCATCATCTACTTCAACCTCATTGCCAGCCTTGAACGTTTCAGCCGCATACTGGAGATGCAGAAGGTGCGGCACCTCTGCTACCATGGAAAACTTCCCCCTGAAAAACGCCGCTCCATACAGCAGAAATTCGAGAAAGACAGAAACGTTCTCATGCTGGCTACCAACGCCTTCGGCATGGGCATCGACAGGCCTGACATTCGCAACATCATCCACGCGGAAGTCCCCGGCTCCATCGAATCATACTACCAGGAAATCGGCCGCGCGGGACGCGACGGTCTCACCTCAACATGCCGTCTCATGTACACGCAGGATGACCTGGCGGTACAGACAGAATTTCTCATCTGGAAGAACCCTGACGTGAACTTTATAAAAAAGACATACCAGCTCCTTGAATCACTGGGACAGTCACTTATCAGCCACGACTACGAGGACCTGCAGGAAAAACTTATCTACAAGAACCGGGGCGACCACCGGCTGGCAACGGTACTCTCCCTCTTTGACCGTTACGGCGTCACCGAAGGGAACCTCAATTCAGGGACTCTTAAACTGGCAGATGAACTTCCTGACTTTCTCATCGACGAAGACCTCAACAGGGAAAAGGCGGAGGGAGACCGCCAGCGCCTCATCGGCATGTTAAACTATGTCAAAACCGAAGACTGCCGCCGCGACTTTATCCACGACTACTTTGACGCCCCCCCGGCGCAGTGCGGTACCTGTGACAACTGCCGCGCCGGAGAAGAATGAAAACCCGAATGTGAAGGCGAGAAAACGCAATAATGAAGGCGCGAAAACGCTTTCGCGCCTTCATTATCTTTTCAACTCTTCTGCCGGGAAGGGCTCGCCGTGGGCGGTGTAGATTACCTTTGCCCCTTCATTTAAAAGTTTTTTCCAGCTGGCAAAGACCTGGTTCATATCTTCGATGTAGATAGGCCGGTGATTAAGGGCGCAGAATCCCATGATGTTCATGGCCACGTCTCCCGCAAAGGCGCTGCCATCATCGAGAAGAAGGGTTATTGAATCAGAGCTGTGTCCCGGCGTGTAGAGGATATCCCCTGCAATACCGAAGCGTCTCAAAATTTTTCGCTCATCACCGGTTACGATAATAGAATTCTTTTCAGGCACTACCGGGGGATAGGAGAAATTCTCGTGCTTTTTATCCTTCAGGGCAGTGAAAACTTCAAAGACAATTTTTGTACAGGCATTGGCGGGTACAACCGTATCGAGGGACCGCCCCTGCGCAAGGGGAGCCAGGGCCTTTTCATGAACGATAAGGGTGGCACCGGTCTCTTTCAAAAGTCTTGCGGCAAAGCCCGCGTGATCATCATGGTGATGGGTAAGAAAAAGATACTTTATCTCCCGGGGTGAAATCTTCAGCTCCTTCAACTGTTTCATAAACTCATGATAGTCACCGGCAAAGGAGGTATCCACCAGCAGATACCCTGTATCGATCCTGACGAGGTAATCGTTCACCGATCCGAGCTTTATACGGATTACCTCCCCCCTTTTTTCTGTTCGTACCGAGAGATTACTGGTTATCTCCGTATAGATAAAAATCCCTGCTCCTCCCAGAAGCAGTATGGTAATAATAAGTTTTTTCACTGTTTCCTCCTGTAAAAAAAATCCAGGTTTTTCAAATTGTTATGATCAGCTGTCTTTAAACTTCCCCCCCCTCTGCCCTTTAAAAAAGCCCCGATGAGAGAAAAAAAATGGCCATGCCGTGGGTCACTGTTGAGGGAATGACACCGCCCCGCATCCTGACAAACCCCGCCACGATACCCTCGTAAAGGGCAAAAAGCAGGAGAGGCCACCCCACGGAGGTTACTGTCAGGGCAAGAAAAACATGTCCAAAGGCAAAAGCCACTCCCGAAGTGAGAGCGGCCCTGAGAGAAGTCTCACCCCCGCTTTCAAGATATCCCTGGAGATACCCCCTGAAGAGAACCTCCTCGTAAAGGTTGCCTCCCATGGTTATCACCAGCAGGGGCAACAGAAGAGAGGATTCAACTTCACCGCCCCGCAGGGAAAGGGATACGCCGCTATACAAAAAAGCCAGGGGCAGTACCACCACTGCTGCTCCCAGGAAACCCGTCACGATACCCGCACCGATATGGCCCCTGAACCAGACGATGAGGCCTTTGAGGTCAGGATCACAAAAATTCATAAGCGCCACCATGGCGATTCCAGAAAGGCCAAAAAGAATCAGGAAAAAATGGTTCCCGGTAAAACGTATCCAGAAAAACCCTTCCGTACCGAATGACCAGAGCCCCGTCGGCGTCATGGCGTCACGGATGAAAATAAAAAAAAGGATGTACCCGGTGAGGCGCAGCAGCATCAGCCTGCGGGGAACCAGAAAAAAAAAGGCCCCTGCCAGGACCAGTCCCGGCAGAAGACGAAGAAGATAATCATATAACAGTTCCATGATGTTTTCCTTTTGAGTTCTAATGGTCTCCTTAATATATGAACTTTAGTTCACATTGTCAAGATAAACATGAACTTTTTTTCATATTTTGATTGAACTTTTCATCCTTTCTGGTTTATCCTGACATTAGATAAGGAGAGTTACCATGACTGAGCAGAAAAAAATACGCACACCGGTCCAGGAGAGGGCCATTAAGACGAAGAAAAAAATTATTGAGGCGGCAAAAAAACTCTTCGCGGAAAAGGGCTATTTCAAAACCAATTCCAGGGAAATCGCCCGGGAGGCGGGGGTTTCAACCGGTTCATTCTACATGTATTTCAAGGATAAAAAACCCCTTTTCCTGGAAGTTTTTCAGACCTGGTATGATGACATCACCGAAGAGGTTCTAAAGGACAACCTGGAGGACATCATCAGTACCGAAGACAAAAGAGAGGCAGTGAGCAGGCTCATTACCGTTATGTACAGGGCACACGCCATTGACACCTCTTTTCACCGTGAAGCGATTTCCATGATCTACAGTGACCCTGACGTGGAAAAAATTAACAGAGAAGAAGAGGAAAAAGTCATTGCACTTCTCACCGGCTTTCTCAAACTCCATAAAGAGGAACTTTCGGTGAAAGACATGGAGGCCGCGGCGCGGATCATACACCGTTCCGCCGAAGAGGTGATCCACAGCATCAGGATATTCGGCTCCCCCATCGCTGAAAAACGAATGCTCAGGGAACTGACAGATATGATCTACCGCTACCTTTTCTGCTGATACCTGCCGCCCGCCGGGGGCTTACTTTTGTAACGCCACAAAAGTAAGCAAAAAGCCGCTCGGCCAGCGCTGTTTAAAACCTCCTGTTTTGCGCTGGCATTCGATCATCCTGTTCAGCACTCAATCGCCGCGAGGGGTTGCCGAGTGTAGAGTAGAACCCGGATTCCCTCAAGATGAGTTTCACCGGGTCCCCTCGTCAAACCGTACGTGCGGTTTTCCCGCATACGGCTTTCCTATGAATTTC
>CAZHNW010000003.1:95480-110410 GCA_964534225.1 uncultured Leptospirales bacterium | reverse complement strand
AAGTGAGGTCAACCCGCCAACAAAAACAAGGTTACCTGCAATATCCAGACTGGTTTTGGGTGCTTTGAATGAAATTTCCTTCATCTTCCAGTAAGACCATATCGTTCCACACCATGTACACCTTACCCTCGGTGAAAAACGGAGCTCCCGCCTTCTCTTTGATTCAGGCCTCAACAACCTGTCGCCGAAAAACAGAAAAAAAATAACCGCCATGCGTGACCACTACAACCGTATTGGCGAAGCAGTCATACAAAGGGGGATTGACCAGGGTCTCTTTACCACCATGGATGCGAAACTAACCGTCTACAGCGTGGCATCTGTCATAGCCCGGTCCCGTCTCTGGTATTCCCCGAGGGGAAAGTATTCCATCGATGAAATTATCGATTTTATCTGCACCTTCACCCTCCGGGGCCTGGGAGCAGCGTAAATATTTTTTTTCAATTTAATTAATGGTCGTTCATTAATTATTTAAACACCAGCAGAGGGGCAGAGCCATGAAAACAGCACAGGAATATATTAACAGCCTCAGGGAACTGAACCTGAAGGTCTACATGTTCGGCAAACGGGTAAAAAATCCCGTGAATGATCCCATCATCCGCCCGTCACTCAATGCCGTGGCCATGACCTACTCCCTTGCGCACCAGCCCGAACACGAAGATCTGATGACCGCCACATCGCATATCAGCGGCAAAAAAATAAACCGTTTCACCCACATTCACCAGAATGCCGAAGACCTGGTAAAAAAAAGTAAAATGGGGCGACTTCTCGGTTCACGGACCGGCTGCTGTTTTCAGCGCTGTGTCGGCATGGACGCCCTGAACGCCCTTTCCATAACCACCTATGATATCGACAAAAAACATGGCACCGATTATTACCAGCGTTTTAAAAAATACCTCGCATATATTCAGGAAAAAGACCTGGTCTGTGACGGCGCCATGACCGACCCGAAGGGGGACCGGTCACTTCCCCCCCATAAACAGAGCGATCCTGACATGTATCTCCGTATTGTGGAAGAGCGCGATGACGGTATCATTGTTCGCGGCGCCAAGGCTCATCAGACCGGTGCGGTCAATTCCCATGAAATCATTGTCATGCCCACCATTGCAATGCGCGAAAAAGACAGGGACTATGCTGTCTCCTTTGCCCTTCCCGCCGACACAGAAGGGATAACCTATATCATGGGACGCCAGTCCTGCGACACCCGCAAACTCGAAAAAGGAAAAATCGACCGGGGCAACATTATCTTCGGCGGTCACGAGGCACTGGTAATATTTGAAAATGTATTTGTCCCAAAGGAGCGAATCTTTATGCTGGGGGAGTGTGAATTCGCGGGACAGCTGGTTGAACAGTTTGCATCCTACCACCGGCAGAGCTATGCCTGCAAGGTAGGTGTGGGTGATGTGCTCATTGGCGCAGCCGCAACAGCGGCGGACTATAACGGGGCGGCCCATGCTTCACACATCAAAGACAAGATAATCGAAATGAACCAGCTCAACGAAACACTCTACTGCGGCTGTATCGCCTGCGCCAGCGAGGGCCAACCTGAACCCTGCGGCACATGGTATGTCAACTCACTGCTGGCAAACGTGCACAAGCAGAATGTCACACGCTTTCCCTACGAAATTGCCCGCCTGGCACAGGACATTGCCGGGGGACTCATGGTCACCATGCCTTCAGAAGAAGACCTGAACTCACCCGAGACAGGTGAACTGATTAAAAAATATTTAAGGGGCAGGGAAGTCATACCCATGGAGGACCGGATGCGGATTCTTCGCCTCATCGAAAACATCGCCATGGGCACTGCTGCCGTCGGGTACCTGACCGAATCAATGCACGGGGCAGGTTCACCACAGGCCCAGAGAATCATGATCTCCCGACTCGTTGACATGGAAGAAAAGAAAAACTTTGCCGGGATCCTCTGTGGCATTAAAAACCAGGGAACTTAGGTCTTAACCGGTAATTGAAGCCATTTATTCGGCGCGAGGAAAATTTGAAATTAATATATCGTTAACGATTTATTGTTGACATATCTATCGCCACATTTTAACATACCATGTCTTTAGCGTAAAAATACTAAATAAAAATTCACATCTTCAAGGCATGCTCAGGGGAACAAAAATGAAACTGCTGAAAAAAATCCTTTTAATTACCGCTGTCACTCTTGCCATACCTGTCATGATCACCGGGTTGCAGCGTATTATTGTCAACTACCAGGCATCTTCCATACAGGCAAAGGTTGAATTAAAGGAAAAATCCAGCAGAACCTATGACCCTGATTTTCTTTTCCAGGTACCTGACGGTGAACCTGTTATCTGGACAAAACCGGAACATTCAGCAACGGCCTTTATCATAGGCGGATTCAGGGCCGCTCATTTCATTGACTGGTATAAAGAACTGTTTGAAAAAGAAAAGGTCAATGTCATTGCCCCGGTCGTGGGCCTCACCGGCTGGCCCTACAGGCAAAGAAACAGAAAGTGGTTCTTTCACGAAGACATGAGAAACCATTATCAGGTCTACAGGGCCTATACTGCCAATCTACCCGCAAACCACCGCATTGTTGTCATATCAATGTCCTTCGGGGCATTATCCAATACCATAATCGGCATTCGCGCAAAAAGAAAACCTGACGCGCACGTCTATCTGGCCCCACTGAATACCCGGCTTGATTACCGTGCCGCATCTCCCCTCATGGCGTGGCTTTCAGGAAAGATAGAATACCTGCAGCATATTGTGCCCATGATTATCCGCGGCAAAAATCCAAAACGAGCAGGCATCTGGGATATCGTAAACGACGACCTGAACCGAAAAGCATGGAACCGCTACGGTGAACGTGTTGTAAACTGGGAAGAAAACCTGGCCCAGGCGGTTGAAGTCCGCAAAGCTTCACGTCACCTGGAAACACAGCTGTTGCAAAGACTCAAGAACAGTAAAATATTAATCTTCAATGGCGACTCGGATCTCTTTTTCAGCCAGGAAGGATTTAAAAACTTTGCCCGCAAATTAAACAAGCAGAACAGAGTCGAACATGTCACACTCCCCACAACAGGCCACATGATCCTCAATGATAATGGCGGCAAAAAAGCAAAAAAGACAATTTCTGCGGTGCTTCATAACAGGTACCAATGGAAAATAAATGCTCACTGATTTTTTAAAAAACAGTGAGCACAACTTTCACCTGAAAGGTAGTCATAAAAACGCTGGTTTCTCCTGTTTTTTTCTTTTACCGCAGTCATTAGAATAATCACTTGATTCTCATCTCATGTGATGTACTATAGCAACCACATGATTTAAAAGGGAGTCACCGGTGAAAACACTGAGTAATGCACAGCGCTCGCGCAGCGCCATACGGGTCTTCAAGACAACTGCCGATGCCCTGGCGCAGAGAGGCTACTATAAACCTTCGGGACGTTCAGGTCAGACACTTGCCGACAGCCTAAAAACCCTCTCGCCTGAAATCTACGGCACCATGAACGACCCGCGCATCATCGAACTCAAGGGCCTCGAGTATGTCATGGACCGCCTACCCCGGGGCATCGAGGAATGCAGCCGCATCATCCTCACCGCCCAGGAAGACCTGGGGCATACCTCCTTTGACCATATCATTCCCCTGAAACGGCGCCGCACATCCTACCGTGTCAGCGATCATGAAATGTCATTTGTCATCACCCGCGGCATGAGCGAAATATACGACATCCTGACGCACCTCACCTTTCTCACCATCGAGGCGGTCAAAATCCATGAAACCATGACCACATCAGAAGGTAAACCCACCCGCGAATGGGAAACCCTTAAAGATGATGCGGGGAAGAAAGAGCTCTCCGGCCCGGATCTCGACCGGGCCCTCTGGAACCTTTCGATAGTCCTGGGACGCACCTTCCAGGAAACCCGTGAGACATACCTTGAACTCGAAGAAAACCGGAAGAAACACCATAGCAACAATGGACTTTTTCGTATCATCTGCAGCCTGGGCAACAGGGTAGAACATGAAATAAACGGCGACGGTGACTCCCTCATGGTCTACTTCACCCCTTCACTGCGTGACATGATCGGAAGTCATCGCTACGGCCGCATCTGGGCTGATACTATCAAAAGCCGTCTCGTAGAACTGGGTCTTGAGAAAAGACCCATACACATTGTCAGCGCCAACATGCACTCTGTCATGAACACCCTCTTTGCCTATGCCGCCCGCAGGGAACAGGACAGTGAAAAAAATTTCTACGAATTTATTCAGCACAGCAAGAAAGACTATGACCGGGTAAAAGAATTCGCCCGTGAACACGGCCTTGTTGATATCCCTGACGAATCAGGTACCTTTATCGACTGCCAGATCATCGACACCCGCCTCCTCGATGATCTTTCCGTGCATCCCGCGGTGACCTTTTCCTTTGATGAAAACAGGGAAGAAGCCCCCGTGCTGGTGGTCATGGATTACGCCTTTGGCGCCCAGGCCTTCGAGGTACTCGAAGAACTCCTCAGCCCCCTTCATGGTGAAAAAGATATCTACTTTAACATCTCGTCAGTATCGATCATGGGCAAAGCGGGCATCCTCCCGGGAAACAAAGGCGACATTATGCTCGCCACCGCCCACGTCTTCGAGGGAACACCGCACAACTATATCGTAAAAAATGACCTTGAGAGGGAAGACTTTCCCGATGATGTCAACGTCTACTGCGGTCCCATTGTAACTGTACTGGGAACATCCCTGCAGAACCGTGACGTCCTTGAAAAATTTCAGAAAACAAGCTGGAAAGCCGTAGGCCTCGAAATGGAAGGGGGCCACTATCACCGCGCCATCAATGCCGCCATTATTCGAAAGCATATTTCACCGTCTGTAAAGGTACGCTATGCCTATTACGCCTCTGACAACCCCCTGCAGAGCGGACAGACCCTCAGCTCCGGCGCCCTTGGAGATGAGGGCATCAAGCCTACATACATGATTACCCGCTCGATCCTGCAGAAAATTCTCAAATAAAGAGTTACTCAAATTTTTCAAGATACTCATCGATACTCTCTGTCAACCCCGCAATAGAGTCGGTCACCAGGTTGACATCATCGACGAGCTTTCGGGTGCGGTTTGAAATAGCTCCAAACTCCTTGGCGATAACAGCAAAGCCCCCTGAATTTCCCTGTGAACGCGCAGCCTCGACGCCGGCATTGAAAGAAAGAATTTTCATATTAAGGGAGATATCAGTTATCTCCGCAAGGGAACCTCTCACCTTTTCTGTTTCTAAAACGATATTTTCCCTTACCGAGGAGATATTGCCGCGTACGTCTTTGAATATTGTTTTCCTGTTTTCATCGAGAATATTAAAAAGCAGCAATGCCACACTGCTGCTTAAAAGGATCGTATTTTCTTTGATATATGATTTAACTTCATCGAAAACCTTTTGAACGCCGGTAGCCTCGATTATCAAATCAACAGAAAGTTTTTCAATAATCGCCCTGATATGTGTTGATGTTTCGATACCGGCATCACGGGCAGCCTCAAAGGCTTCCGCGCGGGGATTGACATCCGCAATAAAAAGAACACTGCAGAGACTGCTGTTTCCGAAAAGATCAAGAATGGCGGCACCGCCCCTGCCGCCGCCAACAATACCAATGGTAAGTTTTTCTGACACTTTTTTCTCTCTTATGGTAACAGGTAATTTTTTAGTAGTATACATCACTGATGACACATCTTCAAGAAAAAAGATTATCCCCAACCACGTATATGCTGCACTGCTTTATAGACAAAAAGGCAAACCGCAAAGGCGGTACCGGCAGAACCGGCAAGATTTCTCAGGCGCTCTCCCCGGGGAGCCCCCCGGCTGCGCAGAAAAAGTTTTACCGACAGCCAACCGTGAAAAAGGGCAAGCACAACAAGGTAGGGAAGACGGTACTCCCGGTAAAGATACCCCAGTGACGAAAGGAGAAGATCACCCCCTGCATAATATATCATCACCGCCATGAGACCGTTAAAGACAAGGAAAACAGGAAGATGAAGAAACCAAAACAGGTTCAGGAAGGGCTTCAACTTCCCCCCGAAAAAACCATCAAAAAGAAACAGGACACAACCGGCACCATAGAGGCAGAAGAAAAACCATGCAACAAAGGGGACAATACCATACCAGTCAGCGCCGCATACAGGTGCGGCCAGAGGAGACGGCTGCATGCTTTCCCATACCGGTTTTACCCGGCAATAAAGAGAAAGGAGAAGCCCCAGGTTGGCAAAAACAACAAAATGGATCACTTTCCGGATTTTCTCTTTTTTCACGCCCTTCTCCGCTTCACCCATGAGATGCCGCCCCTTCCCCTTTCATGAATCTAATAAAGGATATTTAATCCTCTACACCAAATTGCATTGACAGGTCAACCATGTTTGGCAGAACTTTTATTTACAGCATTAAGGTTGTGAGGCTATTTGACATTCTTATAAAAGAAGTAGTAATATAAACATTATACTGCCCAAAAACGGAGGGAAAAACCATGGCTGGGAAAAAAGATGCTTTTACCTGGTGGAAACACGGCACCATCTACCAGATATATCCCCGCAGTTTCAATGATTCCAATGGTGACGGCATCGGTGACATCAACGGAATCATCGAAAAGCTCGACTACCTTGCCGACCTGGGTATTGACGGTATATGGCTCTCTCCCATTTATAAAAGTCCCATGTACGATTTCGGCTATGACATCTCCGATTACCGTTCCATTGATCCCGCCTTTGGCACCATGGATGATTTCAAAAAACTCATCAAAGAGGCCCATAAAAGGAAAATTCACATCATCATGGACATGGTCATCAACCATTCATCGCACCAGCATCCCTGGTTCGTGGAATCACGCTCAAGCCGGGATAACCCGAAGCGTGACTGGTACATCTGGCGTGACGGCAAAAAGGGAAAGTACCCCAACAACTGGATGGCCGCCTTCGGGGGACACGCCTGGGAGTGGGACGAAAAAACATCCCAGTACTACCTGCACCTCTTTCTCAAAGAACAGCCGGACCTGAACTGGCGCAACGATGAACTGAAAAAGGCTGTCTTCGATGAAATCCGTTTCTGGCTCGACCTGGGGGTAGACGGCTTTCGCCTCGATGTGATCAACTACATCGTCAAAGACGCGGCCTTTCGCGACAATCCCTACTGGCTCCATAAAACCAATCCCCGCCGCCACGACATGCAGCGCCACGACTATGACCGCAACCGCCCCGAGACCCACGAAATACTGAAAGACCTGCGGCGCCTCATGGACGAATACGGCGAAACCATGACCGTGGGAGAAATCTATCCCAACGAGGGTGTCATGGAACCGGAGACATCCGCCGCGTACCTGGGCAGCGGTTCTGATGAGCTTCATCTTGCCTTTGACTTCTCGCCGATTTATGCAAAATTTAGAGCCGTGGATTTCAAACGAATTCTCAGCCGCTGGTACGAGGCGATTCCTCACGGGGGCTGGCCCTGCCATGTTCTCTCCAACCATGACCAGAGCCGCAGCATGACACGTCTGGCAAAGGGAAATCCCGCGAGGGCAAAGGTGCTCCTCGCCATGCTCCTGACACAGCGTGGTACCCCCTTTCTCTACTACGGTGAAGAAATCGGCATGACTGACGGAAAGATCCGCAAAAGGGAAATCGTCGACCCCGTGGGTAAAAAGTACTGGCCCCTTCATCCCGGGCGCGACCCCGAACGCACCCCCATGCAGTGGAACGATTCTGACGGCGCCGGATTTACCACGGGCAAACCCTGGCTGCCCATTGCCGGCACACACAAAACTGTCAATGTTGCCGCCCAGGAAAATAACCCGGACTCACTCCTGGCATTTACCCGCAGGCTTCTGAAACTGCGGCGTGAAAACGAAGCCCTTTACGCCGGCTCCTGGCAGCTCATTGATTCTCACACAGAACTTCTTGTTTATGCCCGGGGGGGGAAGTCAGGGGCCTTTATGGTGATATTAAACTTCGCAGAAAAAACCCGGACAATCAGTATCGATGATCCCGGCAACTGGCAGGTGGCCCTTGGCACTCACCGTGACAGGGAAGCTACTCTTTCCGGGGAGGCTCTGAGCCTGTCCTCCTTAGAGGTACTTATCCTGCAGCAGGTATAGGTAATATACCATCTGTGGAACTGCCAGCGGCAGTTCCACAGTAAAACTTCCTACCCCTTTACCCAGGGACTCCCCATGGGAAGAATCTCCTTCCCCGCCACGTCATTGAGGATAATACCCCCCATCATTTACCGGGCGTTAAAGGCACAAAGCAGCAGTTCAAAACCCGCCACCTTATTCATCACGGGATAGCCGAAATGCCCGATATCGAGAAGAATAAAGCCAAGAAGAAGCAGCGTGAAGGTCGAGGCCATAGCGCCATGAATCCTCAAAGAGGCGACCCACATGATTGCGGTATACAGGGTCCATGCCACCAGGTACCACCCCACATCAGTCGTTGACAGGGCATAAATCTTGAAATGGTTGAGAAGCCAGATAATGCCAAGGCCGATCCAGAAACTGCCATATGAAACAAAGGCACTGTAGCCGAAATTATTGCCCATTTTCTGTTCCTGGAAACCCGCAATCATCTGTGCCAGGCCGCCAAAAACAAGACCCATGGCCAGAACGGGGCCGATTCCCGCCCATCCCACGTTATGAAACTGCAGAATAAGGGTTGTCAGTCCGAAACCTGCCAGTCCCACGACGGCGGGGTTTCCCTTTTTTACATCACTCATAAAATCCTCCGAAATTTTGTATAAATGTATCAACATTGATACAAATTAATAGCCTTCAATATGTCAATAACTTCTCGAAATACGGGGAGGCTCTGAGCCGTTTTCTGTTTTTGTAGAATATGTCTGCAAAAACAACAGGGGCTCTGAGCCTCACTGCAATTATTACTTGACCCGGAGCCATGACGGATACATTTTCACATACTGAATGATAAAATTATGAAACTGGCACAGAAATTCAGCAAAAAACTCGTCTCCATCTATCCCCCCTACCGCGGCGCAGGGATAAAGGTCCGCTTTTCACCTGACGGTACGCGCATCACCTCGGAGATGAAACTGCGCTGGTACAACCGTAACTACATGGGCACCCATTTCGGGGGAAGTCTCTACTCAATGTGCGACCCTCACTTTATGTGGCTCCTCATTGACCACCTCGGCCCGGACTACATCATCTGGGACCGAAGTGCCACCATTCACTTCAAAAAACCCGGCAAAGGCAGGGTCAGAGCCTGCTTTCACATTCCCGGGGAAGAATACCAGGAAATCCGCAGCCGCGCCGACAGGGGAGAAACAGTTTACCCCCTCTTCAAAACAGAAGTCATCGATAAAGAAGGTAACATTGTTGCTATTGTAGAAAAAGAACTTTACGTCAAAAAAAAGGCCCGTGACCGAACCCTCAGCCGCCGATAAAAATTCCTTCCTGAATAAAAATATTAATGACACATATGTGACACAATATTAAACTTGTTTTAATAAAAAGAAAGTGTATCATACTGGTATGCTCCGCTGCAGAGGAAGTAACCTTCCTTATTACCTGTAACAAGGAGATCACATATGGCAGCTAAAATGACCGCCCGGGACAAGACCACCCTTACCCTTCTCGTACTTATGTCTGTATTTCTCTTCGCTGACCAGCGCATTATGTACGCAATCATCAAGGAACTGCAGCATGAGTATAATACTTCTGTTGAAGTTATTGGCTGGATCGGTTCAGCTTTTACCCTGCTGGGTGCCTTTGTCAGTATCTTTTTTGGATACTTTACGGACAAGGTGACACGTAAACAGCTTCTTCTGATTACGGTCTTTGTCGGAGAAATTCCCTGTATACTGACAGGTGTCCCCTTTTTCACACAGAACATCGAATCCTTTGCCCTCCTCAGGATTCTGACCGGTATCGGTATTGGGGGGATTTATCCTATCTCCTTTTCTCTCATCTCCGATTATTTTGCCGAAGAGCACAGGGCCTCTGCATCAGCATGGCTGGGTGTGGCATGGGCCATCGGCATGCTCCTGGGACCTGCACTGGCGGGATACCTTACCAACAGCTACGGCTGGCGCATCGCCTTCATCCTTGCAGCAGCCCCCAACTTCCCCATCGCCATTATCTTTGCCCTTTATGCAAAAGAACCTGAAAGGGGCCGTACAGAACACGCCCTTGAAGACCTTATCCAGCAGGGCATGGCTTACAAGCCACGCATCACCCCCAGCGATTTCAAGGTCATCTTTGCCAACAAGACAAATCTCTGGACCTTTCTCCAGGGGATTCCCGGCACTATCCCCTGGGGAGTCCTGGGATTTCTCATGATACACTTTCTCGAAGCTGACCGGGGCATGTCTAAAGAAGCAGCCACAACCGTCTTCAATCTCCTGGGACTGGGAACAATTATCGGATCAGTATTTTTTGCCGCCGTGGGCCAGAGACTTTACAACAAAAAACCGAAATATATGCCTCTTCTCTGCGGTACCGGCGTACTGATCGGGGTCATCTTTCCCTTCATTCTCGTCAACATGCAGGTTCACAACCCCACAGGCACAGAAATGATCCTCTTCTATGCCCTCGCCTTTCTGGGCGGATTTCTCGTTGCCGTCCCCGCGGCAAACGTCAAGGCCATACTGATGAATGTCAACCGCCCGGAACACCGCGGTTCTGTCTTTGCGGTATTCAATATTACTGACAACCTGGGACAGGGATTCGGACCCGCCATAGGCGGTATGCTGGGCGGTGCCTTTGGCTATGCCTTTTCCATGAACTTTTCCATATTCTGGTGGATACCCTGCGGGCTGATCTTCTTCATGGTTGCCCTCTATATCACGGCTGACCGTGACGCCCTGGCAGAATTGATGAAAGAGAGGGCCTCACAGATGAAAAAGGGAAAAGCATGAAAAAAGGAAAACCTGTCAGCATCATTCCCGGGGCCGAATCAGTCTTTCATATAAATGATCATGCCCCGGGAGTCCTTCTTCTTCACGGCTTTACCGGATCACCGAAGGAGCTGGCCCTCCAGGGAGAAGCCATCATTCGCAATGGCTATTCAGTAGCCATACCCCGCTACCCGGGTCACGGTACTTCCCTTGACGACATGCTGACAACATCCATCCACGACTGGTACCGCACGGCACGCGAAACCTATATCGAGCTGGCGCGCTGTGCCCCCCGCGTTATTGTCGTGGGCCTGTCAATGGGTGGCCTCTTCGCCCTTAACCTGGCGTGTGAGTTCGAAACAAGCCAGACAATCCTGATCAGCACCCCCGCAAAAATCACTGACCGCCGCATCTATCTTGCTCCCCTGATCTCTCCTTTTACCCCCCTCTGGTGTGAAGAGGATCAGAAAAAGGGCATCAATGACCCGGACATGCGCGCCGGGCATATCTGTTACCCTGAGGCACGGCCCATCCGCCAGGCATGGCAGCTTTTCCGTTTCATGAAAAAGACAATGAAAATACTCCCCCATGTTACGGGAAGTGTCCTGATCATGCAGTCTGAAAGGGATGAGCATATACACCCGGATTCAGCAGATCTTCTCGAGGCGGGACTGACGGCGGCAACAGTCGAAAGGTTTTCTGTAAAGATGAGTAACCACACCATCACCGCTGACTTTGACAGGGATAAAGTCACAAAAAAAATCCTGGATTTTATTAATATTGTTCCGGATAATACTTACTGATAAGCTTTGCCGTCACTTTCTTCCCCCGGCAAATCTCACCGTATAATTCACCGCTGCCCCTGAGATTTCGTTTCTGGCTCTTATAGTCAACAGAATAGAGGCCGAAACGGGCAGAGAGTCCATGAGACCATTCAAAGCTGTCTGTCAGTGACCGGTGATAATACCCCTGCATATCAACCCCTTCATCACAAAGACGTTTAACCTGTCTCAGGTGATCAACAATAAAGAGACCCCTGAAGGCATCCTTCTCATCAGGGGTACCGTTCTCCGTGACAATAACGGGAATCCCGAACCGTTCATGGCAGCGTCTGCAGACAAGGTACAGCCCTTCGGGAAATATCTCCCATCCCAGGTCATTAACAGGAACGCCCTCCTTTACGTGAAGTCGGGCAAAGAATGCACCGGACAGTGATGCCGCAAAAGAGACCATCTCGCGAGTGTAATAATTAACACCGGCAAAATCCAGAAAAGTTCCCTTCCCATAAGGGTATCCCCGGCCGAGGGGATAGATGAAACGTCCCGTTCCCATTGCCGCCATGAACATTTCATGGAAACAGCGGTCCAGCAAACGTACAGCAAAACGTGAAGAAGCCCCACCGGAGGGTTCAAAGATACGCATATGCAGGGCGGTGCCGACGCGGGTTTTTCCCAGGTTCATCGCCTTTCGCACGGCATGTATCTGCCGGTAAGCGGCAATATGGGCCCCCGCCATGTGCCGTGCCCCGGCAAAAAATTTTTTAATACTCTTCTCTCCTGGTGGCCATGTACCCTTAATATATCCCTGGAAAAGATAGACATTCGGTTCGTTAATGGTAATCCAGTCTTCAACGAGACTGCCAATATTTTTTACAACATATTGCACGTAGCGGGTATATGCCTCAACAACACCTTTATCGGTCCACCCTCCCCTGTCTTCGAGCCAGATGGGATTTGAAAAATGGTGAAGTGTCACCATGGGGCGTATCCCTGCCTCTATGAGTTTCTCGATCTCGGCCCGGTAATGGCTCATTGCCTCGCTGTCGAACTCTCCCGGAGCCGGTTCGATACGGCTCCATTCGACGCCCATGCGGCATGCCTGGAGATTGAGTTTTCTCATGAGCTTGATATCATCATCAATGCGGTTCCAGTGGTCAGCAGTCTCGAGGCATGTGCTGCCGTCTGAGATCCTGCCGGGTTCACTGGACCAGCGGTACCAGCTGTTGTTGCGGTCTCCCCCCTCGGTCTGAACGGCTGATGAGGCCGTACCAGGCAGGCACGTCTCAGGAAGGGTAAACTCTTTGATTGCCGGAATGTCACGGTGCCTGGTTCCCATCACTCTCCTCTGCTTTTCTGTTTCTATCACATCCCTTTTTCAACAGGGATACTTCACAATATGCAGGCCGTCACCGGCCTCTTCTGAAATAAAGTTCTTCCCGTTTATCCTGAACTCACCTGCAAAGGGAACCCTGATCAGAATATCTCCCGCATTGCAGAATTTTTTATCAATGCGCAGATTAATCTGCTTATTTTTCACCGTGAACGAGGATATCTCGCTTGCCGGGAAGAGATGCCCCGTTGAACCGGCGGGGCAGAAGTCCTTCGCCTTTACGGCGAAACAGCAGACGCTCCGGTGCGGTTCCAGTGTCAGGTGTATATCTCCTTCGATAAAATTTTCTCCCCCGCCGCCGGTAACATAGAAAAGTCCCCCGGGAAGATAAAACATACGGGTCTCTTCAGTAAGGTTGGAAAAAACAAGATACCTGTTTCCGTCAATGGTAAAATCAATTTCCACGGCGCCATCGTTGTAGCGGCATGAACGAATTGTTTTTTCCCTGAAAGGGAACATGGACCGGTAGAGATGCATCTCTTCGTCACTGTAATTATGAATATTGTCGGAAGTAAAAAGAAGTCCTCCGCAGACATTATTCAGGAGATAGAGGGTATACTTTTCCGGTTCACTCATACTGCAGTTATCGCTCCGCAGGAGAAAAACATCAGGGTCGTTGAGAAAGACGCGGCTGTTAAGCTGGTGTCTTCCCACGGTACTGACGAGGGAATTTATCGTAGAGACCCTTTCCCGGTAGCGTCCCCATGAAAGCATCCTGTCCTCCCAGGTGAGGGCCACGTCACTGCCGATACGACAGTAGTCAACCAGTCCAAAAGCGGGCCCCAGGGGCACACCGCAGCCGAGGATATCTTTCTTCTTCACCAGCTCCCTGAGAAGCTGCATGCCGTCAGCCATGACTTCCCCTCTGCTCTTCCCCTTCGGGGGGAAGAGAGCAGCAGCATAGAGAAAATCGAGTTTTACCATGTCATAGCCCCAGTCCTTTAAAACAACATCAAAAACTTCTTTCAGGTAGTCACGCACCTTCTGGTTGTATATATCAAGGGCATAGAAGGCATAACTCCAACCGGGGTTGAACCCCGCCTGCACTGGTTTGCCCGCGTCATCGTGCAGAAACCAGTCACGGTGCTCCTGGAAAAGAAGAGACTTTTTTTCAGCCACAAAGGGGGCGAGCCAGAGGCCGGCGCGAAACCCACGGTCATGGATGGAATCGGCAATGTGTCCCATCCCGTGGGGAAACTCCTTTTTTATCTTGAGCCAGTCCCCCACCGCCTGCTGGTAGCCGTCATCGATCTGGAACACGTCAATGGGTATTTTTTCCTCTTCGAACCAGCGAAGATTTTCAAGAATTATCTTTTCGGTAATCACGGTGTAATAGTTATACCAGCTTGTCCATCCGGTACAGACTGAGGGCATACGGCTCTTTATATTCAACGCCTTGAAATAGAGTTCAAAGGCGGTTGACTCGTCTGATTCGCAGACAAAAAGTGAAAAGGCCCTGCGGCGCCCCTTAAAGGTAAGCCCCTTCCAGTCGCGGGAAATGCGAATAATATTCTTCCCTGTATCCGTTTCGATGAGGGTATATCCTTCAGCCTCGGAAAGGGAGCCGACGAAAAGAAGACTCTCTTTTTCACGGACATAGCCATAGGTATAGCCATGAAAAATACCAGGACCGCCCGGGTAATCCTTGAAAAAGGCGTCACCATAGGCGTCAAGGCCCAGGCGGCGAAAGGGCCAGCGGTGAGTACGCATCCTCTCATGGGGGGCGAACTCACGGCTGTCAGTCCAGGTCTGGAATCCGTTGCAGTAAACCCTGCTTTCGGGGGTAAAAATTTTAGCCCCCTCCAGGTAGATTTCCTCGATGAGAATTTCACTTTCCGCTTCAATCTCGACAGCGATAAGTAAAGCCCTTCGCTCCTTCTTTCTTGAAAAAACAACAATGTTTGCCTGCAGCGATGCCAC
>CAZHNW010000003.1:24580-95470 GCA_964534225.1 uncultured Leptospirales bacterium | reverse complement strand
AGAGATAACTTCCCCCCTGCCCTTCTTTTTTCGTGAAGATTCAACAAGAATACCGTAGGCCTCGATCTTTTCGCCGATGCGAAAGGCGCTCCGGTATGCGGTACCGCCCGCGTGATAGAGAATAACCCCCTGCCTGAAAATCATTGCTCACCCCCGCAAATATTATATGCCGATTTCTCGCACACCATCTGTTATATGAGCACGAAAAAATTCTGCATTAAGACCCGTACAGGCCCGGTAGACTTCCCCCACATGCCCTTCAAAATCATCGGCGGCCTTTTTATTCACCAGCGCGATAGCGCAGCCCCCGAAACCGGCACCGGTCATGCGCGCCCCCAGGCAGCCGTCAACCTCCAGGGAGACATCAACCAGGGTATCCAGCTCAGGCCCTGTTACATCATAATCATTTTGAAGACTGCGGTGAGATGCTGTCATCATCTCACCGAAAAGGGCAAGATCATTATTCTCCAGTACCGTCACCGCCTCAAGGGTACGCCTGTTTTCAGTAATGACATGACGCGCCCGCTTTTTCAAAACATCTTCGCTGACATAATCGAGATCAGAAATCTCCCCCTCGGCAAGGGAGACGAGTGACCTTTTCCGCTGTATCATTTCAAGGGCATGCTGACACTCGGTACGCCGTTCATTATATTTTGAATCAGCGAGTGCCCGCGGCTTGTTGGAATTCATAATCATCAAAAAATAATCCTTAAGCCGAAAAGAAACATAGCGGTAATGGAGATCATGGGAACGGAGCAGTATGGCATGATTCTCTCTTCCCATGGCAACAGCAAACTGGTCCATGATACCACACTGCACTCCGATAAAAGTATTCTCCACCTCCTGGCAGATAAGGGCTGTTTCCCTGCGCTTCTCCTCGGTAAAGCCTTTACCATCCTGCATGAGAAAAGCCGTGAGGACCTCCATGGCGGCTGAACTGGAAAGCCCCGACCCCTTTGGGAGGGTGCTGAAAAATAAAAGATCCGCACCGCTGAGGGGGATACCTTTTTTTTTCAATGCCGCCATGACACCCCGTGGATAATTACCCCACATAACCTCTCTGTCAAAAAAAAGATCACCGGAGAGAGAAAATAAAATCTCATCGGGAAAATCAACACTCCGCATCCGGATGATATCATCATCACGCTTTCTTACCAGGGCATAAATCCCCAGTGAAATCGCCGCGGGGAAAACATAACCCCCGTTATAATCAAGATGCTCACCGATAATATTAACACGCCCAGGGGCATGAAAGAGATGTACTTCCCCGCCCCTGCCGAAATGGTCAGCAAAAAGCTGCAGTTCATTTCCGAAATCACTTTTCCCCATGTATTCTTTCCTGCTCATTATTTAATGGAAAAGGAATCACATACTATCGCAGTTATCACCGCTTTCATGCAATCCATTTTAACTTATTTATTCGCAATAGCAACTGAATTTCACCATGTCAACCCTCAACATGAGTGATCACTCAGTCTATACACTCGTCCCATTGTGCAGATATGACACAGGTGTGACAAGTATTTTTCCATGAAAAATCCTTTAAAAACAGAAGAGGCTCTGAGCCGGGAGGATAACCATTATGAATATTTAAAAAAAACCATTGCCTGTTTCCCCAATTCATGAAAAATTTAGAGAATAATTCTATCATCATCCAGCTCAGTCCTTCAACAATCGAAATAATGAACAGGGGAGGTCAAAATGAGAATTAAAGTGCGCAGGCTGATCGTATTAGTAATTCTCGCTGCCACAACTGTTTTCCTTTCTTCAGAGGTAGAGGCAACTTTCCAGTATGCCAGAGAAGCAGGAAAGGGATGCGCCTTTTGCCACTTTGACAGTAACGGCGGCCCCCTCAACAATACAGGCTATGCCTTTATTCGTAACAGTTACCGCTACCCCCTGCCGAAAGAACTGGTGGAGAGTGAGACAGCACGACCCTCTGCTTCAAAAAACATTTTCTGGCTCATAATCGGGTACATCCACATTCTTGCGTCCTTCATGCTTATTGGCGCCATCTTCTATATTCATCTCTTTATAAAACCGGCACGTTTTACAGGAGGCCTCCCGAAACAGGAACGCATCCTTGGGATCACTTGCCTTTCAACTATTCTTATGACAGGCATCATTCTTACTTTCAGCAGAATCGAGTACTTCGGCCAGTTTTTCGAAAGCACCTTCGGGATAATCCTCTTCGTCAAAATTCTGCTCTTTCTGATCATGATTACAAATGCTGTTGTTGTTGTCTTTGTGCTTCATCGCAAGATGAAGAAAACGCCCCAGAGCGGCCAGCCAGATAAAACAGAAAACAATATTACAGCCCGTGACGGTAAAGAGGGCCGCCCTGCATGGATCATTCATGATGGAACAGTTTATGATGTAACGGAAAGCAAGCACTGGGAAGATGGAACCCACTACGGACGCCACTCTGCCGGTACAGATATTACTGAGGCAATGAAGGGTGCTCCCCACGGGGCAGACATTCTTGAGCGGGTCAAAAAAATGGGCACACCCGGGGCAGCCGGGATTTCTATTTCTACGCCGGGTCATCCCCGCTCAGAATATCCACGCAGAATTTTTATCATCATGGCGTATGCCAATCTTGTTCTTATCCTTTTGATCTTACTCTGTGTTGGACTCTGGCAATGGGGATTCCCCATTGTTGAAGGTAAACATGTAAGAAAACAGATAGCAATGGGTAAAAGTGAAAATTGTCTCACCTGTCACATGTCACTGACACCTGGCATTGTCCATGACTGGCAAAAAAGCATGCACGCAGGATTAAACGTGGGTTGCCGAAAGTGCCATGAGTGTACAGACAGCGATTCTCCCCTTGTTAACAGGGCTCACCTGAAAAACAGCCCCCTCCCCGTCAGCATGGTAGTAACTTCAAAAAAATGTGCATCATGCCATCCCAGGGAATATAAACAATACGCGCGCAGCAAACATGCCAACACCCGCGAAATAATGTGGAAGGTAGACAAATGGCTTCAGCATGGAATGAATAATTCCATCGAACGCCTCTCCGGGTGTAATGCCTGCCATGGAACAGTCGTAAAATTAAAAGAGGGCCGGCCTGTTAAAGGTACCTGGCCCAATGTCGGTGTAGGGAGAAAAAATCCTGACGGGAGCCTGGGCAGCTGCAGCAGCTGCCATACCCGGCACGCATTTTCAAAAACAGAGGCCCGCAAACCAGAAGCCTGTGACCAGTGTCACCTGGGACCGGACCACCCGCAGATCGAAATATACAATGAATCAAAACATGGTACCATCTACCACCACGAAGGAGACTCATGGAACTGGTCACCACGGGATGGCAAATGGACAGCAGGAAGAGACTACAGGTCCCCCACATGCGCCGCCTGTCACATGTCAGGCACCGGCAAATTAAAAACGACACACGATGTAACAGAAAGACTGGCCTGGGAAACACAGGCCCCCCTCACCATTCGCCCCTCAGAATTCAAGGCCTTTCCATCGGGAACTGACTGGAAAAAAGAACGAGACAAAATGAAACAGGTATGCCGGCAGTGTCATGCCTCATCATGGACAGATGCCCATTTCGTCAACATGGACAATGTGATTGAAAATTATAACAGGGAATACTATGAACCGGTAAAAAAAATCATCGACACCCTTTACAATTCGGGAAAGCTGTCCCGAACCAGTTACTTTGATGAAGACCTGGAATGGGAATTCTATGAGTTCTGGCACCATGAAGGAAGGCGTGCCCGCATGGGGGCCTCAATGATGGCCCCTGACTATGCCTGGTGGCACGGCTTTTATGAGCTGAAACACCGGTACCTGAAAATAATGAAAAAATCGCGGGCACTTCTCAATGGTGGTGTTGAATACCGCCATCTTCACTTTCCAGGAAAAATTAAAAAATAGGTGTTTCCCGTTTTTGTTAAAATACAGCTATTCTCGAAAACGACTCTACCCATTCACATCTGATATCAGAAAATGCCCATAGCCTTCTTCTGATATATCACATCTTTACAGGACTTTTAAAAAATTTTACAGAAAAATTAAACTGCTTTTCAAAACTGTTTTCAAGAACCGACTATGCCCCGCCCTCCCCGCCTGTTTCAGTGGCGGGGAGTAAAAATTGATTATTTCCAGCCACAGTGAACAGGGTCTGGTATCCATGGAGAGATTGATCATGCAACGCATCATTTTGTTAATCCTTATCACTATATCATTTGCCTCCTCAACGCTAACAGGATGCAGCAATCAGAATTCCACCGGCAAAGTAAACAACAAAACAGAACAGTCAGATACCGACACACCCCAAAACAGCGATGATGATGAAACAGACCCCTATGAAGACTCAGATGATGACACTGCATCAAATATTTCTGAGACTCCCGCAGATCCGGGCAGGCAGGGAACTGTCAACTTCCTTACATCAGCTGATAATCTCGATTCTGAAAAATATGAATCTGCCAGGCTTTACTACCCGGAATATGACAACGGACCGCCCCTTCCCGCAACGATTCTGACCCACGGCTGGGAAGCAGACAAAGAAAAAATGACATGGCTTGCAGAACGCCTTGCCTCCCACGGCTATATTGTCATTCTCTTTACGGCGCTTGCATACAACAATCTCTTTGCATCACCCTCAGACTGGGTAACGGGACACAAAGGAGCCATCGAGACCCTTACCACGGAAAATTTACGTCAGGGAAGCCCCATCTATCACCGCCTTGACACTTCCCGCATTGCCATCATGGGGCATTCCATGGGAGGAGGAGGCGCTCTTCATACCGCAGACGAGGTGGGAGATCAGGTTGCCGCAGTCATCGGTATCACCCCTTATGAAACAGGCAATAAACCCGGAGAGAACATCACTGTACCTGTACTTATCATCACCGGTTCTGCAGATATACTGGTAAGCACCTCAATGGGAATGGCGTTTTATGATGCCCTGCCGGCTATAAACTCAAAACTGTTTCTCACCATCGAAGCAATGGGACACAATGATGTTCAAAATGAAGGCAACGACCAGTACCATGAAATCTGCTCAACCCTGATAGTCTCATGGCTTAATTATTTCCTTCGTGACGACACCCGCTATCTCTCATGGCTTACCGGCGAAGGATACGAAAAGGCGTGGGAAGACGGCTGGTACACAGGGTACATTCATGAGAACATTCCCGCCGCTGCTGAAAAATAAAAAAGTGGCATCTCCCTTTTCAGGGCCCTTCCAAAGCAACATCGATTCTTTCCGCCAGGTCAACCATGTCCTGAACAAGGCCCTGGAACCGCGAGGCGGGAATATGGGGGAAGAAGTAAAAGCCGTACCTGAAACGACAGAAAATATCGTCATCGCTAACCAGCAGGGAATCGAGGCTGAACATCCATCTTTCATAGAAAGATACCATATCCTGAAGAAGGGGGGTGTTGCCGGAAACATTTTCCATCTTATCCCGATGGATGACCCGCGTTCTGAATATTTGATTGAACCACCAGAGAGAGGAAGTAAATTCAATGGCCCCCTTCTCCGGCACCAGGTCAGGCCTGCGCAATGAAATCTCCATACCCCGATGCCTCTGACGAAAAGAGACCCGTGCCGTGGGATTCATTGACGCAAAGGGCTCCACTTTCACAAAATGCCCTTTCACCTTGCCCTTGATTTTACCGAATTCTTTGATATATCGTGACTTCTCGTGCCTTAATCCCATGGAAACAGCCAGACCGGGCAGTTTTCGGCGGGCCCACCAGCTGCGGGGCATGTCGAAAAGAAAAGACTTTGCCATCCAGAAAAGGGCAACGGGAGAAAATTCTGAGGCAACAAGAATCCCCTTACACAATCTTTTAACAAAAAGCAGCATTTAGCCTCCTGCCATGAAACAATTTATGCAATTACTCCTCCCGAAGGGAGAAATTGCAGTCATTCAATGCTATGATAAAGCTCTCAGCCTATCAAGAAGAAAACATCCACCGTCGGCCGGTTCAGGCTAAAGGTATAAAGGGGGGGGGGGGAAGTTAAAGGCATGTCTTACCCATCAGGGCTTGTATGAAACATGAGACAATGATCAAAAAAATATTGCTATAAGCCTTAAAAAGTTTTATACTAAAATTCAATGCCGGAGATAATCAATTTTCTACCAGCTCCCTGAAAAGGGAAACTGCAATTACTTCTATTGCAAAACTAATGGCAGCCGGGGAGTTATGCGAAAAAAGATAAAACATGATGCACGTCTAATAATACTGGTTCTTTTAATACTTCTGGTAATTTCATCAAACTTTCTTCTTTATTGGTATTTTCAAAATAACAGGCATGAAATAGAAAACAATTATATCAATAAACTGAACAATGAATACATAATTACAATGAGTGTCTATTCCGACATGGCTGATCTCATTTTCCGTCTCGCTATAGATCGGCCCCGAATAAAAAATATTTTTGCCCGTGGCACAGAAGCCCGTGATGAAGTTACAAAGAACAGATACAGGAAATTACTCTATGGTGAACTCTCCGGCCTCTACGAAAATCTGCTAAAATATAATTTCAGGCAGCTACACTTCCACGAAAAAAACAACCGTAGCTTTCTCAGGTTTCACCGCCCGAAAAAATTTGGCGATGACCTGACCGGTATCCGCTTCTCCGTGGAATATACCAACAGAGAAAAAAAACATATATCAGGATTCGAAGAAGGACGAATATTTAACGGATACAGATTTCTCTACCCCCTTGCCAGTAATAATAAACATGTGGGATCAGTGGAAGTCAGTGTATCCATGAAAACGGTTATTCGACAGCTCAGCGAAAAGTTCAACAAGGAGGCACAGTTTATAATACTGAAGGAACAGGTAAGACAAAAGGTTTTCGAAAGTGAACTTTCCAATTATATTCCCTGGTTCATTGATGACACCTATGTTCTCGACAAAGCCATATCCGAAAAATGCATACTTGAAAATCGAATCAGCGCCTCCGATGCCGCAAGACTCAGAACGTCTCTTGACCTTTACAGAAAAACCGGAAGACCCTTTTGCCATGAAGTTGATATTGATAAACAACCGGGGCTCATCACCTTTCTCCCCATACAAAATTTAGCCGGCAGAAATGTAGCCTCGATTTTTGTAATTGCCGACAGCAAAAAACTTCGTGACCACACAAAAAGCTTCTACCTTGTCCTGGGGGCATTAATTCTGCTTCTCATCGTCCTCCTTGCCTTTACATTTTACTACAGGGTATCACAGAAAAAAATTGAAAGGATGGCCACTTTTGATTCCCTTACCGGGTTGTATGCACGGGGGGTCCTGTTTGAAAAGCTCGACCATGAATTTGCCCGGTACATGCGTTACCGTAAACCCTTTTCCATTCTCATGTTTGATGTTGATCACTTTAAAAACATAAATGATACCCACGGACACACGACCGGTGACATTATTTTATCAGGCATCGCCGAGATCATGAAAAGAAATATAAGAAAGACCGACTCTATCGGAAGATACGGTGGTGAAGAATTTCTTGTGCTCCTTCCTGAAACCCCTGAAGATGAAGCCTATCTCGTTGCGGAAAACCTGAGGCAGAAAATCTCAGCACACTACTTTCACAGCCCTGGAACCGTCACCGTAAGCTGCGGCGTTGCGGTCATCACCGAGAAAACAGAAACCATCGAAAAACTTATCGACAAGGCTGACGGGAAACTCTACCAGGCAAAAAACGAGGGAAGGAACAGGGTCATTGCCTGACAACTTTTCCCGCGGTGAAGGGATAAAACATTTTCGCCTCCTGCCTGTTTTCTCCTTATTACGAAAAAATTTTCCTTGCATGACAGGGGCTCTCTATAGCATGACATTTTCATGAAAGAAAATCCGGATCATATTATATCCTACGAAGAATCACTGGCACTGGCAGATCCCGTTTATATCGATGTGCGGTCCCCTTATGAATACTCCCTGGACCATGTACCCGGTGCGGTTAACATTCCCCTTTTCGAAAACGAAGAAAGAAAAGAGATAGGCACCCTCTACCGACTCGCCGGCAGGGATAACGCTGTCCTCCGGGGCACTGAGATTGTTGGGGGGAAGTTGTCACACATCGTAGAGAAAATACAGGAACACCAGGGCAGCAACATGGTCATTTACTGTGCCCGCGGCGGAATGCGATCAGGTTCCGTTACCTCTCTCATCTCTTCACTGGGCATGAAGGTCGCCCGCCTCGACAGGGGGTACAAGGGTTACCGCCGCCATGTCCGCGACAGGCTGGAAAACCTTACCATTGAAAAACCGATCATAATTCTCCAGGGCCTTACCGGCACGGGCAAGACCGAAATACTCGCCCATGTTAACGAAAATCTTGACCTCGAGGCAATGGCGGGACATCGCAGTTCCATTTTCGGAGCCATCGGCATGACGCCGAAAACACAAAAATATTTTGAATCACAACTTCTTCACCGCCTCGACCGCCTGTCAGATGCCCGATATATCCTCATCGAAGGTGAATCCCAGAAAATTGGCAACCTTCATATACCCGACTCTCTTTTCTCTGTCATGCGACGCTCACCGGCGGTTCTCGTCACAGCCTCCCTGCGGCGCAGAGCGGAGATTATTGTCACAGAATACGGCCCCGGCTGTTCCGAGGAGACCATACTTCCCCTTGTCCAGAGCCTTAACCGCAGGCTCGGAAATGAAACAATATGCACCCTTGAAAATATCTACCGCGAAGGAGACCTTCACCGCTTTACAGAAATCCTTCTTGAAAAATACTATGATCCACTCTACCGCCACAGTCTTAAACGCTTCGAGTATATCGGTAAAGTTGAAAACAATAACAGCAAAGATGCTGCGCAGGAAGTTAAAAAACTCGTTAGCGCATTCCTTAAAAAAAACCGGTAAAAATCTTCTCATTTTAATCACAACAGCTAAAAAATTGAAATATTTCCGGGGGCTCTGAGCCGGGGCCAAAATCTGTTACCGGATACTCGATCTGCCCATGGTAATAAAATTTCACGATTTTCTACTTAAACATGATTGACATTTCATGCTGTTTTCGATATCAATAATGTAATCTGGCACCGGAACACGATAATTATCATTATTCATACGGTCACCCAGAGGTGCACAAAAAACCCAAAAATGTCATTTTATCATAACAAGAGGTTACACATGAAAAGAACAGCATACTTACTTATTGCCGTAACAATAGTCGCCACTGGCTGTGGTGGAGGAACTCAATACCGTGATGCCAGCAAGGACAAGGGATCCATGGAATGGGGCCCCCGTGAAGTAAAGACAACCGTTGTCAAGATGGTAGGATCTCTCTACAGCTATCTAAAAAATGACTGGAAAAAACCCGCCATTATCCAGGTAAGAAAAATTCGCAACAGGACATCAGAACATATCGACACCAAAATGCTCAGCAATGAACTGGTCACAAACCTGATCCAGAAACGCATCATGTTCGTCGATGCCACACATACCAAGGATGCCATCAAGGAAATGGCCAAGGGCATGTCAGGGCTTATTGACCCGGAAAGTGCCATCCCTACAGGAGGGCTTGTTTCCCCGAACTTTTATCTCTTCGGTGAAATCAGCGATAACGTCCGCTACGTGGGAGGAAAAAGGGTCCAGTACCTTGTAGTTACTCTGAAACTGACGAGTCTCCGAACAGGTATGCTTCTCTGGCAGAACCAGAAAGAATTCCTGAAAGCAACAAAAACAGATCGTATTTCTTTCTAATTTTGACCCTGTAAAAACAGCCATAAAAAGACCGCTTCAAAATATTTTTTGAGCGGTCTTTTTTTTGCCCTGAAAATTTAAATTTTTTCAGCACATGCCTTAATGCATCTTCCACACAGGATAAACCTGTTTTAAATCCTTCATTTGATTAAGCATAATAACATTAGTACGTCTAAACAGACATATTAATATTATTAAAAACCTTTATTACAGAAAACAGGCCTTTAATTTTTATCAATTTATTCTTTCATTCTCCCTGGAGATAGTTTAAACTGGCTCCTTAATAATGATTGCGTACAATATTCCCAAATCATTAAAGCGGAGGCATATCATGAAAAAACTACGCCCCATTGCGGTAATAACCGTCTTTGCATTTATTGTATCCTGCGGGGGAAAAAACTACTTCGAAGCCATAAAAGCTCCGGAAAAAAAATTCTACCAGGGGAAATTCAAGGATGCGGCACGCATGCTTCTTCCCCAGGTCAATAAAAGCAGTAAAGACCAGCTTCTCTTTCAAATGGAATGCGGTTACATGCTCCATGCGGGGGGAGACTACGATAACAGCAACAAGGTGCTCCTGAAAGCGGCAAAAATCACGAAAATCATTCCCACCAGTGTATCAAAACAGGTCAAATCCCTGCTGACAAATGAAGGCAGCAGCAACTACAAGGGAGAAGACTTTGAAAAGGTACTCATTCATATGTACCTGGGGATAAACTTCCTGAAATTAAAAAAATATGATTCAGCCAGGGTCGAATTCAAACTTGTCAACGAAGAACTCTCCAGGATACGCTACGAGGGAAAAGCCCGTTACAAGCAGAATCTCATGGCAAAATATCTTACCGCTGTCGCCTATGAAATCGTTGGTGAAGAAAACAATGATATGGATGACATTGAATATGCCTACAAAGAATATGAACAGATTCATAAACTGGCTCCCGGCCTTAGCCTTGTCTATGCAGATCTTCAGCGCGTTGCCAGGCGCCTGAAATACATGGATGATTATGGGAAATGGAGCCGAAAGTTCGGCCGCAGAAATCTGGGCAGCCCTGACGCGGGAGAAGTCATTCTCATCTTTCAATCCGGAAAAGGTGCGGTAAAAAAATCACGTGGTAAACTCCTCTCTGACAGGGGCATGAATGCTGCCATTCACGTCTCTATCAATAGCACACGCATGAAACAGGGGGTTACCGCAGCTGCCGTCCTTATTGCACTTAAAACCGCGGAAAATCCCATTCCCCGCTTTCAGAAAAGATCGGACAGGGTAAAAAATGTCAGGATGCTTATTAACAATCGCGTCTATAACACCGACATGATGGAAGACATCGCATCAACGGCAGTACAGAACCTGAAAGACGATTATAACAGGCTGAGAAAAAAGGTTGCCGGCTCCATTGTCGTCAAGGCAGTAGCCTCTCTTGCCGCCAGCATTGCCGCCAAAGAGATTGCGAAAAAAGCCGGCGCAGGAGCTTTCAGCGGGCTCATCGGAACTATTGCCGGTGCAGGAACAGGGGCGGCACTCTTCTCACAGATGAAACCCGACCTCCGCTGCTGGCATACCCTGCCGGCCAAACTGCACCTGGCCCGGGCTTTTGTCGAACCGGGGAAACATGACGTTACCCTCGAATTTATAGGGCACAACGGTACAATCCTTGACAAAACCACCCGGCAGTTTACCGTGGAGAAAGGAAAGAAAAACTTCCTAAACATTCGTTCACTATATTAATCTGATTATGATGGATACAGAGATAGACAATACCCCCGCGGAACATCAGGGTGATTTCGACAGCCGCTATACAGTATTTGATCGCCTTAAATATCCCGTCTGTATTATTGCTACAGACGGGCTCCTCTCTTATTGTAACGAGGCTTTTAAAGCACTCTATGGTTCCGGCACGGGTGAACTCCGCCTCTATCTCGAGCATCCCCTCTACCCCGAGTACAGAAAACGACTGGCCCAGGCCTATCTGGGTGCCCTGGGAGGTAATGACAGGCAGTGCTTTTCCGTCATCGAATCAGGTGACGGCAGGCAACTGCCCGTTGAGATATATCTTTTCCCCATGTTTGAGGCAGGGGGGGAAGTTGATGCCATCATGGCGCTTCTTCGTGTTGTAGACGACCGGCTCCTCTCCTTTGACCGTTCCACCCTGCAGCATCTCTCTGAAGAAAATTTTCAATATGATGACCAGCATTTCCAGTTTTCCCCGGTCCCATCCTTTCGTATCAACGAAAACATGCAGATAACCAAGTGCAGCCAGTCCTTCGAAGGCTTTATGGGCCTGAAGGCCGAAGAGATTCTTAAAAACGAAAAACTCGACTTTTCATCAATATTTATCTATGATGCTGACCGTGTCAAAAAGTCAGCCACCGATATTTTCAGTGGTATGATACCCTTCACACGTAAGGGGGAAGTTAAAATAGCCGCCCATGAAGGTGAAGAAAAAATTGTCAATATCACCCTCTACCCGATAATCGAGGAAAGTAAAATTTCAAACGTCGAAATCGTGATGGAAGACATAACAGAGATAAAGTCTCTCAAGGAAAAAATCAATTCCATCAACCGAATCAAGCTACTCGCTGATATTACAAAGGGATTTCTCCATTCCCTGAACAACAGCATCAACATCATCATGAGCCAGACACAGATGCTTCTTCAGATAACAGAAAAAGAGACCGTCCTGGACGGTATTCGCGACATCGAGGCAGCTGCCATCGAAATCGTCGACAACATACGACGTGTCCAAAATTCCATTGCTGAAAAAAGCTATCGTTATGGTGAACGCACAGAACCCCTCGTCAACGTCATCGAAGACGCCATTGAATTTGCACGCATGCAGTTCAAGGTAGAAGACAAGGAAAAACGCCGTAACATCAAAATAGAAAAGAAATATTTTTCATCCGCCAATATCAAGATCGACACGGGCCTCCTCAGGGAGATCATTATCTCGATAATCCTGAAGGTATCAGCCTACATCAAAAAGAAAGGCATCATCAACCTTACCCTCAAGGAAAACAGTGACATCAGCCTTACGGTTCATGTCCATAAAGACGATTCCGTTATGGATACCCTCCATCTTCCTAAAATGATCAATGTCTTTTCAGGCATCGACATTCGCCAGGCGGCAGAAAAAATAAACCTGAAGATATTCGAAGAGGAATCATCTGAAGAATATATCATCAAGGCCATATTCCCGCAGCGTTCAATCATTGACAAGGAACAGAAAGCGGCTCCCAGGATGGAAGTCAAGGTACGCGACCTTGACATCATCGTTGTTGAAGATGAAAAGGCCCTTCAAAAAATTCTCTTTGAACTCTTCGACCGCATGGGCAACAGGGTCTTCATCTGTGAAAACGGCAACGACGCCCTCGAAGAATTTAAGAGCAGCAACTACGATCTCGTCATATCAGATTATGGCATTCCAGGGATAACGGGTATCGAACTTGCCGCGAGAATAAGAGAAATTGATGAGGATGTGCCCATCATGCTCCTTTCCGGATGGACAATCGATGATCTCGATGCTTATAAAAATGTTGTCGATATTTTTATGCCCAAGCCTTTCAAGCTTGAAGACCTGTTGAAAAACATTTCACAGCTGATGAAAAGAAAACAGAAAAAAATCAACTAGCCTGGCTCATACGCTCCATATCATCTTTTTTACCCAGCACAACAATTACATCCCCCTCTTCGAGAACCTCCGAGGGCAGGGGGTTGAAAACCATCTCACCATTATTCTTCTTTATCAGTACAATAATAACACCATAATTTTTCCTCAGATTTGATTCGATGAGATTCTTTCCCACCATGTCAGATCCTTTGCGAACTATGGCCTCTTCCATGCGCAGGCCGAGACTGCTCTCCTGTATAGCGATATCAATAAAATCAACAACCGTCGGCTTAATCAGAACCTGGGCCATTCTCTTTCCCCCGATAAGATAGGGAGAGACAACCCTTGAGGCGCCGGCGCGCTTCATCTTCATTTCACTCTTTTCCTCTGAGGCCCGGGCAAGAATAAAAATGTCCGGATTAAGGCCCCGCGCCGTAAGTGTAATAAATACATTATCCGCGTCAGAACGCACTGCCGTAACAATACCCCGTGCGCTGTCAATACCGGCAGCCACAAGGGTCTCATCGCTGGTTGCGTCAAGGGGCAGAAAGAGATGCCTCTCAGCCTCCAGTTCTTCAACGGAGGCAGGATCATTTTCAATTACAACAAAGGGCATGTTGTGAGCCGCCAGTTCCTGCACAATGAGTTTCCCGATCCGGCCATAGCCGCAAATGATGAAATGGTCTTTCAGCTGTGAGATCTTCTTTTCCACGATTCTTCTCCCGAAGCTTTTTTTCAATTCTCCCTCGATAAACATCCGCAGAAGTGTCCCCAGGGTATAACCTGCCAGGGTTATACCCGTTGCAATAACAAAGAGGGTCAGAGCCCGCCCGGGGATAGAGAGGGGACGAATCTCCTGGAAACCGACGGTGCTTATAGTAATCATGGTCATGTAAAGAGAATCGAAGAAGGTCATCCCCTCGATGAAATGGTATCCCAGGGTACCGATACCGACGGTAACCAGCAGAAGACTGACGGCGGTGCGAATTTTTCTCAAAAAACTGCTCCCCTGAACATAAAATGGCTGCTGAAAGGCTCAGAGCCTCAAAAGAAAATTCATTTTATTACCGAAACCCTGTAGATGTCAATTTTTAAAAAGTTTTAACACGAGGGAAGAATATTTTACAAAAAAACCGTCTCTGTTTACAATAACTTTATACAGGCCCTGTATATTATTGATGTTATGCAATAAAAAGAGCAACTGAAAAAAATGAACAAGCCGAAAAAAGAAAGACTCCCCGGGGAAATGCCTCTCAGAGAAGTTCCCCCGTGCAATTCAAATGCGCAGATCATCGGGAGGATCGCCAGCAGTTTCTATTACATTCCTGCCGATACCATGGTACACGACCTTGCGGACACCCTTAACCAGAATGACCATATTCATGCTGTCGGTGTCGTCAATGATGAATGTGTCCTCCTGGGTATCATTCCCCGGCGGGAACTTCTCTCCATACTGAGTCAACCCTTTGGCAGAGATCTCAACAAGAACAGAACCGTTACTTCAATCATGATTCGAACTGCCACCTTTCAATACCAGGAAAATATCTTCACTGTTGCAGAACATCTGAAGGATGATCTGAACTGGAGAGGCACACGCTACTACGGCCTTGTAGACAGTGAGGGCGTTTTTACCGGAATCTTTTCAAATATGGACCTTCACATCTATCTTTCAGACCTGACACAGCGTGATATCAACATGGCTAAAAATCTCCAGTCATGTGTCGTTAAAGACCTTACAACAGTCTCGGGAGACACTTTCGAAGCCACGGGGGCAACTCGCATGGCGCAGGGTATCGGCGGCGATTACTACGCCATGAGGGAATACCTTCCCGGGAAATGGTTCTTTTCTATCTGTGATGTCTCCGGGAAGGGGGTTCCCGCCGCACTTCTTTCTGTTACCATTGGAGGCATGGAGAAACTATATGATTTCGCCCGGGGATTTCCCGAATACATTCAGGGGGTCAACGCGTACATTTTCAACACCTTCGGGGGAGAACGTTTCGTTACCGGAATATACATCGACTACCATCAGCAGAAAAACGAAATGAGTATTTACAACTTTGGCCATTCCTATATCTACCTTCTTCGCGATGAAACGTTTCGGGAAATCCGTCTGAAAAACGGCACAATCCCCCTGGGTATAAAAGAAAAAATAAACCCGTCAGGGGGACGCTTCCCCCTGAAAAAGGACGACCTCATTGTGGTGATAACCGACGGAATGGAGGAACAGAGAAACCCGCATGGAGAAGAATTCAGTCTCAAACGCATAGTACAGATTATTAAGAAAGAAAAAAATCAAAAAAATGAAGAAATCATCCGGACACTCTTCAATAAAGTAAAAAATTTCAGAAAGAATATGACACAGCATGATGACATTTCCATCATACTCATACGTATTCTCAAATAGAAATCCCCTACCGCCGTGATTTTTTCTTTACCTCAGGGAGAGTCATCATTTTCTGCTGCTTCTTTTTACGACCCATCTCCCTTTCAACAAAGATTTCCTTCCCTGAAAAGGGCTCCCGACCGGTAACATACATCAGGGTCGACCACGTTGAGGGTGTGGGGGTAAAAATCTGCACACTCCCCTCAAGGTGATTCAGCCTGCCCCCGGTTGATCTGCAAAGGGCGGCCATTTCCCTTTCGCCGCATCCAGGGTGAGCCGCCATGTAGTAATAGGAGAGATACTGCGACTTCCCCCTTTTTTTATTAAGTATCTCCCAGGCTTTGATAAAACGGCGAAGAGACTCGCCCCCCGGTTTTCCCATAAGCTCAAGAACATTCTCTGCCACATGCTCCGGGGCAACACGCAGCTGCCCTGAAACATGATAGCTTATCACTTCATCGAGATAGGCCATGCCGCGATCATCGTCATGAACAACAAGGTCATAACGAATACCTGAAGCGACAAAGGCCCTTTTCACTCCCTTTACCGCCCGTATCTTTTTCAAAAGGCGTACCTGCGCTTCATGACCCGGATCAAATGAGTGACAGATACCAGGGAAAAGACAGCGCTTAGCGGGACAGGTTTTCCCCTCTGCCATCTGCGGGCAGGTTGCCTGGTACATGTTTGCCGTGGGTCCTCCCACATCACTGATGATGCCCCTGAAATCAGGATGCACGGTCATGGCTACGGCTTCACTGAGGATGGATGCTTCGCTGCGGGAAACAATCCTGCGCCCCTGGTGAACGGCAATGGCACAAAAATTACACTCACCGCAGCACCCCCGGTGGGTGGTTATGGAAAACTGCACTGTATCAAGGGCGCGCACCTTCCCTTCCCCCTTATGGAGGGGATGGACCCTTCGTTCATAGGGAAGATTATGTATATAATCAAGATCATCAACGCCGGGCATCTTCGCGGGGGGATTGATGACCAGGTACCGGTCACCGGTTTTCTGAACAAGACGACTTCCCCTACTGCTGACGCTGCCGTGATAAAAAGCGCGGTACATTTCTTCAAAGGCTTCAGATGATTCCCGTGTTTCTTCAAATGAGGGAAGTTCATCCCCGCCTTCAGGTTTTTCTTTACTGATGTAGCAGAGGCCGCGCAGTTCCCTCCACGGTGTCCCCTCATCCAGGGCACGGGCAAGGTCAAGGACGGTACCTTCCCCCATACCGAAAACAAGAATATCCGCCTTGGCATCGAATATCAGGCTCCGCCGAATCGCGTTCTGCCAGTAGTCATAATGTGCCACCCGTCTCAGTGACGCCTCGATACCCCCGAGAACAATGGGAGCGGTGTTCTTGAAAAAACGGCGAATCAACCCCGTATAGGCGATCAATGCACGGTCAGGCCGGCGCCCGGGCGCCCCCCCCGGCGTAAAATCATCGACGCGGCGTCTGCTCCGGTCTGCATTGTAATTTGCCACCATTGAATCGACACAGCCGGAAGAAATCCCCCAGAAAAGACGGGGCTCACCAAAACGAATGATATCATTACCATCCATGCGCGGCTGGGGAATAATCGCGACCCTGTACCCTGCATCCATCAGGACATGACCGATAACAGCAATGCCTGAACCGGGGCTGTCAAGGTAGGCGTCACCGCTGACAAGAATAACATCCAGCGTTTTCCAGCCCCTTTCTTCTGTTTCTTCAACTGTAGCAGGTATAAACATTTGACTACCGAATTATTTTCGTTTTTTCCCGGCATAAAACTGGAACAAATCAAAATATAGTGAAAGATTGAATTCTTGACCGCCATTTTTCAGGCTGCCGTAGATAAAAAAGGGGGAAAAAGAGAGAGGGCGGTATCTGGAAAAATACCGCCCCCTGCAATCTCTTAAGTTTTAGCTTTTATATACCTTATTTGATTAGATGACGTGATTTGAGGGCTCCAATGATCAGTTCAACCATCTCTTCACTGCTGAAACGGTCAACATTTATCGTCAGATCATATGAAGCGGGATCATAAGCATTAAACTTGACATACTGAGTCATAAAAGAATGCCTCTCCTCATCCTTTTCTTTTACCAGTCTTTCCGCTACCTGCCGGTCTTTTATTCCCTGGACTTCCATCGTTTTTTTGATGCGGTATTTCAAAGGGGCTATCATACGCAGGTGAAGCCCGTATTTCATATCACGGGTAATGACGACACCGGCACGTCCCACTATAATCTTTCTTCCCTGCATGGCAAGGGTACGTATGGTTTTTATAAGTTCAATGTGTGCAGAAACCTGCGGGGGATAATCCGTCAGCATGTTGCGCATAAGTTCTGTCATTTCTTTCCGCTTTTCAGTATCAAGGGTCTGAAGAAGCATTTCGTTGACTTCGTGGTCTTCATGTATTTTACTCAGCAGATCTTTGTCATATGCCTGCCAGAGGTCTGTTTCTTCATATGTGTTAAGTGCTTCAGTCAAGGCAAGAACAGTGGAATTGATGCTGCAGCCGTATTCACGGGAGATGGTAATAAATGGCTTGAAAACGTTTTCTTTCTGAATTACTTTTTTTGACTCTTCCCATACCTGAATCTGATTTTTGATCCATGTTTCGAGCTTATAAGACATAACATGTTTCATGACTTCACCCTGGATTTAATTTTTCAGCACAAAAACCGGCAATTATAAAAAATTATACACTTTTTAAACCGTTTTTATGCACCTTATCTTTCAGGTACAGAAGCCATAAAACCCGTTAGATGGTATACTTCAGGATCTTATTGTGACACATATTGAAAAAGAAGCCTCTCAGCATCCCAACTGACGGCTTACACAGAAATCTTATTTCTCTATTTATTACGATTTCTTTTCCGGTCAATACGGAAAAAACAAAATGGCAGAAAAAATCTTTCTCCACTTGCTTTTACTCCTGTACCCACTGCAGGTAAAGGCTCATGCCCTGCACAGCCTTTACCCTTCTTTTTGTTTGATATTCATGTACGGTACAAAAAAGTCAAGAGAAAACAAAAAAATACCTTCTAAATATATTATTTTATATATTTAGAATGAGCGTCAACTCAATGCTCTGATACGTTCCAGAAGCTGCTTTCGATCATGCATGTCCCTCTGAAACATTTCATTTCGACAGAGCTGCGCACCCTGGAAACAGTAGGCAACAACCAGGCTCAGGATGCCCTCGCCGAAGGAAGTCCCCAGCACCTTCTGTCCCTTTATTTCATCGGCAAGGCGCGGCGCTTTTTCAATGCCGATAATGGTGCAGTCAAAAAAAGGGAAAGCCCTCCCGGCGGAAGTATCGGTATAATCAGACTTGCGTACCGGCCGGCGCACTTCGCTTTTCTCCACGCGGCGGTTTCCCCGGTGAATCCAGAGACGGTGCTGTTCATAGTAGAAAAAAAGCTTTTCTGCGAGTTCATACCAGAATGCCCCCGCTGCTGTCACCAGTTCCCTTATATGATTCATAGTCGCTATCTGCCCCGCCATTATGCGGGTCACCTCGTCACTCTCCAGAACCATTGTGGGATTTTCGGTCCTGAGTTCATGCATGGCATTAAGAAGCTGTTCAAGCTTTTGACTGATATCGGGAAATATCTCATCTGAAAAGAGGGGGCTCTCATATTCATCTTTCGCAACATCTCGCATATGCAGGGGAGTACCGTCAAAAAGGGCAAGAAAGGCATGACGAAAATAATGAAGGGTACCGTCAAGAAAGGCCATAAAATTCTGACTGAGAAGTTCTTCAGGATCGTTTCGTTTCTTATCGAGGAGGCGTCCATGAACTTCCACCCCCTTGAACAGAAGTCCCCGCCCCTTCTCCTGTGCCCTGAGCATCTTGTAGACAACTTCAAAAGGGGCGAGTTTTTCTTTCAGGTGTTCCAGTTCACGCTTTCTCCGGGATTCCGGGTCCTTGCCTATCTGGCGTAAAAAATCATCGCTGTAATCCCACTGTTCACTGCTGACGCGTGGCGTCTCAATACGGTAGTAACTGATAATATCACTGATTTTCAGAGGCCGCTGAAAAATTAAAACTTTCCCCACCATAACCCAGAAATCTTCGATGGTATTAATGCCATAAAAAGTACGCAGGTATCTGGCAATGGTATTTTCGTCTGTCATCTCCCCGTGAATAAAAGAGCGGAGAAGAAACATGTAGTCGTATATCTTCTTTTCCTTTTCAAGGTTCTTTTTTTCCTTCTCGCGCCTTACCGGTTCAGGGTCCCGCTGGTTTACCTCGTCCTTGGTGAGATCTTTTGACCCACGCAGCCTGTTCTCAACGGAGAGAAGTATCTGCTCACGCACCTCGGCCCCCAGGCGCTGAAAGGCAAAAAAATTCACCAGGTAATTCTTGAACTCCCTTTCGAAATTGTGGCGCTCCATCCACTTGATGGTATCATAGGTCTGCCGCGCCATGGGCTCATCCATCAACCATGATCGTACCCTGCGGAGGTAATTGAAATCCGTGGGGTCTACAACACTTTCATCTTTCAGGAGCTCCATAAGAACAGGAGAAAGTCGTTTCAGAATTTCCTGCTGGTACCGGGCCATATCTTCAAAAACCCTGATAAGGCGCTTCGTCGGGATAAACCGTTTGCGAATACCAATACCGAAACGGTTATCACGGTGAACAAGATAACGTTTTTTAAAAAATTTCAGGTGCCGGTATTTCTTCTGCAGGTAATCAAAATAATATGCTGTCTCTGTTGGAGCAAAAGCAGAGGCGCTTTCTTCTCCTGCCGCGGGTTTTCTTCGTGCCGCCGTTTTCCTCTTAGCCTGTGCTGTTATATTATTACTCCTTTTCGGTTCCGCCGTCGTGGTTACGGCTTTATCAGGACATGATCGCACAAGTTCAATAATGGCATGGTAGCGTTCCTCTGCGGTGATACTCTCATTATTCATGAGATTTCTCACCACCTCCATTTTTCCAGGGGGAATCTCTTTATCAACAAGAAGAGAACGGGCCCGCCGTTCCAGTTTCTTCAACTCAGGATTCATGGTATACTATGCCCTGCCTTTTTTTACAGGGATATGTTCCTGCGGCCTCGATTCTTCCATAACAAGTGCCCCGACAGGACAGGCGGCGACACAGAGTCCGCAGCCGAGGCAGAGTTCCCCGCTGACCTGTGCTGTTTCCCCGATGGTTATGGCATTGACATGACAGACATCTTCACAGGAACCGCATCCGGTACAGAGAGAGATATCCACTTCAGCCCGGTACCTGCTGGGGGAGAGAATCCAGTCCCTGCCTGCACTTTCCCGCAGCCGGAACATTTCACAGCAGCAGCTGCAGCAGTTACAGATGGCATTGCCATAGCCCTTGTCCTCCATAAGATGAACCAGCCCTGCCTCTTCTGCCTCTTTCAAGATTGCGTATGCCTCGTCGCGGGAAATTTCACGGCCATGGCCGCGGTCAAGGGTGTATTCCGCGCCGCGGTTGAGCTGCAGGCAGTTTTCGACGGGTGCGTCACAGTTCTTCTGGCTCACGCGGCAGGGACACTTGACAACAGCCAGTTTTTCTGAATTTTCGATCAGGTGCACACACTCCTCGTAGGGAAGGACACTGCTCTTCTTCTCTATGGTTTCCTGTATGGGAATGACCCTCATGAAAGAGGGAAGCTGCACCGTTTCAGGAAGGCCGCGCATCATGCCTGAAAAATCAACATCCATTACCTCGCGCCACTGCGCATAGAACTCCTCTGTTGCCCCGTCCCAGAGTATGCTGCCATCATGAAACTGAACAATATTTTTGGCCAGCCTGTAGATTACAGCCCCGTCGCGGTGGCCCTTGAAAACAGCCCCCTTTTCGAAAAGTCTCCGCAGCAGGTTCTCTACCGTGCCTTGAGGGATGCCGGTTTTTTCAGCCAGGGCTGCAGGTTCACCGGGAAGCGAAAGTGCAATAAGAGCCTCCTCTTCGGAACAGAGGGTCTCCCATATTTTTTTTAATGCCTGAGATGATGGCAGTCCCATTTTAGCGCAGAGTGCAGAATAATGTTCATTCATGGTCATTCATGATCCTCCCGTAACCGTAAAGGGGCAGCAGGGTTCCCCTTACATTTCACCATACGGTATCAGGAAGGAAACCATGAATGCAAGACATTTTCAATATTTATTCATCATTCCTTTCAGCAGGAATCAGAGAGGATATCCTTTCCCTGAGCTTGAAGAATGGCATAACCTTTTCCAGTGCATCCGCCTGAGAATAAAGGCTCTCAGCTGTTGAGGTTATCTTCCCGGCAGGCCTTTCTTACAATGGGGGCAGCGATGCCGGCGCTTAAGTATACGGTAGACGAGATCACTTCCCCTTCTGCCGGGGGATGTCTCAACCATCCAGCGAAAAGGCCGTGCCGCCGGTACCAGAGAAATGATCTGAGCCACAGCCTCGCCGCCGCGCACTACCGTACCGCTGCTGCTTACCATGTGCAGGTCATTTAAAAGTTCCTCAAGAGGAATGGACCGGTCATCGATATAATGGTCCTGGAGAGAGACAGTTTCGATACTGTTAGTGCGGTCAAAACGCCGTACCTTTTCAGCAAAACGCCTGCAGGTTTCACACTCCCCGTCATAGAGAAGTTTCCATTTTTCATGTACAGGCAAAGGTGATACGCTCCTGTTTCAGTTTCTCAATGAGCATTTTTAAAAAACGACCCGCATCCTCATTGATGACATAGTCGGAAAGTTCATTCAAAGGAGCCGACTCGTCTATTGAAACAGAGACAATGATTTCTGAATCAACAATGGAGGTTGTATGCTGAATCTGCCCGGAGATACCGAAACCGATATAGAGACGGGGACGCACGGTCCTGCCCGTCTGTCCGATCATTCTTCCCTCCTCGCACCAGTCATTGAAAACCGGCACCCGGGTTGCCCCAACCTCGCCGCCGAGAATTGACGCCAGTTCAAAAAGAAGGTCAAAATTTTCTTTCGTTAAAAGGCCCCTTCCCCCGGCAGCAATAATATCCGCCTCTTCAAGGGAAACAGAACAGCGGTCCCATCGGAGGGGGTCTTTAATCTGGACTATCTTCAATTCCCTCGCAGGGGATTCAAAGGGAATGACAATTCTTTCCGCTTTGTTCCCTTTTGTGACCTTCTGCCGTTTCATAACCCCGGGCTGTACCGTGGCGATCTGCGGCCTCTTTTCGGGACAGAGGATCGAGGCCATCATGTTGCCGCTGAAGGCGGGACGCTTCATGAGAAGCAGGCCAGGACCGTATGTATCAGAATCAATAATATCGAGTTCAGTACAGTGAGCAGTCAGCCCCGTATGAAAACGATTCGACATGCGCGGTGCAAGGTCATTACCCGCTTCTGTTGAGGGAACAAGGAGAATGGAGGGGCGGTAAGTACTGATAAGTTCCTCGAAAATATCGGGAAAAATTTCACTGTCATAATGTTTCAGGTCGCGGTGGCTCCCGTAGAGGATGACATCGGGACCGTATTCATCAATCTCGTCAAGGTAATCCTCCGCGTCAAGGGCAAGGACAACGGCATAGAGTTTCTCGTCAAGGCGGTCAGCAAGGGCCCGCGCCCTGGTGAGAAGTTCCAGTGCCCCCTCGAGGACCCGCTCGTGGTCCTGGATTTCGGTAAAAACAAATATTCCCCGGTGTTGCTGCTGTGAAGCGTGCATTTTCTTCCTGCCTTTTTAAAACTTCAGTATATCGAGGCGCTTCATCTCATGGATCAGGGCCTCAGCCTTTTCTTCAGTGGTGCCTTTGATTTTTTCCCGGCCGCGGCGGTGACTGAAAGACTCAGAATCAACCACGATAGTGGGCGAACCCTTCAGGCCGTATTCTTCTTCCTTCCCCCCGATATCCTCCATGCTTATGCGGTGAATGTGTTTTTCATAACAGCTGCTGATGTCACTGAGGCTGGGGAACCGCACACTGTTAGTCTCCTTGTTCGCGGCGATGATGACAGGAAGTTTAACCCTCACCTTCTGGAACTCATGGCCGCAGAGGCGTTCGACCTCCACACTCCCGTCAATGATATCGATACGGTGAACCTGCCGCAGGAGGGTGATACCAAGAAACTCCGCGATATGAAATCCCACGCTTGCGGTACTCCCGTCGATAGCCTCAACACCGGTAATAATGATATCGAATTTTCCGAAATGTTCAATACTGCGGGAGAGTATCTTTCCTGTCACGTATGAATCAGACCCGGCAAAACGCTCATCTGTCACGAGAACAGCATGGTCAGCGCCGAGGGCACATGCTTCATAGAGAACATCTGAAGCATGGTCGGGTCCCATGGTCATGGCGACAACTTCCCCCCCGTAACGCTCACGAAGGGAGACGGCCAGCTCCATGGCATGGGCATCATCAGGGTTCATGATGGAAGTTTCACCGGTACGCAAAAGAAGGCCGCTCCCCCGGTCGACTTTAACGTTATGCGAATCGGGAACCTGCTTGACGCAGACAAGGATATTGAGATTTTTTTCTGCCATAATATTTTCCTGTCTCTTTTTCCTTTTGCTCTTTTCGTAACAGCTACATGCGGCTGAATTTCTTTACAATGGAAGAACCGATAATTATTTTCATAATCTCCGATGTTCCCTCGTAGATCTGGGTTATCTTTACGTCCCTGAAATATCTTTCCACGGGGAGTTCCTTAACGTAACCGTACCCGCCGAAAATCTGCAGCGCCTCCTGGCAGACCTCCATACCTGTCTGCGAGGCATAGTACTTGCACATGGCAGATTCAGATGAATAGGGCAGCCCCCGGTCTTTGAGGCATGCGGCACGGTAAATCAGAAGCCGCGCCGCATCGAGCTTCGTCTTCATCTCCGCCAGCTTGAAGTTCACACCCTGAAAAGCCCCGATGGGTTTCCCGAACTGTTTCCTCTCCGCCGCGTACTGTGCCGCCGCCTCAAAAGCGGCGGTACCGATACCAAGAGCCTGGGCGGCAATTCCGATACGCCCCATGTCAAGGGTCTGCATCGATATTCTAAAACCATCGGTGAGTTTTCCAAGAATATTTTCTTTGGGGACACGTACACTATCCAGAACCAGTTCCGAAACCATGTTTCCCCGCATTCCCATCATATCCTCGACCTTGCCGACAGAAAAGCCCTCCATACCCTTTTCAACAATAAAGATACCGATACCACGGGATTTTTTGCTGCGATCATGCACCGCGGCGACAAGAAAAACATCACCAACACCGCCATTGGTAACAAAGGCCTTCTGGCCGTTGAGAATATAATCATCGCCATCAGGCACTGCTGTTGTCATGATGCCGGATGCGTCAGAACCCGCATTCGGTTCCGTTACGGTAAACCCACCGATCTTTCTTCCTGATGCAAGGTCAGGTACCAGCCGTTCAACCTGTTCAGGTGTACCGAATTTCAAAAGGGGAGCGAGACAGACAGAATTATGGACTGTCACACCAAGGCCCGTGGCGCCGCTGACCCGTGATATTTCTTCGATGACAATAGAATAGCTCACCGAATCGAGCCCCCCGCCCCCGAGATCAATTGGAGCCTGGATACCCCATATATTCATGCGCCCCATCTCATCAATGATCTCCCGCGGCAGGGGTTTTGATTCCCGGTCAAGGTAATGCGACCACTCCTCCAGGACCTGTCGTGAAAACATGCGCATATATTTCTGAATCATTTCCTGTTTTCTGGTTAAGGCAATATCCATGCTTCTTCTCCGGCGTCACGTGTATTCTCAGGGAAAAGCCCTGATGTGTCTGCTCCAGTCACTGCCCAGCATTTTCGCAAGGTGAACAGTACTGGCTCTGAGCCTGTTGCCCATACTCGCCGCAGAGGGAAGGCCGAGACCCCTGAATGTGGTACTGCGAACCCGCTGGGCGTGAAAACCATAGTAAAAAAAACCCTTTCTCCGTGGATCATGATGAAAGACATAGACCATGAGCGACTCCCCGGCGCGGTTAATGGATGAACCGAATCGTTTCATTGGTTGCAGGGATTGGTTAAAGACAACAACAGTCGCACCTTTAGTATATATCTGCTGTCGAAAAGACTGCCAGCCGAAACGGTTATCCTTTATGCGGTAGACCCGTCCCCTTTTTCCTGACGGGGCAGCAGAAACTGGTGCCGAATCGAGAATCAATCTCTTCACGGCACTGCTCCCCGTGGAATAGTACCGCATGCCCTTCAGTTTTTTAAAGGAGACCAGGACACGGATCAGTTTCTTTACCGCATCTTTTTCAGGTACGGAGAAAAATGCCCTCTCCTCGGCAAGGATTTCATAGCGGTGAATATCTGGTGGAAGGAAGGAAAAAGAAGGTACCGGAACGCGGCTCTTCCTGCTGAAGTTCGACACTGTTTTGCCGTAAACGGTAACGCGGCTCAAAATCTTCCCCTTCAAAGACTTTTCGCGCATTGCCGCGGTGAAATAATTCTTAACTCCCCCTGAAACGTCAAAGGGGAAAAGAAGAAGAAACTGGACAACTACAAGAGTTGCGTATATATTTTTCTTCATAAGACAAACCTTTTACCCTGATCCATTCATTGATTACTTCCCGCGTGATTTCGTCAAGCAAAGAAAAAACATTGACAACAGGTGATATTAATCACCATAATCATGTAGAAAAACAACAAGGTACGTGCATGAATTTTAAAAATAAAGTAGCCCTGATTTTCGGCCTCTGTATTGTCCTCTGTGTCGGGTCGTACTTCATTATCAGCCTGATATTTGAAAAACTTGAAGACCAGCTCTTCGAAAAAGCCCGTATAGAAGCATTGACAGGCGCCCGTACCATGAGCAGTCTCCTTGAGTTTATGCTGGACCGAAGAATCCTCACAGAAAAACAGATATTTGATACCAGGTACCGCCTTATTCCGGGAACAAAACCGAAAAAATACCATACCCTCTATGATACCATCTTCGACCGCTATATCCTAAAAATCGAAGACGAATACCTGCGCGATCCCGATATTGATTATGCCATCCTCATCGACCGAAACGGCTATGTTCCCACTCACAATTCCCGCTATTCAAAACCTGTTACCGGTGATCTGAAACAGGACCTTGCCAACAGCCGAAGCAAAAGAATTTTCGGTGATACACCGGGAATCAAGGAAGCCCTGAAATATAATGGCGATGAAACAATTCGGGTCCTCTACAATCGTGATACAGGGGAAAAAATGTGGAACGTGGGTGCCCCCGTATTCGTGAAAAAACGTCACTGGGGGGCTTTTCTTATCGGTGTGTCTCTGCAGCGGGTAACGGTTATCAAAAACCAGATGCTGATTCTTATCATTGTTACAATGTTTGCCATTATCAGCCTTTCACTTCTTGCGGGCCTGGCTGTCATGCCGCGCAAGCTTTTCCAATCATCAGAAAAGGCGCCCCGGTACTGAAAGGATTCAAGAGAGAAAAAGCATCCTCAAGCCGGCTGTAATGATATCCTCAAAGAAAAAAATTCTCATCCCTGTTATACTTCTCTGCGGCACTGCAGTCTTTCTTCTTTTGCGCCCCCCCTACCTGGTAAAGCAGGGGTTCTTTCTTTTTAAATATTACCTTTCCGCGGAAAAAATTTCTTCACTTCAAAAAAAAGGCCACCTCAGCAAAAATGAAAAACAACTCTTTCAACGCATTGACCAGATAAAAAAGCATGCCATCAACAATTTCGGCCTCAGGGACAATGACAATTATACCCGTTATGTAAAGATTGAGCGTCATTTCATCAACTATGTCCTTTCTGCCGCTGATCCCCTTTCCCTGAAACCGGAGAGATGGCACTTTCCCCTCTTTGGATCATTTCCCTATCTCGGCTTTTTCACTGAAGATGATGCTAAAATAGAAGCATCCATTCTGAAAGCAAAAGGCCTTGATGTTTACCTGCGAACCTCCGCGGCATTCAGCACCCTGGGAATTCTCTCCGACCCGGTTTATTCCTACTTTGCCCGGTACAGTCATTTTTCCCTGGCACGTCTCATCATCCATGAACAGACACACGCCACCCTCTACCTTGACGATCATGTACAGTTCAATGAGGAACTGGCAACCTTCACGGGCCGTGTCGGCGGCCTCCATTACCTTGCCGCCACCACAGGCAGGGAAAGCGCCGATTACCGTAACGCCCTGCGGCAGATCGATACCACTGAAGCTATTTATGCTTTTTTCAGGCAGTTCCATGAAGAGCTCTCAGCCCTCTACAGCAGTTCACTTTCAAAAGAAAAAATGTTGAAAAAAAAAGAAAAACTCTTTGCGGCATCAAAGAAAAAATTTCTTCGCCGCTTCCAGGGGCGCCTCAGCGAAAAATCATACCAGTGGTATACCCGCAACGAATGGAACAACGCCTTTGTCCTCTCCTTCATCCGTTACGGCAGAGACCTCTCCCTTTTCTACCACCTCTACAGAAAAGAAGGAAAAAATTTAAAAAAAATGCTGGAAACCCTGAAAATTTTAGAGAAAATAGAAGAGTCTCCCAAGACATGGATCAAAAGGAACCTTCTGCATGAATAACAGACCAGAGCCCGCCCTTCTTCATCATGTAATAATCTCACTTGCCGCCATTATTCTCTGTAGCTCTCTCGGGTGTACCAGCGTCAGCACCCTGCCGGGAGAACAACTCTCAGGAGCAAACAGGGTATACCTGGTGGGGTTACCCGCCGCCCCCTACATGATATACCTTACCGCTGAAGAACCACGGGATCATTCTCCATCCTTCAGCCTTGCTCACCGTGTCACTGCCAGCAGCACCCTTCTCTATCCTGCAACAATACGGCAGATCAACAATGCCGCCCTTCTCGCCTTCCAGAAGGTACTTAACAGCAACATCAAAGAAATGCCAAAAAAATATCTAAAGAGTAAAAAAAGCAGGCACAATCTCCTTCGCAATAACCTTGACTGCAATTATTATATACAGCTAAAGTTTATAAAAAATCATTCACAGGCGCAGGCAGTCTACCGCATCAGCGGCCACGATTTTCTTCGCGGTGCATGGCCCGTCTATCCCCAGGGTTCCCGGTTCCAGATATGCTTCTATATCAGAGAAAAAGGGAGACGCAGCTTCAGGTCGGTCTACAAAAGATCACTGAACCTTTTTCCTGCCGTAAAGACCGATCCCGAATCACTGGCCCCCCTCACTGATGCCTTTATCTGGCACAGCGCCTATGCATCGGGAGAAAAAGAACTCCGCTTTGACTTCCATAAACATATCACCATCCTGCGCTCATCAGTACGTGACCGCATCATCACCTTCCTGAAAGAAGAAGCCGCCAGGCTTGAAAAAGCCCTAAAATAGACATAATCACGGCGAAGCCCCCTTTTTTCATCCTGCAATGACCGGCACTACTGTTTTTAGTTCAATAAACCTCAATTTATGTACGATTATTAATACAGCGATAACCCAAAGCGAAGGGATACGGTATGCACATTTTCTCCCTCATCTATGAAAAGGTCTTCAGAAGCAAGGCCCTGAGGCAGGTGCTGACCAGAACACGGCGCAGCATGCTCTTCAAGCTTCTTTTAATTGGTACGACCATACTGATCTCCTTTTCCGTGGCCATCTTCTATATAGAAAGCAACTATGTTGTCTACAAGTTGGAAAACGGCAAAAAGGTCATTGATACCGGCAGGGGCAGTAACATTAAAAACCTGCAGGATTCCTTCTGGTGGACCTTTGTAACTTCCACTACAGTAGGGTATGGTGACCATTATCCCGTCAGCCCCTCGGGCCGCGTTGTCGGGGTCCTGCTGATGTTTTTCGGCATATCCCTCGTTGGTGTTATCACCGGTAATATTGCTTCATTTCTCGTGGAGAAACAACTCAAGGAGGAAAAAGGTTTGAAAGACCTGAAATTGAAAAACCATTTCATCATCTGTGGCTGGAAAAGAGACATGGGGGCGGTACTGAAGGATGTCATGGACAAAAACATGCAGTTCCTTCCTTCTGAAATCGTACTGATAAACACGGTTGACCCCGAAGAGATTGAAAATCTCAAGGCCGACCCGGAATACAGCCAGATAAACTACATCAATGGCGACTACATCGATGAGCGCGTCCTGGCCCGAGCCAACCTCAAGTACGCAAAAAGGGTACTGGTCCTGGCAGACAGGCTTGTCCAGGGGTCAGTGCAGGAAGTTGACAGCCGCACTGTCATGGCAATTATTACCATAAAATCAATAAGCAAGTCGGTATATACCTGTGCGGAACTTCTCGATTCAAAATTCGAACGCTATCTCACCTTCTCCAACTGCGATGAAATAATCCTCTCAAGTGATTACAACCGGTCACTCATTGCCAACGCCTCCGCAGGAAGTGGCATATCACATGTCATCAGTGAACTCCTGAACGTTCAGGCGGATATCTCCATTGCAACCATTGACGTCCCGGCAAAATATATCGGCACATCCTACGAGGACCTGTTCAAGTACTACCTTGAACGGGACCGCTCGGTACTGATTGGCCTTCTGGAAAACACGGGCAACTTCTTTAACAGGAAAACCGAGGCGATACGAGAAGCCCAGAAGACACCGGATATCTCAAAACTGGTTGATAACCTCAAGGAAGTAAAGACCCTGGCGGCGAACCTCCCTGTTATCAATCCACAACCTGATTATGTCTTAAAAAAACACAGCAAAGCCATTATCATAGAAGGCAGAAAGTGATGATGAAACCGAAAACCGTATCAAACGAAAGCATCAAGAACAAACTGAAACAGGTAGACATCTTCAGTATGTGTGCCCATGATGAAGACGTCATCGATAAAATCAGCAGTATCTGCAGCACCCGCACCTTCCGTAAGGGAAAAAAAATAATCGAGGAGGGAGAACATGGAGATGAACTCTACATCATACTGTCAGGTGAAATCGATATTCTAAAAAAGACCCTTCAGAATGAGAAATATACGGTAACCACGCTCCATGACCGCATGGGAGGCGTCTACGTGGGAGAACTGGCCCTTATCGACAATGATATGCGTTCTGCCACTGTTATGGCAAAAAGCGAATGCCAGTGCCTTGTGATAAACCGAAAGGATTTTATCCGTTTCGGTGACGAAAATCCTTCCATCGGCCTCTCTGTCACACGGGCCATCGCGCAGCAGATCAGCTCACGCCTGAGAAAATCAACTGCTGATGTCATCACCCTCTTTTCAGCCCTTGTTGACGAGATTTCAGGAGAACAATAGGATGGAGTCATGATACTGACCCTGAAAATCAGCCACCCTGGTATCGGCGCCATCATATCCCGTATCGCCGCCAGCCTCAGCAGAATTACCGATTACAGCCACCTGAAGATAGAGCCTGTCCCTGTCATACTTAGACAGCTCACCCATGAACTGGGACTCATTTATGGCAGCCAGAAAACAGAAGACCTCCTCGCAGAAAGGGGTTACCTCTCATGAGAACCGTCACCCTGCTCTACATCATTATTACCGCCCTTATCTGCACAGGCTGCGGAAAAAAATACGGCATCGAACGGCGGGACAGCCCTACGGAGTCACTAACGATTTCTATCTCAAAAGAGGGGAAAGCCACCATCAGGAGCCTTTACTGCGATATCTCTCTCCGCCAGGTAAAGGATCATCACTGGGAAGAAATTCTGGAAAACCCCGCCTTTAAAGGTACCAGGAAAAAATACAGAAGCTACCGGGTCCCCAAACTCCTCTTTTTTCTCGTTTCAGTCAAGAATACCTGGAGTAATCCCGTAACCCTTGAAAAGGGTGTACTCATCTACAGGGGGGGGAAGTCAAAAAACCTCTCAGCGGGCGAAATCCTTGCCCGCTACAGGTCACTCCTTTACAGGGTATTTAATTTCGATGAAATTCTCCGCACGCGGCGGCTTCTTGGCAAAATCAAAAAAATCGATTCTTTTGATTTCAGGCACAAGTCCATACCCTACCGGCTCTCCTTCATTCCCCCGGGAGATACCGCTGCTGTTATCATGGCCTTTGAAAAACCCCCGGCACGAGTGAGAAATTACTCCCTTAATTTTCACCTTGCCTTTCTCAAGAAAAAAAAAGTGATTGCCTTCAGAATTAGAAGATTTGAGTATAGAACACGGGGAAGACACTTTATCGAAAAAAAGGCCCGGAAAGAGGAAAATCCATGAAAATCGAAATTGAAAAAGTCGCCCGCCTTGCCCGGCTTGAGCTCTCTGAAGAGGAAAAGACTGAATATACACGGCAGCTGACGGATATTATCGAATACGTGGAAAAAATCAAGGAGCTCGACACCGCCAGCGTCGCCCCTGCCGACCATATCACCGACATAAAAAATATTTTTAGAGAGGACAGGGTCTGCACTTCCCTCAACAGAGAGGATATCGAAAAAAATGCCCCCTCCTTTGAAAACGGCCACTTTGTCGTACCCAAAATAATCGAATAGAAAGTGCAACAAAGAGATGCACCGCCTTTTTATTGCACTTCCCCTTTCAAAAGAAATCATCAGTGGCCTTAAAGAACCTGTCGAAAAATTACGGAACGAGACAGGAGCAGTCAAGACTGTCTCACCAGAAAACCTTCATTTAACTCTCAAATTTCTCGGCGACACTGACGAGGAAACAATGAATATCATCATGGAAAAACTGCCCGCAGCCCTTACCGGCACACCGGCGATTCCCTTCGAGGCGGCAGGTTGCGGTGCATTTCCTTCCCCCCGAAACCCCTCTGTATTCTGGTGCGGCATCAATGTTGACCATGAGGCTCTGAGCCGTCTCCATGAAAAAATTGAGACCTGTACCACCTCCCTCGGGTTTGCCCGCGACAGGCGCGCCTTCAGACCTCATATCACCCTGGGACGTCTTCGCCGGGGACGCTCCGTCACTCCCAAAATTTCATTCTACCTGAAAGAAATGGAGGAGAAATCCTTTGGCTGTGGAGTCTTTGACAGGGTGATTCTCTACAAATCCGACTTGACTCCTGAAGGCCCGCGCTATAGTAAATTACGTGTAATAAAACTCAAAATCCCTCCCACAGGAATGTAACATGGCAGAACTGATTGAAAGCCCCCTGAAGGTTGCTGAAGACCACTACCTTCTGCGCATAAAATTGGATAAAAAGCTGCATGCCCTCCCGGGACAGTTTATCAATATAAGAATTTCAGACAGCACAGACCCCCTTGTTCGGCGTCCCTTCTCCATTTTTAATCAAAATGAAGAAATTCTTGAAATCATCATCCAGGTCGTAGGCCGCGGAACCACCCTTCTTGCCGGCAGGGAAAAGGGTCCCATCGACATTCTTGGCCCCCTGGGAAAGGGATTTACCCTTCTTGAAAAGGGTTCCGCCCTTCTTGTAGGTGGCGGCGTGGGCAACGCCCCCCTTTACTACCTTGCCCGGGCCCTTAAGGACCGGGGTGTTTCCGTTACCTGTCTCTATGGTGCGCGGGCAAAAAAATATATTTACTGTGCGAAAAATTTCGGCACCACTGCTGATATCTTCAAAGTAGCCACTGATGACGGCTCAACAGGACACAGGGGGTTTATTACTGAACTGATGCAGGAAATGCTTAAAGAATCATCATACAACATGGTTTACACATGCGGCCCCACCCCCATGATGGCAGGAGTGGCCGGACTCTGTGAAGGGAGGATTCCCCTCGAAGTCTCCCTGGAAAATTATTTCGGATGTGGCATAGGCCTCTGTGCGGGCTGTACAGTCGAGACAGATGATGGTTTTAAACGGGCCTGCATTGACGGCCCCGTAATGGATGGTTCATACCTGAAATGGGAAACCCTTTCCCATTAGCCCTCTGTCCTGTCTCTTCCTTGACAGAGCAGGGAAAACGCATATACTGTTGATAAATAAACCACTAAAAACAGGCACGTATGAAAAAAATCATTCTCCTGACAATCGCAGTGTTAATGTCTGCCAGTTCCCTTCAGGCCCTTCGGGTCGATGACATTGTTAAAAACATCCGCATCAGGGACACTCGTGATATCCCCGCCTATCTTCCCGATTTCGGACAGAAAGTACTGGTGATTTTCTACAATGATGCAGACGTGGCTGACCAGAACGATCATGTTGCCCGCATACTGAAAAAATTAAAACTTCCCCGCCACTACTACCGACCAATCGGTATCGGTAATCTGAAAGACGCTCCGTGGAAACCTGATCCCATCATACGCCTTATCGCAAGACGCAAGGAAAAAAAATACAACGTCACCATTCTTACCGACCCCAGCTATATTTTAAGAGACGCCTGGGGCCTTGGCAACTGTAACGACAAGTCCGTATTTTTAATTATCAACAGTAAGGGCAGGATACTCTATATCTATCACGGCAAAATGCCTGATGCAGAAATAAAAAAAGCAGTTTCAATAATTACAGAAGAAATCGAATTTCAAAAAAAAATCAACGAATGAGTCTTTAGTGAATTTCCTCTTCACTGCCTGTTCGATGTATCTGGTATTCTGAAACATACCTCTGGTGAACCTGGAGAACGATCTCAAACTGTACTGATATATCCAGGTCATTCCATAAAAAAAGATGACCGCCTTCCCCGGCTACCTTGTAGATATCTTCCTCTTCATCGAAAAATAATTCTATCAATTCAACCATGCTGCTTTTCCCCTCAATTATCATGGGAACAGCAGCATTAATATCAACTGTTGTCTTCTCCATTACTTCCATCAGGGCCATGACTGTCTGTGCCACCATGACCTGTATATCATAGAGGGATGACTCAAGAAGAACAACCATATCATTGAGGGCTTCGAAGGATTTTTCTGTTTCAAACATCATTGTTCCCGTCATGCTGATTTATCTTTTTTCATGAGACGCTGAAATGCTCTGCGTCCACTTTTTCTGCCTTCGATTCCATTATTCAGGATTACTGACCAGTTCTCGTCGTTCAGGGCATCAAGAATATTCTTCAGGTCATCAAGGGCGAGATCTTCAATACTCTGCCCGAACATAATCCCCGTGTTAAAGGGATTAGTTTCTCCCACGAGGTCTGCACAGAGAACGCCCCTGGAGTCACAAAAAATACTGTTAACGGTACACACGATTGAATCGCCCTGGGGGGAAGATGTACCGTCAATGACAGAGACATTTTTCAGGTAAACAGGTTCAGACCTGTCTCCACCTGTTATCATAGCCGCTTTTTCCTTTATGGCGCGAATAACATTGTCCTCTTCACGATGGTGAATATCGGCCCCATTGCTCATGTCTCGCATTTCATCCCTCCTGAAATATGACATAGTAACCTTGTTATTGATAGAATCGGTATTTTAAAAAAAATTTTTAATATTTTTTATGTCACCTGACAGGTTAATACAATATTCAGAGGAAAAAACCGGGTAAATTAATGGTAATTTGCCAGAAAGCAGACGAATATTTTCACTTAAATGAAACATAAATGAAGGAGTCAAGAGAGAGAGAGAGAAAAAAAAACCAGCGCAGTTAAAATTAAGCTTAATAAAAAAGAAGGATAATCGACCCAGACTGGATTGATAATCTCTGCCAGGAATTTATCATATCCCATAATCTAAAAAAACAGAATTTAATCAAAGGAGAGTTCTGTGCCGCGAGAGGGATTTGAACCCTCACAGGCGTACGCCCACTAGACCCTGAACCTAGCGTGTCTACCAATTCCACCATCGCGGCAAGTTCAACAATATGCTATCCATATAAATTGAAGTGTATATTTGTCAAATATTATTTTCAGGGGAAGTTAAAAAGGACTCCCCCTGTATAAATTCCAAAGGAGCCGAATTGTCTATCATGAAAACTTACTGATTTTATCCACGACAAAGGCCATGAGGCGATCGTCGATTTTCATGGTAAATTCTTCACCGACCTTTTTGCCCAGTATGGACCGCGCAATGGGAGACCGGTATGAAAGAATATTCTTTTCAAAATCAGCATCCCAGGGACCAAGTATGGTATAACTTCTACTGGAGCCTGTTTTTTTATCGGAAAAAACAACAACTGTACCAACTGATGCAACATCAGTATTTACCGTATCAGGATCAAGAATTTTGGCCTTCTTCATCTCCCGATCAAGTTTTGATATGGCCATTTCAAGAATCCCCTGTTTCTCAAGGAGGGCAGTATACTCAACATTCTCGCGCATGTCTCCTGTTGCCTCTGAAACCTTTGAAAGTTCTTTTGAAATGGTAACCATTTCAGAATTGACCATGGCATCGAGTTCAGCCTTTTTCTTGTCATATCCCGCCTGGGTGACAATCAGTTCTTCTTCACCAAAGGACCACTCCTCTTCGTCACCGACATTTTCTGTTTTGAAGTCAGGATATTTTTCCTTGATTAAACCGAGAAATTTTTCAACATCACCTTCTTCAGCATAGGAAATATTACTGAAAACATCATAAATCCTTCCCAGAAATGCCTGATCAAACTCATTAACTAATTCTTTAAGTATCTGGATTTCGTTATCAAAAAGCAATTCAAGGGCTGCGTTTTTCAGCCTGTTACTGTCTGTTTCGATCTTTTTCAATTCATTGAGAAGCCTGAAAAAAGTTAACACCAGCTGTTTCAGTGAATAATCGAGCCATTCATAATCCCAGGTATGATTAATCAGATTCTTTGCCACCCAGAAAAATATTTCTGGATACTGTTTCATGCCGGTAATAACCCGATCGATAAAATTATTTATCACATTATATTCATGAGCCCGTATCAATGAATTGATAATATACTTGTGAATCCTGACGGGTGTTTCAAAAAGCAGCTCTGAAACAATATAGGGCCAGTCATCACGCGATTCTCGAACCAGATTCACCAGGTCTTTCTTGTAATCATAGGAAGAAATCTTCTTGGAAATAATGGGAATTTCTGTACTTGTCTTAAGGAACTCCTGAATTTTATCGTACTGGGTATCGAGTTTTAACTTTGCCGGATCAATAAAACGGGTCATATCTTTCAATATAAAATATGAAAGAATTTTTCGCGTTTCAGAATTCCCTTTCATCTCATCAAGAAAGTAATCCACAAAGAACTGAACGACACTGGCTCCTTCCTTTTCATCAATATTATTGCTGAATTCAATAGAAATATCAAGACGCTCTCCGAAAGATTTGGTCCGTGTAAATTTATCCAGCAGTTCATCCACGTAGGTAACGGGATTATCACGCATAAAAAAGAGGTCTTTCTTCTTTTCAGAAACACCGAAAAGAGGGCTTTTCTTAATCTGCGTCCGCGCCCGAGTCCACCATTTGCCCCAGCTTTTTTCCTCAACATATTCAGGAATCAATTCCCTTTTTATATCAGCAAGAAGTATCTTGTTGCCATATGATTTGATAAGAATTTCAAAAAACTGGAGAAAGTCTTCTTTAAAAATTGACTTTACCATCTCAGGGTCTTCATACTGCATCACGTAAATATGATCCTTGCTCACCGGAGTCAGCGACTGAAGAGCCATCTGTATGGACATACGGTGGTTCTCTTTGTCTCTGAAATTAATAATTATCGATTCACTGTCGATATCCACGATTTTCCCCAGCTTCCAGGAATTGTGAAAAGCATAATTATCCTTATCAAATACAATATTCTTTTCAAAATCCTGTATGGCAAATTTTACCGGAGTCTTGAAATTACCCAGCTTCGCCAGTTTCATGAATTGTTCAAACTGGCTGTGGTTCCCGTATTTTGCCTCATAAAACTTTATCAGGTCCCGCCGCGCCTGGTTATCATCGGGCCTGTATTTTAGAATTTTTTTCAAAAGTTCTATGGAATAATCTGGATGTTCCTCGTCCCTGAACTTATTAAAAAGCGTTTTTAGAAGGGTAGCCGCCAGTTCATTATGCTTTAAATCAACAAGCATTCTTTCTACCCTTTCAAAAAAATTCACATCCATCTCATCGATACTGGTTATGGAGACAAGCTTGTTCCAGAGTGTCACGACCTCGTCAAGATCCCTGGCCTTAATAAAGCCCTCAATAGAAAGTTTGAGATAATAGATACTCTTTTCCCTTTCTTCCTCGATAAGCTTATAGGCAAGTTTTTTCGCCACCTCTGTATCAAAGCGATCGATCTTCAACAGATCCTCGAGAACAGGAACAGCTTCTTTTCCTCTTCCCAGTCTTTCGAGGCTCACTGCGAGGGCTCGAAGGGCTATACTGTTCTCTGTATATTCCAGTATCTTTTCTGCAATAATTTCAACAACCGCCCATTTTTGTGAAGAGGTAAAGATATCTATAAGTTTCCTCAACTGTACTGAATCTTCAATAGAATCAATATGATATCCGATGAGGCCCAGAAGATATATCCCTGTAATTGATTCTGAATTCGATTCAAGCTGATTACGGCAGTTGGTCCGTACTTCTTCAATTTTTCCTTCCGCAACAGTTGCGTTGAAAAGGTCATCGAGAATCTTGAATTTTGAAATACCAATATCCTTAGGCTCTATACGTCCCCATTGTTCTTCCTTGAAAAGGGATTCCAGTCTTGTTAATGCATTTTCCATGATATCACCTGTTATTACCCTTCTGCGTTAAAGCTCATCAAAAGGAAATTCTGCCTGCCGGCAGGTTATAGAAAAGACTCCATTTTATATAAATTTGCATATAAATGGGGCAAATTTTCCATCTGAAAAAAACAGAAAATACCCATCTTATACCGATGGGTATTTCCGCATATTCACTATAAATCTACGAATGTCTATACAGAATGTTAGTAATAAAAATACTTACTTTGTTACGCTATTCTGTCCCACACTATTGAGTATTAGTCTTTGTACCGCCACCTGATCCTTCTTTATCAAATGCCTTGTGCAGGTCAGAGCCATCAAAGTTTACTTCATAGGTATCTGTCAGAACCTTCAGCTGATCAAAGAAAAAGTATGTATTCTCCGTAAGCTCTTCGGCATGACGCTGAATCTGGGACCTCAGTACCAGGCGTACAACCTTTGTCACCCGGGTCTGGGGAAAACTCTCGTATGACTGAGGTACACTGATCGGTACATAGGCTTTCATGGGTCTCCATCCGACAAAGTTCACTGAACCGAACTTAAGGATGTGAGTATCTCCACGATAATCCTTTACCCATATTTCCAGATTGTAGGGATTGCCGCGGCCATGGACCCAGATTGAAAGGGCCTTTGCCTTACCGGGAAGCTGAATTCCCCTTTCCTGCTCGTCCTTACGGGTATTGGGATTGTACCTTTTTACCGGCTTCTTTGACTTCCAGTCAACTTCCAGGGGAGGAAGAATGTGAACGGAGTTATGCCCGGGATAACGAAACTTGAAACGAACACCGAGTATCTTCTCCTTTTTCTTACCCATGTCGGTAAGAGACCATTCTTCAACCTGCATGTCATTGGGGCCACCGGCGAGAAACTTCAAGTCAAGCACGGGGACGGGATTCTTCCGCTTCAGCTTTTTCTCAGTTTCTGCACTGGTATATTTTTTCGGGGTCGATTTAACAAACCATCCATCATCAGCAATTGACCCGGCAATGGCCCCTTTTTCAAAATCTTCAACCACAACGGCCTTGAGAGCTTCACCGCTGATGTCAGCTTCAACATTAGTAGCAATTTTTGAATCAGCATTTTTTGATGTCAACAATCCGAAAGAGAAAACGGCGACAATCGTTAATGCTATGGATACTGATCGTTTATATACGTTCATTCTAAGCCTCCATTCTTTTCATACCGCAATTTTACCAGGTATCCTTAATTGTTGAATCACCGGTAAACTCTGACAGGTCAGTAATAATTCTGAACTGATCAAGATAGAAGTAAAAGGTACCGGGCACTTCAAATCGGTCACTTTCAACAAAGAATGACACAAAATGCAGATTCTTATCAAGGATGGCATAGCTCGCCGACTGTGGCAGCCAGCCGGGTATAATCATAGACATTTCCTTCCAGCCCCAGAAATCGAGACGGCCCACCTTAAGTTTATGAACATGTCCCCTGTAATCTCGGAGTTTCACGTAAAGGGTATGCCTGAACTTGCGGCCAAGAACCCATACCTTCAGTTCACGGGCCTTACCGCGAATAATATATTCGTTGGGGGGGAAAACTTCCACCCGATCAAAACCGCGATCGAGAAAATATGTTTTTACCCCGAGAACAAATTCATTCTTATGAGAAATACCGTTTTCATCGGTAATTTCGTTTTTAAACTCACCGGGTTGACCATCTTCGTTGACGAATTTGCCTTCCGGGTTAACAGGTCTCGGTTTACCGGGAACCTTGCGAATCTTCGTATCTCCCAGGGGGCATGTCGACATGGCCCTCCAGTCTTCACAGGCTTCGAAATCGTTGAGCCAGTCAACGACAAGACCATCCTGTTTCTTCTTCTCGGATGCCGGCTTACCCGCGTTCGGATCCGTCGGCTGTGCATGAACATTAATGCTTACATTACCGAAGAAGAGGACCAGAAGTCCAATGAAGATCGATAATGAAGCAGCTTTTGCCATCCTTTTCATTGAGAAACTCCTTTTATTACTTTGATCTTTCCATCAGATTTATACTGTAGAGCTGGAAAAATCTACACCTTTCTTCTACTACATTCGACACCAGAGTCGAAAATATTTAGTATTTATTGTGTGATGTATATTCTATTTTTTATTATGATATTAAAATAGTTCTTTGTCAAGAAATTAATAGAATCGCCTAACTACTCATGATATAACTTTTGTATAAATCGGGCATTAATCTGACATAACATTGAAAAAAAAGAAGAATTGCCCTCTCATAGAAAAGTCATTGCAATTATAGGGCATAGTTGAATTAGATGTCAACCGTGATCTCTCATGAAAAAAATATTTTATACTATTTCAGGCAGCCGGTCACAGAAACGTCCTTTTACGAAAAAGCCTGTTCCCTTTACGACCGGTAATGCCAGGGAGTAACAATGAGACTCGATAAACTCTACAAGCAGAAATTCGTTGTATCCTTTGAAATATTCCCACCCCGGACAGAAAAGGGAGAGGAAATCCTCTGGAATGAGCTGAAGGAACTCTCAGTATACCGCCCTGATTTCGTTTCCGTCACCTATGGAGCCGGGGGATCGACCCGGGATAAGACCCTTGAAATTGCCATGGATGTCTACATCCGTTTCGGCATCGAGCCCCTTGTTCACTTTACCTGTGTCAATGCCGGCAGGGATGAAATACGCGACTATCTCGAAGAAGTCAAAGAAAAGGGAATCCAGAACGTTTTAGCCCTGCGGGGCGACCCCCCGACGGGGGAAACTCACTTTACCCCTCACCCCGATGGATTTGCCCATGCCAGCGAGCTCATCAAATTCATTCACGGCATCAACGGCTTTACCATTGCCGCGGCAGGCTACCCGGAGGGACATATCGAGGCCCCGGATCTTGAAACTGATATCAGACACCTGAAAGAAAAAATAGATGCCGGCGCCAGTTTCATTATTTCTCAGCTCTTCTATGACAATGAATATTTCTATACCTTCATGAACCGGGTTGAACAGCTGGGGATCAGGGTCCCCATTATACCAGGGATCATGCCCGTAACAAGCCACCAGCAGATAAAAAAGATAACCGGCCTCTGTGGTGCCACTATTCCCGACAACCTGACCCGCATCCTGGATACCTGCAGCACCGAAGGAGAACTCTGCGAAGCGGGACTCGATTTTTCCGTGGAACAGTGCCATCAGCTCAAAGAATGGGGTGTACCGGGATTTCACATCTACACCGTCAACAGGTCACGAGCCGTCATCCGTATCATGGAAGACCTGAACCTGATGCCGGGGTAAATTTGTTTTGACCCCGGCGGCTTTCCCTGGAAAAATGCGTCAATAAACAGAGGAATAAAAAATGAACAAAGAACATGACGGCATCCTCCTTCCCTTCAAGCTGATAATGGTCCTGGGGGGGCTGATCCTGGGGCTCCTCGTTGCCCGCATCTTTCTACTTCCCTGCCGGGCAGAGAACCACAGCATGGAGCCGGCAGTCAAAACAGGGAGCTGCCTTCTGATACTGAAAACCGCCACGCCCCGCGTGGGAGACGTGGTACTCATCGACCATCCCAAAGACCCGGGCAAAACCCTTCTCCTCAGGGTCACCGCAGCCGACGAGGCACGTGTTGAGATGCGTAATAAAATTTTCTATATTAATGGCAGGAAGTTTACCCCCCCCTGGAAGAGGATCTCACGTGATGAAAGAATCCTTCCCCTTCATTTTACCACCAGGGACATTATGCCCCCCCTGCGCCTCAGGCGGGGAGAATACTTTCTCACGGCGGACAATGCCGACCGTGGTTATGACAGCCGCTACTTCGGCCCTGTTCATAAAGACGCCATCATTGGGAAGGTCATCTATATCTACTGACGCAGGCGGGCACGTTCAATGATTTCCGGCACGCGGTGCTCCCACTCCACCGCCATGAGGTGAAATCCCGCGATGCCTTTAACTTCCCTCACCTGATGAGCCAGTTCTTTCAGAATTTCGATACCCTCATCAGCGGCGCGTTTCTTTTCAACACCCTCGAGACGTTTTACCAGCGCCGGCGGCACCCGTACACCCGGCACCTTTTCAGCCATGTAGCGCGCCATGGGAGCAGACTTCAGGGGCATCAGTCCCGCGAGGATATGAATTTTTTCATGGAGCCCCATGTCAACAACGCGGTCCATGTACTGCCTGAAAAGTTCAATATCATAAATACACTGTGTCTGAATAAAATCCGCCCCCGCCGCGGCCTTTTTTGCCAGGCGCATCGGCCTGAAAGCCAGGGGATCGGCAAAGGGATTCGCCGCCGCCCCGATAAAGAGAGGCACCTCCCCCTGGAGGGAATCCTCGGAATGAATCAGTTTTCCCTCATCGCGCATGCGCCGCGCCGCGATGAGCATCTGCATCGAATCGAGATCATGAACTGAACGGCAGCAGCCCTGGTTGCCAAAGGTCTGATGGTCGCCGCTGATAAAGAGAATATTTTTTATGCCCAGGGCGCTGGCCCCGAGAATGTCAGACTGGATGGCAATGCGGTTCCGGTCGCGGGAGGTCATCTGAATAATGGGCTCGATTCCCATGTCGAGAAGAATTTTCCCTGTGGCAATACTTGACATGCGCACAATGGCGGTCTGGTTATCTGTCAGGTTCACCGCGTCGACCACGTCCCGGAGATGGCCCGCCTTTTCTCGGACCCTTTCTACATCTGTTCCCCGGGGAGGGCCCAGTTCGCCGGTAACCACGAATTCTCCCGCCATGAGTTTCTGCTGCAGGCGGCTGCAGCCCTCTGCTTTATTTGTCATTGCCGCCTCTCCTTTCCCAGGGCCTGAACTCTCCCGGAAGTGAGCTCTGCCAGAGTACCGGCTCCTTCACCTTCAGCATCTCATCGAGACGCCCCTGTTTCTCGAGGCGTTCATATATCTCGCACCAGGCGCAGGCCACGTCGGGATTTACCTCGCAGCGTCCCTGCTCAGAGCCCCCGCAGGGACCGTTAAATATTCCCTTGGCACAGCGTGTAACCGGGCAGATACCACCGGTCCAGGCAAGCTGACAGTCTCCGCAGCTGCGGCAGCGTTCCTCGAAGATTCCCGGAACCGAACTGGAACCGGTAAAAAGAGTATTGAGTGCCGGGTAGACCGGTATCACGGGAAAGTATTCCGCCAGGAGCTGAACCCCGGCGCCGCAGCCCAGTGACACGATGGCATCAACTTCCCCCGCATATTTTTCAATATCCTCGAAAAAAACAGTATCGCACTGCTGCTCAACCACGTGGGTATAGAGAGTAATTTTCTTCTTTTCTTTTTTCGCGGCCCGTGAAATGGCCCGCGCCAGTTCATCTGTCTCCTTGAGGCCGCCGGTATAACAGACAGAGGTACAGCCCCCGCACCCCGCCACGAGAAGTGACGAATAATTTAAAAGAAACGGCATGAGTTCACTTTCAGGTTTCAGTTTCGCGACAATCATTTTTTCTTCCTCGTAGTACTGCGGGTATTTTTCTTTACCGGCAGGTGACATTCACCGCAGAGAAGAGGGGGGCGCCCCCTGCCGGATTTGATTACATCCCGGTGACAGGTAACGCACTGCGCGTGATAGGCCTCGGGGAGGCGAAGCTTTTCGCGTGCACGACCGTAACGGCCGTGGCAGTTTATACAGCGTATTGACCGGTTATTTTCAGTGAGACTGTTCAGGTCAATGACGTTTCTTCCGCGCTGGTAGTCGTGGTGACACCGGGTACAGGCATGGTCCATGCACATATGTTTTTCATGGGGGAAGTTTACCCGGTCCCGTTTCCGGCTCTCATAGTATGCCCTGTTATCAATGAAAAAACTTCCCCCCCCTGCATCTATCTCTGCCGCCCATGCCAGGGAAAGGGTAACCATCACCGCAAAAAATATACCGGCGAAAATATAGCGGCGTCTCATCATGATTCCCCCCCCTCTTCTTCCCCTGCATGACTTCTTCCGTCAAGTCCCTGGCTGCGGCAGATACTGCGGGCAAAGGCAATCATTCCCGGGATATCAATGCCCATGGGGCAGTAACAGCGCCGGCAGAGAAGGCAGTCGGCAAAAGCGGCTTTTTCCACGTCACGAAGAATCTCCGGGGTGAGACCTCCGCGGTGGCGGAAGAGTCTCCCCAGGGTACGGTCCGCTTTCGCGGCAGGTGTAACTTCCGCCCGGCGCCTTTGACGGTAGACGAAACAACTTTCACTGCAGGCACCACAGGCGGCGCAGACACGGAGAAACTCCTTTATCTTTTCCTTTTCCCGCAGCATTTCATCAATGCGGACATTATCGATCTCCAGGCCAGCATTCCCCCTGACAGAACTTTTGTTCATGCCTCACCCCCGCTGACCGTATGCCACCTTCGTCTCCCCTCTGCGAGGGCATATTCACCCCTTATGGCAAAACGGCTGTAAAGAAAAAATACACCATGTCCCAGGCGAGACCACCCGATGGCGACACAGAAAACATTGCCCGACACTGCATGAAGGGCCATCATCATAGTGTAATCACCGACGTGATGCAGGGCACAGAGCCCTGTTACAAAGGGGGCAATTGCCACGGCCAGTACGACAAAATCTCCCGGGTGTGACAGATAACGCACCACGGGAGAGAAAATTCGGCGTCCCAAAAAAAATACCCCCCCCAGGATTACCAGCCTTGTACCCCAGTGGGAAACCGCAGAAGGAAGCTGAGGCAGACGCAATCCCAGGGCATCGAAAATCAGCACTGCATGGGCGGAGATAAATAAAGGCAGCACAAAAAGACAAAAATGAAACATAAAGGTGATTCCGGCAAAAACAGGATGCCGACCCGCCAGGGAATGGCGAATGCCTTTAAAAACAGACAGACCCGGGGGGATTATCTTCTGCCGGCGTGAGGTGACTCCAGACAGGGGACGCGTCATGGCATGCACCTTCATTGCCTGGCGCAGTATGCCCGCCGCCATGATCAGGACCGTAACAAGAAACAGGGGTCCGCTGAAAAATATATAGATTTTAATCCATGCCATACACGAGATAGCTCCCTGAACCCCATTATTGTCAAATAATTAATATGGATCTTTTGAAATCTTATACCTCAGGGCAGATCATTACCAAAATCGGGTTACTTACTCGGCAGGAGGGATTTTAATTGACAACAACGATATTTTACCTTCATAATTAAGCAAACATTACTAAAAGGCAGCAGGCTGCCTTTTAAAAGGGAGTATCATCCATGATAAAAGCGGTCATAATGGCAGGAGGAGAAGGAACACGTCTCCGGCCTCTCACCTGTAACAGGGCGAAACCGATGATTCCCGTCATCAATCTTCCTGTTATCGAACATGCTATCAATCTTCTCAAGCGTCACGACATCAACGATATCATTATCAGCCTCTTTTATCTGCCTGAAAACATTCAAAATTATTTCGGCGACGGCTCTGACTGGGACGTCAACATCTCCTATTCTGTTGAAGAAACACCCCTGGGAACCGCAGGAGGAGTCAAGCAGGCCATCGGTGACAGCAAAGATACCTTCATTGTTCTCAGCGGTGACGGTATCATCGACTTTGACATCACCACAATCCTTGAATACCATAAACAAAAGGAGAGCCTCTTCACTATCATTCTCAACAGGGTGAGCACCCCCACGGAATACGGAATCGTCATCACACGTGAAGACGGGGCCATTGACAAATTTCTCGAAAAACCCGCCTGGAGTGAAGTCTTCAGTGATACCGCCAACACGGGCATGTATGTAATTGAACCCGCACTCATAGAACAGTATGTTCCTGGAGCGCAAAAATTCGATTTCTCCATGGACCTCTTTCCCCTTCTCCAGGAAAACAATGTTCCCATCTATGGCTATATCGCCGACGGTTACTGGTGTGACGTGGGCAACCTTACCTCCTACAGTGACGTGCACAGGGATATTCTCGAAGGGCTCGTCAGCATAGACATACCCGGGAAAAAAATCGGTAAAAAGGTCTGGGCCGGCAAAGATGTTGACATTCATCCCGAGGCAAAAATCAAAGGCCCCGTTCTCCTGGGCAACTTTGTCCGCATCAAAAAAGGAGCAGAAGTCGCTGAATTTTCAGTTATAGGAGACAACTGCGTCATTGAGGAGAACGCATCGGTACGCCGGTCAGTCATTCTCCACAGCACCGTCATCGGCCCCAAGTGTGAACTACGGGGAACAGTAATAGGAAAACGCTGTGTTTTCCAGGAAGCTGTTTCTGTCAACGAAGGGTCTGTTGTCAGTGACGACTGCCTTCTCGGTTCCGATGTCTATATCCCATCGGGAATCCGTGTCTGGCCCGACAAGATCATTGAAGACGGTACACGTCTTACCACTGACCTTATCTGGGGCCAGATGGAAAAAAAGACCCTCTTCAGCTCAGACGGTGTAGTGGGGACATTCAACGTGAAGATCACCCCCGAATTCGGGGCGAAGCTCGGGTCCGCCCTGGGGGCCTACCTGGGGAAAGACTCGAATGTTGTCATAAGCAGGGACACCACCGCGGCAGCACGCCTCATCAAGCGGGCCATTACTGCAGGCTTTCTTTCCATGGGTGTCAATGTCTTCGACATGGAAGTCGAATCTGTTCCGGTCAATCGCTACTCCACGCGTTTCCTTAATGCTGACATGGGATGCTACATTCAGATCTCCCCCATGACGGGACTCCAGTTCATCCAGATTCGCCTTTTTGACAAATACGGGTTTGAACTTGCCATGAACATGGAAAAAAAAATTGAAAACATCTACTACCGCGGTGATTACCCCCGTAAAAATGCCTTTGAGACAGGGCAGATAATATACGCCACGCACCATCTTGATTCATACATATCCAACAGCAATAACTACATCGACCAGGAGGTAATGAAAAAACGAAACTGGAAAATCATTGTCGACTGTTTCAACGGCACTGCCGCCCACGTATTTCCCGCCCTCCTCGATGCCTTCGGCTGTGAAACAACAGTCCTGCGGGGCCAGATAAGAGAACTTAAAAACGAAGACGAGATGAAGGCAGACACGAGAAAAACCATTAACAACGTGGTAAGAATGGCCAAAATCAATCGTGAAATCGGTGTCATCATAGGCCCCCACGGAAACCATATCACTATCATTGATGAACTGGGCAACATCCTCACCCAGGATGACATCAGCGCAATTCTCTGCATGTTCTATCTTAAATACCGTGAAACAGACACGATCAACATTCCTGTTACCACATCCTCCGTTCTTGAAAACCTCATCAGTGAACATGGAGGAAAAGCAGTACGCGTCAGCTCAAAGCTCCGTTCTCCCGGAGACATGCCAGATATTTTCCTGGGCGGCGAAAAGAAAGAACGCTTCCCCTACATGGAACAAATTTACGACCCCATGATCACCTTTCTCCGGGTACTGAAATATCTCACCCTGGAAAAAAAATCCCTCTACGAGGTAAAGGAAGACCTTCCCAAGAATACCATGCAGTCTACCTCCATTCACTGCACTACCGAAGAAAAAGCCGCTGTGATGAGGATGCTCTCTACTGATGCCGACCCGGAAAAGGTTGAAATGATCGACGGTATAAAAATCTTTGAAGATGAATCATGGGTTCTCATTCTCCCTGATGCGGCACAGCCTCTCATTCACCTCTACGCAGAAGGCCCTACTGTGGCCGATGGAGAATCTATGATTGACAGGTACACGGTGCAGATTAAAAAGAACATTACCATGATCTAAATATTTTCCGGGGGCTGATGATGCATACGCCAGACAGAGAAAAAGTGATAAAAACCTTTACCGACCTTGCGAAAATTTCCTCTCCGTCATGGAAAGAGCACCGTGTCATGAGCTACATCATCAAACGGATGAAACGCCTTGGCGCCACAATAGAAAAATATCCCTGCAACGGTTCTTACAATCTCCTTGCCCGCGTTGAGGGCACCGGCAGGGGCAGGCCTGTTCTTCTTTCTTCCCACATGGACACAGTAGTCCCCTGTGAAAAGGTGACCCCCGTGATAACTGACAAAAAAATAACCTCTGACGGAACAACAATACTGGGAAGCGATGACAAGGCTGCGATTACCATGTTCATTGAAGCGCTGGAAATTCTCAAAAAGAAAAAACTTCCCCACCCGCCCCTTGAGCTTCTTTTTTCATGTGCCGAAGAACTGGGACTCATGGGCATCAAGCAGTTCGACATGTCAGTCCTTGAGTCACGAACTGGCTTTGTCTTTGACAGCGGGGGAAGTGTCGGCAAAGTAATACTGAAAGCGCCCTGGCATTCCTCCATGGAACTTTTTGTAAAGGGAAAAGCTGCCCATGCGGGCATGGAACCGGAAAAGGGCGTCAGTGCCATTACGGTACTTTCTGAAATAATCACCGCCATACCATCAGGCAGAATTGATGAAGAAACCACCAGCAACATTGGTATCATCAGCGGCGGTTCCGCCACCAATATCGTCTCTCCCGAGAGCTGCTGCAGGCTTGAAGTCCGTTCCATCGACAAAAAGAAACTGAAGGCAACAGAAACAGAAATCCGGGAAACAGCAAAATCAATTGCTAAAAAAAGAGGAGCCAGGGTCACCATTAAGAGAGAACTTGAATACCCGGGATTCATTATCCGTGAAACTGACCGAATCGTAAAAATTACCACTGATGCCCTCAAATCAATCGGCATCACCCCTTCACTGGAGATATCGGGAGGGGGGAGTGACACCAATATTTTCAACCGCTCCGGCATAAGGGCCATCAACCTTTCATGCGGCATGCAGAAGGTTCACACCACTGAAGAATTTATTACAATCAAAGACCTTATAAAGGGAACAGAACTGGTTCTCGCCCTCCTGGAAAGAGCATAACCCTTACTGTTAGAGAGAAGATACCCTGGTGACAAAGTACGCCCCGGCCAGGAGGGTAAAGGGCATGCTCAAAAAATAAAAAGCCAGCTCCCCCTTGGTTACCACTGGGCCTTCGTATATTTTCTTGCCGAAATAGTTGAGATGGTAATATTCAGGATCCCTGGTCCTGCGGACAATCTGGATGGCTATCTTTATTTTCAACAGAAGCAGTGTGATAAAGACAACACCCGCCTGTAAAAGAAGAATGAAATCAACATCAAGTCTGGCCACAACACCGGGACTGGTAAAAACGACAACGGTCATTACCATGGCACAGACAATATTGGTAAAGGTGGTAATGATAAAGCCACGGAAATGCTTGTTTAATTTAGTGGAGATATAGCCAACCATATACCGGATGTGAACGGCAATGGAAAATTCAAGCAAAAAGATAAGAGACAGAACAAGAATTTCTTTCATGGCCCTGCTAACAATAATCCCGCCGCAACGTCATTACCGGCGGGATTATATACTGGTTTTCCACGATTTAACTTAATACAGGGAAACAGGATTCATACATATCACGACATTCCCCTGTCACAGTAGGATCCATAAGAATCAGGGTTACCAAATTTTCAAAGATATCCCCTGATTCCCGGGAAAAAACACACCCCTCTGGATTTACCTGGATTATCAGTCCCCCACGGGAACATATTTCTTGGCTTCTTTGATAAGATCGGCGGTTATCTTTTTCAGATAAGGATCTTTACTGTTTTTACAGTAGACACCGAAATTGATGATGGGACTGATGCGCGCGACCCCCTGGTGCCGATACTTCACCTCGAAAACAAGATCTGCTCCATCATTACTGGTTGAAAAGAAAAAAGTAACACGGGCTGAACGGTCATCATCAGGGTCCAGCATGAATACACGATATCCATTCTTCCAGCGGCGAATCCGGTCAGCATCCTGTTCGAGCACCTTAATATAAGCACGTCCCTCTTTATTAGGCGCTATGCCGTTTCGCTTCCCATTGATGATATCATCTTTCAGCTGCCTGAATTTTTCTTTTGAATAATGGGCTGAGGGGCGTGAACTGTAGCGGTACCTTTTTTTATCCACAAAGTATTGTACAACAAGATCAACTTTTCCATCAGCATTCTTGTCCTGTATCAGAACGATTTCCCTGCGTCCACTCATGAATTTACCCAGCACAATATTGGTGAGCTTATCGATAGACTGGATAAAGGCATAATCTTCATTAGTACTGGGGACAGGAAGATTCCTCAAATCAGTGATTTTAACAGGAATCTTTGGGATATACTGTCCCCTGGCGATATTGGATTGAATCGGCCTTTTAGTGCGGCTCCAGCCTTCAGAGACCATAAGGGACAGACAAAATAAAAAAAATATTAAAAGAGAAAGGATAGATGACTTTTTCAAAATGTCCTCCTGATTATTTGCGTCAGTAGAATAAAAAAAAAGGAAATATTAATCAAGTCAGTTTTATCTTAAAAAGACAATTTTTCTCTTATTTGTCCAGAGAAAAAAGGTGAAAAATACTGGTCACACAGAAAACTTCAGGCCTGTTCCCCCTCCGTAATGCTCAACCGGGCGGCAGCTACTGCCGCTGCCCGGTATCAGGATCAAGCAGAAGAGACCCTTTGGGGGTATGAACAACAAGCCCCTTATCGCTCAGCTCTACTTTACCTTTGTTTGGTATCTTTTTCCGCCAGAGTACAGGACCATCACTGTCGGCACAGAAAACATAATTGCCTGAAGCAATGTATATTCTCTTATCCTTTCTTATTGGCCCCTTGACAACAGGCCCTTCCCACATGACCTTCCCCCCCTTGATAAAATATATCTCGTAACGGGTAACCAGGAGTCGACCGTCAGGTTTAGGCAGCTTTTTCTCTTCTTTAATTACTTTCCTGATCTTTCTGATCACCACAGGGGGTTTCGGTTTAACATCAATGATTTCTTTCTTTTCTTTCTGGAAGTCAGCAGCCCTGAACCTCTCAATTGCCCTGGCGGGAACAGCTATTTCCTTCTTCGATTTATCGATCAATGCAGCAATGGCATCATCAGGTTTTTTTGCCTTTTCCGCTTTAAGCGCCTTTTCAACGGTTTTTTCCGCCTTTGCTACTTCGTCACGGGTGATAACAACTTTTCTTTCCTCTTCGAGAACAGGAGCCACCTCAAGGACCTTTTCCACGTTTGTGTCAAACTGCCTGATCCTCCGGGCAACCTTTACCCTGCCATTATAGACTTTTATACGCGTTGTTTTTTTACTGTCCGTCTCCACAATAAAGCGTGTTCCCCTGACACCGGCAACCGCAGTCGGGGTCTTTACAATAAATTTTTCAGATTTTAAAAGTTTTTTCGGTTTGCAGAGCATTTTTCCCATGGAAAGGCCAAGTGTCGTATCTTCGACATTACCCTTGCGAATCAAATGTGACATGGTCACCGTTGATTTTTCCTTGATGCGGATAATGGAGCCGCCAATACGTATATCACAGAAAGAGTTGCTTCCCGTTTTGATCTTATCCTTCTCCTTCACGATGTCACCAATACTGACCTCTGCATCATTCCTGGTTACATCACCCAGGAGAAAGCTGAAGGTTGCATATTCATCAACGTCTTCTTTCAGGCATCCCCCTATAAGGGAAATCAGTACAACCATGAAAATTACCAGGATTTTTTTCACCGTGGGCCTCCTTTGCCTGTCTTGTCCTTTTTATCGTGAAGATAACATTTCTTAATTATCTATGATTATCTATGTATTCTACCCTGCGGGAGGGCATCTGATGCTAATATTATTCAAAAATTTTCTATAAATGCAATAATTTTATCTTTACTATTTAAAATGAAGGGCTATTTTATACAAAAATCGAAAATAGATCACCCCCATGAAAAACATGATAGAAAATATCCTCATCAGCCTTGAAACAGGAGACGCTCTGGGAGCCCCTTTAAGCGGTATGAGCAGGGGCCATATAAAGAACCACTTCCCCCGTATTGAAACCTATGTCGATGCCGCCCCGGCCCTGAAGGGAAAAGAAGAACGCTGGATCATGCCGGGACTCTACACTTCTATAACACAGATGTCTCTTATCGCCTGCCTCCTGGCGGACCGCCGGGGGCTTTCTCCCGGCCTTTTTATCAAAACAATCCGCTCCACTCCCGCCAGTACGGAAAACGATTTCGGCATCTTCAGAAACCCTGATCGATCTGAAGGATCAATAATAACCGGCATGGGAGAAAGTGAAAACATCTCAGGTGCGCGCATACTCTTCCCTTCTTTAGCCCTTGCCCTGTACATCCGCAAGAGGGATGCCCTTCTCCGGGCGGTACTTGATTTTATGGCTTCCATTACTGCCGACGCCGAAGCTATTACCGGCAGTGCCCTCATTTGCGATCTGATTTTTTCTGCCCTCAGCAATACCGCCTTAGAGAAAGACGCAATCATTCCAGGAGCCCGCGAAACTGTTGAATTTCTCCGTACATTCTGCAAAGAAAACCCGGGCTGCATTTTCGACCTGAAAATCAACCCTGACTATATCGATACCGCCCTTGAAAACTACGAAAATATCATTCACCGCCTTCATAAAATTCAAAGTCTCCATGAATGTGAAGAGGTGATTTGCGGGGAAGTCAACAAAACCCTGAAAACACCTGTCACGCGGGCGACGGTAAATAATCCCCTCGCCCTTATCCCCTTTGCCCTTTTCCTTGCCACGAAAAAAAACGCTGATTCTTCAAATATCCTGCCCGTGGCAGCCTCAATGGGGGGAGAAACTTCCACCCTGGCAGCCCTGACAGGAATTTTTGCCGCCCTGAATGGCAGAAATGACCATCTTACCGGCATACTGCAGGGAGATATCATCAACCGCAAACGTCTTATGTCACTTAACGGGCTTATTGCGTCAGGAAAAGAGGGCAAAACATACCTTGATGACTTTATTGATGGAGAAAAATCCCTTACCGCTAAATACCTGAGTGAGAAACATGCCCGTATGAAACACCGCAAAAAAACTACAGAAAAAAAGAAAAAGAAACCGCAAAAACAGGCGTCACGGGAAGAAATACTCTCCCGTCATGTCGTTGAGAGCTGGACAAAGGTAGACCAGGCAAAATGGCGTCGCGAATCACGCAAAAACGAAAAAGAATAGGTGTCCCCGATTTTTATATTTTTCCCTTACTAAAGCCTTATTTTACCATGTAGCGATAAAATATTTGACAAATGGCTATAAAAATTGTATCCCTATTAACATGGTACAGGAAGGAGAGGAAGCCCCAGGTGCCATGTATCAGCATAGAAGCTCATGGAGGAACGAACGATGGTCCAGAAAATATTAAAAAGCATTACCCTGCTGGTGGCACTGATGTTTATATTTCAGTTCACCGCTGTCAATTCAACGACTATTCCCTTTAAAGTTATTGAAATCGAAAAAGTTTCCCGATACGATGAGGACCGCATCGCCTATCAGCATATTGAAAAGGATATATCAACCCGTTTTGATAATTCAATTTCATGCCTGCTCATCGTCAAGGACCGTAAGATGTATCTTTTCAGAGACGGCCACGATGAACCATCCAATGTATCGACACAACGCCTTATCCTTGAAATGGAAAATCGTCTCATCCCTGACCTCTGGAAAAATAAAATTGATAACAAGCCCGACTACATACGGATTACCGACCGCCGTGTCGAGGTCTTGAAAAACGTCAACCAGGAGTTCGTTACAAACAATTTTGGTGATTTTTTTACAAATGTCCGGGACAAATTCATCAAGCGGCATGTTAATATCTTCAAGACGCTGATGATAAATCGACGCTTATCCGGCCTCTTTGTCAGAAGGCGCCCCCTGCCGAAAAAAGTATATGACACGGGCCCCACAAAATACTATACATCGGTAACGGGAAAGACCATTGATGAGACCATTTATTTTGCCGAAGATGCCGATGGTGACAACATTACCGAAACCTTTACAGTAAATATCCCTGATGGATTTCACTGGGGTTTCAAATCCGGGGCGAATATCATCTTCATCTACAACAACAGCCAGGAAAATATTAAAAACCTGATAGGCAAACTCGCCCACGATGCCTACTATGGCACCCCGGAAGAAGGTGAGATCATTAAAAAACAGTTTCCCAAAGAGGACGAAATCAAGGAAATGATCGATGACATCTATCGTGTTGTTGACCCGAATTTTAAAAAAATAGAAGAGAACAGCAAGAAATAAGTTAAAAATAACAAACTCATAAAAAATGGGGGTGCCCTTTGGGGACACTCCTTTTTTTTATGATTTCATTTAATATTTTAACTCCGGATCCCGGTTTCGGACGAGATGCTCATTTTCATTCTACTTTAATTTTCGAAAAAGATGAACCTTGCGCAGATGGTTTTTCTGGGGAAGAAAATCCATGGGATTAAGGGGAACCTCGTTATACCGGATTTCGAAATGAAGATGGTTTCCTGTACTGTTGCCGGTACTGCCCACAAAGGCAATAACCTGTCCCTTGCGAACATAATCACCCTTTTTCACCAGCATGGCAGAATTATGCGAATAGCGGGTATAAAAATTATTTCGATGCTGAACAAGAAGGGTCCTGCCATGTCCCCCGGCATATCCTGCGTAAACGACCTTTCCATCCATGGCTGCCACAATAGGAGTCCCCTTTGCAGCGGGCATATCCACCCCGGTATGCAGTTCTCCCCAGCGCAGGCCAAAATGTGAACTGATTGTCTCTACAGTATTGAGAGGCCAGATAAACTCTTCATCCCTGGAAAACAGTTTACGCCTTTCGTGTCCCACACCTGCCATTTTTTTCTTATAGTCTTCCGAACAGGGAATGAAAACATATCCCCTGCGGGGCATTTTCCCATCGTTGAGGGTCAGAAAATCCTTTACGGCCCCCCCCGTCTTCTTCAGATAATAGTAAATCTGCCCTTTTGATTCAATTTTTTTCCAGATGCCATCATGCCCACGATGCTGCTGAATATACTTGTTATCAACTATAATTTTTTCAGCTGCCAGAAGCGGCAGCACGAGTACAATAGAAATCACCAGTGATAAAATTAGAGATAAAGATATACGTCTCCTCATCGATAAAGACTCCCCTTTAACACATTCTGTCCTGAAAATTATATTTTTACTCACATGAAAGAAAAAAGCGTACTGAAAAAGTACACGTAGAGCATTAAATAAAATAATTAATCCATCATCATGTCAAGAAAATTTTTATAGTCTCTTTACCGGACCTGTTGAATAAGTTTTTCGAAAAAGTCCATACTGTAATCTTTCTTGATGTGCTGTCTTTTAAGGCAGTAATTATCACGGGTTATAATATTGCTCCCATAATCAGTAGAAAATGCCCGTGTATACCCCGCATCCTGCGCCAGGGAAATAATTTCACGATTATACCGACCATAGGGAAAGGCAAAATATTCGATTCTCTTGTCAAGTCTCAATTCAATGACTTTTTTTGATGCATAGATTTCATGATAAAGTTTTCTGTAGCGTTCAGGATCTTTGCTGGCACTGACTTTTGTCAGGTCAGCATGTGATATGGTATGACACTGTATATCGATGAGGGAACGATCCATTTCCCGAAGCTTTTTCCATGTCAGGGCTCTTTTGCCCCTCGTCGTGATAAAGTCGGTATAGACAAAAAGTGTAACAGGAAAATTAAATTCCTGCGCCAGGGGCAAAAGACGGGTATACATGGCAGGGTACCCGTCGTCAAAGGTGATCACCAGCACCCTGTTCCTGAAGGGACGCGGGTTTTCCAGGCGTTCAACAAGTTTTCCAAGTGGTATTACCTGGATATTTCTATCCTTTATCATCTGAAACTGCTGTCTTAAAACTTCCATACTGACAGAAAAAGGCCCCTTTCCATCGATATTGTGATACAGAAGTACAGGAACCGCCAGGAGACGGGAAATGACTTCCTTCTCCTTTTCTTTCCAGTGCATTTCACCCTTCAGGACAATTCCCCTGGTATTCCCGTAAATAGCAAGACACACCGCGAGTGTCATCACAAGAAACAGGGGAGGATACATGTAGAGTCTCAGTTTCTTCATCACGTTTTATCTCATTCCTATTATCGGATAAACTTCCCCCCGCCACAACGAAAGAAGAAGTATATTACTGTTCAAAATAAATTTACACTTTACAAAAAGCTCCGTGGAACGTAGAGTAACTGCGTCGTGAAACGGCACCCTGCCGCTTCACGGGAGCCGTCAATCCGGTATTCTAACCCGCACGGGGGCACACGAAAAATGATACATTTTACCAAGATGCACGGAACAGGCAATGATTATATTTATATCGACAACCGGAAAGGCACATTAAAAAAACCTGAACAACTCGCCATTGAGATGAGCCACCGCAACTATGGCATCGGCTCTGACGGGCTCATTCTGATAATGAAATCGAAAAAAGCAGATTTTAGAATGCGTATGTTTAACGCCGACGGCTCTGAGGCTGAAATGTGCGGCAACGGGATCCGCTGTTTCGGCAAATATGTCTATGACCATAGCCTGACAGAAAAGAAAAAAATCACAGTCGAGACCCTCGCCGGCATCAAGGAACTGGACATGACAGTTCGCGGCGGCGCAGTCAGCCGGGTCACGGTAGACATGGGCGAACCCATTCTCAGAAGGGATAAAATCCCCATGATCGGTGAAGCGGGAATGGTGGTCAGCGAAGAAATTCAACTGATTGATGGCACCCATTTCGAAATAACTTCTGTCAGTATGGGCAACCCTCACGTGATTATTTTCGTGGAAGATCTGGACAACTTCCCCGTGGAAAAATACGGCCCCATGATCGAGAACCATGACCTTTTCCCCCAGCGGACAAATGTTGAATTCGTACAGAAAGTTGACAAAAAAAACTTCCGCCAGCGCACCTGGGAAAGGGGAAGCGGGGAGACCCTTGCCTGCGGTACCGGGGCCTCTGCGGTCACAGTCGCGTCAGTTCTTACTGAACAGGGTGAAAGGAAGTTGAACATTTCTCTGCGGGGGGGCGACCTCACCCTTGAATGGGATGAAGATTCAAATCATGTTTTTCTAACAGGACCTGCCGTAGAAGTCTTTGAAGGGAACTGGCCGGGCTGAGAAAAGAAAGGTTCTCACTGCAGGGCCTCCTGCATGTTACCATTTACATTTCCCAGAGTTTTCTGCCGGGCACCCCCCTCTCGAGAAGATACATTTCTTTAATTGAAGGAAGATTGGCCCTGACGGTTTTTTTAAGACTCTCTCTGAAAAGTTTTTCGGACCCCGCCACAATCTTTGTATCATCGGAAACAAGGATGGGGTCGAAATCATAAACACACTGACCTTCCTCCCTGTTTATCCAGACACGTCGCAGCTTTAATTTAACCGGTACCGCCATCGATGTATTCTCTTTCTCAGAACCCCGCACCACCATTGCAAGAAGTACTGCGGCATATTTCTCCTCTGCGGGGAAGGTGCCGATTTGTCTTTTTTCTTTAATAATCGTTTTCCCGTCAGGGGATGGCAGGTAAAGGGTCACCTCACGCGATTCTTCCATAAGAGGAAGAGAAGGAATAACATCAAATACATTCTTATCTGCATGATAACAAAACATCAGGTAGTCGAGAAAAAAGACAGCCCCGAAAAGAAGTATAAAAAAACGCCTTCTCTCCTTCGGGTTACTCTCCATTTTCTTTCTTATGCGGGTGTAAATTTCCCTGAAAGGCAGCCCCTTCTTTTCTGCAGCTTTATTTTCTTCGGTCATTATACTGTCACCTTCCTGCGATACGTGAGTACAGCTATTATTATTTAGCCCCAGTTGTCCAGAAAAAACTGTACCTGAAAACTATTTTTAGATTACTTGTTATTTTCAAATGAAAATCCTGTTTAAAGGGCTAAACTTTTATCGCCCGCGCCTGACGGTACGGTTGTATTTTTTCAAAAAATCGAGCACGCCCCTGGCAATACCCTCGGCGATTTTCCCCTGGTGAGACCGGCGGGTCAGCCATTTTGCCTCTTTCCTGTTTGTGATAAATCCAACCTCAATAAGAACCGCCGGCATAAGAGCCCCGCGCAGGACATAAAAATCCGCTTTTCTTACGCCCCGGGACTTAAAACGCCTGTTCATGCGTGACATCCCCTTCTGAACCGTCCCGGCGAGCATGGCACTTTCCCGCTGAATCTGGGTGGTCATCATGTGAGCAACAATATACTCGATATCACCATACTTTTCCCGTTTATTTTTCCCCTTTTCATAGACAATGACATTATTTTCAAGAGCGGCCGTACTTCGTGCCTCGTCATTTGTTGGATTCTGGGAAAGAAAGTATGTTTCATACCCTGATATTCTTCGTGAGATAGAGGCATTAATGTGAATACTCAGAAAAATACCATTATTATTTTTCCGAAGTCTCTTATTTGCCATTTCTGTTCGTCCCGAAAGTTCAATAAACCGGTCAGAATTCCTGGTCATGATAATACGCACGTTTTTCAGGCGCTGCTTCAGCTTGCTGCGAACCAGGCGTGATATCTTCAGGGTCATGTTTTTTTCCTTCAGCCCACCTTGTCCAATAGCGCCGGGGTCCTTACCGCCATGCCCCGGATCGATAATAATAAATGTTATGGGGAAGTTATCTGTTTTTTTCCTGGTGGATTTCTTTCTTTCCGCGGGGTCTTTTTCCTTCAGGACATACTCCTTTCCCTTTTTACGGGGAACACACCGCGGGAAAAAGGACTTAACAATGGCAAGCCCCATTTTTTCAGGAAGATAAATTTCTCCTCCCTTCCTGATAACCGGGTCAGGACCGCGCACAAGGGAACGGTTGACAATTATAAAACGATACCCCCCCTGAATAACAGCGCGGTTACCCCTGTAGTAGAGTTTAACACGTCCCGTCTCAATATCATAGCCGGTGTCAATGCGGCATTTCCCGGTCAGTTCCTGGAGCCTGATATATTTTTTTCCCTTCACCCTGTACAGTGCAAAGCCCTTTTCAGACAGGGCAAAATGAAAAGGAAAGAACAGAAAGACCAGGAGCATAACCGCCCCGATGATCCGTATCCTTTTCTCTCTGGTGATTGCTCTAATTTTCATGACTGAATAATGAAGGGTAAGTTGTCTCTCCCGTCAAGTCAAATCCCTGTAACATCCCCGATCAGCGGGTGCCGGTTAACACCAGAGGCTATAAAAAGAAGCAATAAAATCCCCTCCTTACAGAGAAAAAATTGCTTTCCTCTTTGATACAATAGCAGTATGATACCGGTAATTTTCCAACAGATTTCACACCAATCCAGACCTTCACTCTAACAGGAGGAACCATGAAAAGCCTTAGAATACTTCTCTATCCTTCACTTGCCAGTCTCATCTTCCTCATGCTGCATTGTGCAAAAATTACCGACATCAGTGGCGTCTATGTCCATCAAAAAGGGCTCCAGCGCTACTATACATTGACAGTAAAACCGGTCACGAGGGGGACCATGCGTCTTCAATTCGAAGGCGTTCCTCTGGACTTAATGAAAAATCATCCATGGTCAATACAATGTGACGGCCGCGTTAGAGGCAGAGAATTTAATTGCGCAAAAAATAAAATTTCTATTGAAGAATCTCCCCTTAGATTGAATGTAGTCTACGAAAACGGTGAAAAACAGGTTTTCATCAATTCTATTGAAGGTCAGGAAGAAGAAATATTTCAATTCAAAGAAAGGTAAAAAGTAACAACCATGAAACGATGGACCATTTTATTTTCGACGGTGATTCTCACCATCCCATTCCTGCAGGCATGCACCGACAGTGAAAACGGCGCCACGCAGGCCCTGCAAAAAGAGACGGCTGGCATCATACTGTCACACAACACCTCGGTAAGAATTTCACCCTTTATCTTTTCTTCTCGCATTACCCGCCTCGAAAAGGGTGAATCTGTGCGCGTAAAAGACAGGTCATCCGTAAAAACCTGGATCGGCAAAAGCAGCAATTACTGGTACAGGGTAGCCTTGAAAAACGGCATGACAGGGTGGGTCTTCGGCAATAACCTGAAAATACTCAATTCAGGCAAAGAGGATGATGTTAAGGCCTATGTCTCCCGTTTCTGGGAAAAAGAAACAGAAGAGCTCAAAAAAGAACTGAAAGGAAAATGGTGGAGCATCAACCGTTTCGGTGACTTTACCTGGCATGGACTTGAAATATATGAAAACGGTACCTACAGCTCCTATCGCAAGGGGGGAGAAAAATACGCCCTGAAGGGGGAATACAACTTCGACCTTGCCCAAAACGAAATCGTTTTTCTCAAGGGAACTACCTTCAAAAGCAACCTTAACTATACCCGAAGGGGCCAGTCATACCTGCTCCATACAATGATCAAGGAAAAAGAATTCCGCTTTAAAAAGATACAGGCAGAAATCAGTCCTGCCCTGAAAAAAGAAGCAGCAGAGGCGGCCAAAAACGACAGGGCGAAAATGCCAAAAAAAGAAACAAATGAGAATAAATAAATTTCTTGCCCAGTGCGGACTCGGTTCCCGCAGAAAAGTTGAAGAGCTTATTACAGGGGGGAAGATAACAGTCAACGGTCAGGTTATCTCCGATCTGGGCCGGGACATTGATGTCGACAACGATATCGTAGAATACCATGGACAGGAACTGACCCCTGCTTCTGAATTTACCTACCTGATGCTGAACAAACCGCGCGGCTACATAACGACACTCAGGGACGAAAAGGGCCGTTTCACCGTTATGGACCTTCTTCCTGAAAAATACCTGAGAGCCGGTGTCTTCCCCGTAGGCAGGCTTGACAAAGATACAGAAGGACTTTTACTGCTGACAAATGACGGTGATTTCGCACGAAAACTCAGCCACCCTTCCTCTCATCTCGAAAAAAAATACTTCGTAGAAATCGACAGGCCTCTTCAGGATCCGGACAGAAAAAAAATCGAAAAAGGTATCTTTCTCCATCAGCTGAAATTGAAAACCCTGCCCGCACGGATACAGGTTATCCATAAATCAGGCAGACTGATTAATATGACCATCAGGGAAGGAAAAAAACGCCAGATACGCTACAGCCTGAAAAAATTCGGCTACCGGGTCATCAACCTGAAAAGAATTTCCTACGGCTCCCTTGAACTGGGAGCCCTGCATCGCGGCGAGACCCGTCAACTCAAAAGCCATGAAGTCAAAAAACTGAAGAACGCCCTGGGAGAATAAAATTTCCTGCAGTTGCAGATCTATAGAGTGTGAACAAATAGTCCGCTGCGCAGTTTCGGTTCAAACCATGTTGACTTCGGCGGCATAATACCATCCATGTCAGAAACATTCATTAACTGTTCAATGGTTGTGGGAAACATTGAAAAAGCCACCTTATACTCACCGGAATCAACCAGTTTTTCAAGTTCCTTTGTCCCGCGGATACCGCCGATAAAACTGATTCGGTTATCAGTACGGGGATTCTCTATACCAAAAAGCGGACAGAACACATTATCCTGAAGTATCTTAACATCAAGCCCCTCTATGGGATCGTTACTGACATTAAACTTCGGCTCCAGGCTGTACCATTTTCCGCCACAGTACATACAGAACTGCCTCGTCATTTCAGGCTCCTTTCTGTCTTTTTTGGTGAGGTGGAAGTTTACAGCTATTTTTTCCAGGAATTCTTTTTCGCTCATGTCATTCAAATCGCGAATGACCCGATTGTAAGGAAGAATATTTAACTGGTCATGAGGAAAAATAACGGCGAGGAAGAAGTTATATTCCTCAGTGCCATCATACCCTGGATTTTCCTGTCTCCTTTTTTCACCAACTCGCACGGCAGATGCCGCCCTGTGATGGCCATCTGCGATATAAAAAATATCGTCTTTGAAGGCGGCAACGAATTCAAAAATCATATTATCATTATCGATAACACGAACGATATGGCGGACTCCATCATCGGCAATGAAATCAACATCAGGTTCAATTTTCATCGCTGCAGCAAAAAGATCTTTCTTTTGCCCATTCTCGCGGTAAAGAAGAAACACAGGGCCGGTATTGGCATCGAGAATATCGAGATGTGTCGTACGATCCTTCTCCTTGTCTTCACGGGTCAACTCATGTTTCTTGATACGATTTTCAAGGTAATCATCAATACTGACAGCAGCAACAAGACCCGTCTGCGCTCTTCCCTGCATCACCTGGGTGTACAGGTAGAGACAGGGTTTTTCATCCTTTTTAAGAATGCCGCGTGAGACAAAATCTTCCAGCTTTTCTTTTCCCGCCCGGTATACTGACGGGTCATAGATATCAATACCCGGCTCAAGGTCAATTTCAGGTTTTGTAATGTGGAAAAAACTACAGTCGTTTTCCGATGCAATAACCTTTGCCTCATCGGAACTGAGCACATCGTAGGGAAGCTCCGCAACCTGTCCTGCAAGGTCCTTAACGGGACGCAGGGCTTCAAATGCTTTTAGTAATGCCATATCACTTTCCTCAATAATTTATCTTTATATTATAATCTGGTTACATCCAGTAATCAAATAGCCTCTCAGGTTGCAATCACAAATCCCTGCTGTAATCTGCATTTATGCCCAAAATCCAATGAATTCATGATTCTTTTATCTAAATTGAAACAGCTTCAGCAGGTGTCAATAAATTATCCCCTGCAATAAATTTCGAAAATCGTGAATTATCATTGATTTCTAAACCGCCTGTGCAAAAAGTTACCTGATTATCAGTTTATTACAATATTTTCACCATATATTTTGATAATTCTTTCATCAGGAGATATATATGACCCGTGTGATCAATTTTTCAGCTGGTCCTGCCACCCTTCCCGAAGAGGTACTGCGCCGTGCCTCAGAAGAACTTCTTGAATACCGCGATAGCGGCATGTCCGTCATGGAAATGAGCCACCGGTCCCCGGCATACCAGGAAATCATTGACAGCGCTGAATCTCTTATCAGGGAACTTCTCTCTATACCTGATAATTATCATGTCCTCTTTCTCCAGGGAGGAGCGTCCCTGCAGTTTGCCATGATCCCCCTCAACCTGATGGGCAAAACCGGAAAATGCAATTTCATTCACACGGGGGTCTGGACGGCCAAGGCCATAGCTGAGGCCAGGCGATTTGGCAATGTTACCATTATCGCCTCTTCTGAAGATAAAAACTTTACCTATATTCCTGAAATTTCAAAAAAACAGATCGAAAAGGATGCCGCTTATCTGCATATCTGCACCAACAATACCATCTACGGTACCAGGTACAGCAGTATCCCTGGCACAATTGATATACCCCTTGTCGCTGATATGTCATCTTCAATTCTTTCCGAAGCAATCGATGTATCACAATACGGTCTTATTTTTGCAGGAGCCCAGAAAAATATCGGCCCTGCCGGTGTTACCATTGTCATCATCAGGGACGACCTTGTCGGTCATGCCATGAAAGAAACCCCCACCATGCTCGACTATGCCACCCACACCGCAAACGGATCCATGTTTAACACACCCCCTACCTATGGTATCTATATTGCACGACTGGTCTTTGAACATCTGAAAAAGAACGGCGGCATAAAGGCCATGGAAAAAACAAACCTCGAAAAAGCGTCACTCCTCTATGATTATCTTGATGCCTCGAACCTCTTCTCAGGGAGAGTCGATAAAAATTTCAGATCACTTATGAATATTACATTTACCACAGGTTCTGATGAAATTGACAATAATTTCATTACCGCCGCCACAGGGGAAGGACTCGTAAATCTTAAGGGCCACCGCACCATCGGAGGAATGCGTGCCAGTCTCTACAATGCCATGCCCGTATCAGGTGTAAAACAACTTGTTGATTTTATGGCCGAATTCGAAAGCAAAAATGCCTGATAACAGCCTTACCCGTTTCTCCGGTAGAATAAGACTGGACATTTCTCTTCAATGCCTGTAGAAAAGGCCCTACTGGTTGTAAACTTCCCCCCCCCAAAAAAACCTGCCTGCCCATGAAGGCAAAATTCTCATGCTTTTTTCTTATTATGTCGAATGAATAGTAAGAACAGGAACAATTCTTACCATTTTTGATACAGCTGAGGATTTCAATGCAGAACATCGATTTTTACAGTGGTTCTCACGCCAGGGAACTCTCCCCCCAATTCGAAAAATCTGACCCTGAATACTTTCCCCGCATGTCAGGGATCTATACACGCGACCAGGAAAAAGCAAAAAAAAGGGCAAGCAGGGTCATTTTTCTTATTTCAGCCCTTTGCATCATCTGTTTTACCACCGGGCTTGCCATCGGTATCAAATTCGCAGGGGGAGGCAAAACACCCATCGTCGATGATGCCACCTATAACGCCATGAACTCCCTGTCAAAAAAGGTTTCATCCCTGGTTAAAACCCGCAGCGCCGAGGCGGCAACCCGGCAAAGCCGTTTCCCCATGGAGAAATACCCCTTTGCAATAAAGGTTGGTAAATCCTATAAAGAAAAGGACGCCCGTGCCATCGCATCATATCTCAGCAAAAAGGGCCACACAGTAATTCTTTCCCGTGCCTCTTTAAAGGGATATTTCCGGGTCTACACCGGGCCCTTTGAGTCTATAAATAAAGCCCGCAAAACCCTGAAAAAACTTGACTCGTACACGCACTATTCAATATCTTCCAGTTCTCGTATCGTAAAACGGAAATAAACCTGGAAAGAACAGATTGTGAAAAAGCCAACCTTCATTTTTATCTCTTCACCTTCAAAAGAGGATGCTGAAGAGATAAGTACCATTATGAACGAGTATGCCCGCAAAGGAATCATACTCGAACGTCCCGTCGATGAAATCAGGGAATACATAGACAGCTTTCTCGTTGCTAAAAATGAAAAAGAGATAGTCGGAATAATTGCTCGTTTCGATTACGGGCAAAAACTGATCGAAATCAGGTCCCTGGCTGTCAGGCTCGAATACGCGGGTCTTTCCATAGGAACCCATCTCCTTGAAGCCATGATTGCTGCCATAAAAAAAGATGGAGATTACCGAATATTTGCCCTTTCCTATGCACCTGATTTCTTTAAAAAAAACGGTTTTATTGAAGTCCCCAAGGGAAGCCTCCCGGAAAAGATATGGAAAGACTGTATTAACTGTAAAGACAAGGAAAACTGCGGAGAGACAGCCCTTATTCATTCTGAAAGCAAAATAAAGGCCCGCTGAGATCCATCCCATTTTCTTATCTAACAGTGTAACAACCGATTACCGTGATGATATACGGCTTATTTTCAATGAGTCTGCAAGATTTTTTATATTTTCACCAATTTCATTCATTCGCACCGCCGGGGCTATAATCTTCCATGCATAGCCGATATTTCCATTAATGATATACCCTTCATACCCGGAGTAACGTATGGTACTGTCTACAGTGTAGCGGTAAACAACTGCCTTTTCTTTCTTAAGGAAAATTTTTTTGTTTCCAGAAGTAAGAATAATCCGCCTTTCCCATGATTTTTCAAGTTCTTCAAGACTCACAATGACCTGCCCGAACTTTTCTGCGTCAACGGCCATGAGGCAATCAAAAACAGTCCCGATATCATTTTTCTGTTTTTCCATCTTTTCAAAGGATATTCCCAGAAGTACTCCCTGGTGGATATATGACGGTTTCACCCTGACCCGTTTTCTGATTACCGTGACCATGCCAGTTGTTTCAAATGAATAGTGCATATTTTCATTCACAAGTACGACCCTGTCATGGCTGTTGCGATACAGGAGGGGAGAGGCAAGACGGTTCATTTTCACAAAGCGCGTGCCATTGCGTCTCATAATTCTGCTTTTAAGCTGTGATGCCTTTTCCTGGGCCCTGACGATTCTCATGTCAAAGGGTTCCATTGCAAGGATTGTTCTTGCAATACGCAAAGCATCTATCGGACGATGGTTTTTAAGAAGTTCTTTTGAAACAGCAGAGTAATAATCAAGTCCCCGCACTGAAACCGGACGGGACAAATTATCAATTTTTTCTGTAATAATAATCCTGTTTGCAGGGTTTATATAATAACTGTTTCCCTCTCCATCCATGAAAAACTTCCAGCCCGGCATACGGGCTGTCACTGCAGAGCAGAGTAGAAGGAAAACAAAAGGTATAAACTTCCCCCTTTGAAAAATCATAACAGGGTAAAGAGTACAATACCAGCGATAATAATAAGAAGAAGCAGAAAAATCATGAGATAGATTATCTTGCTCTCTTTTTCAGGAGCTGCTGTTTCTTCCCCGGTCTCCATACGAATTTTGACATTTTCTTCTTCGGTCAGCCTGGCAAGAACACCCTTGGCAACCAGGGCATAGAGAATATATCCTGATTTTTCCATTGAGACCTTTTCTTTGACCCGCCCCTTGATGGGAGAAATACGCCCGTCTGAATCGACAGCATGGAGTACGCTTAAAATTTTACGGGAAACAGGATCCTTGCCGGGAAGAAGAACCATAAGCTTTTCACCCACCTGGATATCATTGATATATTTCCCTTTAACAGGCGCAACAATGGATGTTCCCTCTACAACAAAATTTGCCTCTTCCTCAATTGTACGTATACGGCGTTCGAACTCGGTTTCTTCCGGAATGTCTGGTGCGGACGTTTCCTCCTGTGCCGTCTCCGAACCATGAGGTGTCACCAGGGGGATACCCCCCAGTTCCATTGCCAGTGAACTTGTCGGTTCTATCTCCACCTGGCATTGAACATTCATTTCTTCCAGGACCTGTTTCAGGATAAGTTGTATGTTGCGCGTGAGTTCATCGAGGTTGCTCTCCTGAACATGAGGAAAAATATCCCTTTCTACCATTCCATCTATAAGAAGGTCAGGAAGATTGTTCATATCCAGAAAGTCTCCTCCCTGTTTGTAGGCATTCATGTCAGAAAAGAGAGACTTCCAGTCATCAAAAATCCTTACCTTTTCATAGATACTGTCATTCTGCACTACAACTGATTCAACATAGGAAATATACTCATCGAATATATTAAAAAATGCAAAAAACATGCCTGACTTCCCTGATTGCTGCATGAAAAACTTTGCCTTCACTGCAACGTTATCAAGATACTGTCCTGCCGCCATAGCCTTTGCCTTTTCCATGTCACCATCGACATATTTCATAGACATCTCAATAAGGCGGGTCTTTTCATTTAATGAATCAAACTGTTCTGACATATCACTCTTCCTGAGTTTCAATAATACATTTCTCTAATATCTCATACTTTTTCTGGGGAGTAAGAGAAACCAGCTTTTTTACACCCTGAAAAACCTTTTTACTGTATTTCAACGGGAAATGCAGTGAAAGAATATTTTCTTCTTGGAGGCTGTTTTCAATCATCACCTTCTCAGGCGGCACCTTGATACCGAGAAGAGGCCCCATGATCTTTATAAGATGCCATGGGTAGATATATTTTATCAACATTTTATCGATATCCAGTTCAAGCCTTCGCACCATGCGATACCCCTGCCATCTCTCCAGGTTCAAGTCCGGCCATTTTCCTGGATTATCAGTTAACTGCAGCACCATTTTGCTTTCATCCTCGTTTATCAACACCCGAAGATAGGTCACCTGTGCCTTGTAGGTAGAAAGCAGACCAAAAAGGCTGTCATCTTTTTTTTTAGTTTTTCCCTTTGTTCTTTGCCCCTTCATAAATTACCATTTACACTATACTATACTGTATATACCATTTTCAACAGTCCTGACAAGCCTCATTTCAACAAGGGTTACAAGGGCAACCTTTGCCCGCTCTTCAGGCAGACCCGTAGCGGCAATTATATCCTCGAGAGAAACTTCTCTGTTAATCCTGAGAAAATTAATCACATCGCTTTCATCAGAAAGGAGGTCCCCGATATAAAAATTATTATTCAGGCAGATATCTTCGGTCATTACAACAATTTTTTTATCGAACTGACTGTAGGACTTCAACACCGAGGATATATTAATTTCTGCAATGTCCGATATATTGCGTAACTTGACATAAAAGTTCCCTTTATTTACCGAGTCCATAATAAGCCGTACAATGAATTCATCAATGAATGATGAATCAATAACCCTGATATTTTCAAAATCAAGAACAACAACCTCTCCTTCACTGATTATTTTCATTGACTCAGTTACTTTTTTATACATATTTCTGCCAACAGGACGCGTAATAAGATCACTGCTCTTCTGCCTGTTCTTTTTTGATAAATTTCCGATTTTAACTTCCATATTTCCTTCATGCACTCAAAGATATTGATATCTGAGTCCCGTTAAAAGTATTAATACCATTTTTCTGAAAAATGAAGGGCCGCCCTTCTTTTCTGTTCCGATAAAGGCCTGTCACCGATGCATCCCCTGATCGAATGTAGAGGGTTCCCCTGAGTCTTTCGATGATAGAATTAACCTGGCAGAGGCCAAAACCAAAATCCCTTTTCGATGAAATCGGTGTAGTCAGGGCCCTTTCTATCAGTTCCGCTGTTGACGCATATTTTATTTTTTTATTACGATTCTCAAAACTTTGCCGTATACCAATACCAGAATCTCCAATGACCAGCCTGAAGATATTCTCACGTCCCGTAGCGTAGGTCTGCACTGCAAAATAGCCTGAATCCATACTGTGCTCAAATACATTCTGGCAGAGCTCTGATATGACCGTAACAAAATAATCAACCAGTTCCCTGTGCATCCAGAAACGGAGAATCTGGGGTCCCCTTTTCCTGAATTCATCAATTACCCCGGTAATAACACGCACACTCTCCCTTTCCTTCGCCGGAATCTCCGTCATTTCGATCAAACGCCTGCTTGCCTGTGACCGTTTCAAAAGAAACCGTTCATTTAAAGGGTCCGCCACCTGGTACAGACCATGTTTAAAAAAATCCATACGAGCAAGGTACTGGTGAACTGATAAGGGAATATTAACCAGTTTCAGTTTCTCCCCCCTGCTTCTTAGAAAATTCCTTCCAAGAAGAAGAAAAGATACCATTGAAAAGGGTTCAATAAAACTGATTTTGCCCATATCCAGGATAAAACCTTTCTCAAGAATAAATTCCTGCAAATTAATGATCTCTTCAAAGGCAAAGGGATCATTAAACCTGTTAGGAACCTCAATTATTTCATTTTCTGAATTTTGCGGCATCACTCCACACCTGTGTCTATACCTGCTTATCTTAACATCGGTATTTTTTCAGGGAACCTTAATGGTTATAGCGGGGCCTGAAATGCCGCCTGGAGGAAAGGATCTGATAAGAGGACTTCTTCTCCTCGTGGGGAAACGAAGGGAGCTACTCTAAAAGTCGAATATTAAAAAAATGGGGAGCCCCTTTCGGGACTCCCCATTTCTTTAATTTAATGCGAAGAATTTTTACATCATTCCCGGCATTCCGCCGCCCATTCCACCGGGCATTGGAGGCATGGGATTATCTTCTTCCTTTTCGGTAATGAGGACTTCGGTGGTACTCATCATACCTGAAACAGAAGCAGCATTCTGAAGAGCGGTACGAACGACCTTGGCCGGATCAATGATACCCTCTTTCATAAGATTCTGCCATTCCATTTTATAGGCATTAAAACCAATCCCCTCTTTTTCACTTTTCGCCTTTTCGACAATGACCGACCCCTCAAGGCCGGCATTGAAAGCAATCTGCTTCATGGGAGCTTCAACGGCCTTGACAATAATTTCACAACCGATCTTTTCATCACCGTCAAGGGTCTCACTCATTTCTATGATAGCCTTCTGTGAATTAACGAGAGTAAGTCCACCGCCGGGTACAATTCCCTCTTCAACTGCTGAACGGGTTGCCGAAAGTGCATCCTCAACACGAGCCTTCTTTTCTTTCAGTTCAATTTCAGTGGCAGCACCAACATTGATAACAGCAACACCACCGGCGAGTTTAGCCTTTCTTTCCTGAAGCTTTTCGATATCATAATCTGATGTGGATTCTTCGATCTGTTTCTGAATCTGTGCTATACGGGCCTGAACTTCGCTCTGACTTCCTGAACCTTCAATAATAGTAGTGTTTTCCTTATCAACGATAACTTTCTTCGCTTTACCCAGCATTTCAACTGATGCGTTTTCGAGTTTCATACCGAGTTCTTCAGAAATGACCTGTCCCTGTGTCAGGATTGCAATATCTTCGAGCATTGCCTTTCTCCTGTCACCAAACCCGGGAGCCTTAACGGCAACAGCGGTAATGGTCTTTCTCAGGGTATTAACAACGATTGTGGCAAGGGCCTCGCCTTCAAGATCTTCTGCGATAATAAGAATGGGGCGACCCGCCTGTGCAACTTTTTCAAGAACGGGGAGAAGGTCTTTCATTGAAGAAATCTTTTTGTCATGAATGAGAATCAGGGCATCTTCAAGTACTGCTGTCATTGTATCAGCATCAGTTGCCATATAGGGTGAAAGGTATCCGCGATCAAACTGCATACCTTCAACAACTTCAAGGTGCGTTTCAATAGACTTGGCTTCCTCTACTGTAATAACGCCGTCTTTACCAACCTTATCCATAGCGTCGGCAATCAGTTCACCCACTTCATTGTCATTGTTCGCGGAAATAGATGCTACCTGTGCAATTTCCTTTTTATCGACAATCTCGCGTGCGGTATTGGCAATATAGTTAACGGCTGCTTCAACCGCCTTGTCTATACCACGTTTGAGGCTCATAGGGTTTGCGCCTGCTGTAACATTCTTGAGACTTTCACGGTAAATCGCTGAAGCAAGGATAGTTGCGGTTGTGGTTCCATCACCGGCGATATCGTTAGTCTTGGTGGCAACTTCCTTTACCATCTGGGCGCCCATATTTTCAAAGGGCTCTTCGAGTTCGATTTCCTTTGCTACAGTAACACCATCCTTTGTTACGGTGGGTGAGCCGAATTTTTTGTCAATAACTACATTGCGTCCGCGTGGCCCGAGGGTAACCTGAACCGCATCAGCAAGCTTTTGTACACCTTCGTAAATTGATCGTCGTGCTTCTTCGTTATACTGTAAAATTTTTGCCATTTTTATCCTCTTAATAGACTTTTTTTACTCTTTTTTTCCTTAGTCGATTATTGCCAGAACGTCGCTTTCTGAAAGAATGAGATACTCTTTGTCTTCATACTTGATTTCAGAACCAGAATATTTTCCATACAATACAACATCACCGACCTTGACAGTCATGGGAAT